>CALJVC010000077.1 GCA_937974845.1 uncultured Pseudogracilibacillus sp. | reverse complement strand
CGTCTCACTTAGAGCGTTTTTTTCTCGAAAGTCGCGCGGGGCTGGATTTAGAGCTCCCTTTCAGAGAAAATCTATGTAATTTTATTAAAAATTACAAAACATTATATTATTAGCTACACTAAATGGCAAAATGCTCTAGTTAAAAAGCGATAATAGCTATGGAATTTCTCACTATTTTAGGAAAATCTGATTTTGCGACAGAAAGCTTTCTGCGTTATGATAAAAGTAAAAAAAAGAGGTGAGGATACTTGTCAAAAATTACACAAGTTCCGGATACACTTTTATATTATTATGCCTTGCTGAATAGGAAAAAGAAGGTAACAGCTTCAGAATCGAGGCAATTTGAAAGAAGCTTTAAAGGTTACTTAGGAGAAAAGAGTTTAGCGAGTTTGTTGTCGCAGTTTGAATCGTCGAAGATTCTTCCACTCTATAACCTGTTATACGAAATTAACGGATCAGAATTTCAGATTGATACGGCTCTTGTTACTTATAATAGAGTTTATCTTCTAGAAGTGAAAAATTTTTTTGGTGATTATATTATAGAAAATAATAAAATCTACTCTTTAAATAAACGAACTCAAATTTATAATCCAGTTCATCAATTAGAAAGAACGGAATATATGTTTAAGAAACTTCTAGCAAAACTAGATATAACGACGAATGTTACATCCTATGTAGTCTTTATTAATCCTCATTTCGTGCTATATGGCGCGCAAGTTCAATCTCCTTTTCTATTCGCTTCCCAGGTGGACATATTTTTGAAAAAAATAGCTCGCCAATCCCGTCCACTTTCCCAAAAAGAATATCTTTTAGTCGAAAAGCTTACCCAGGAAAATATTCAGGTCTCTATGTACGACCGTCTTCCAGAAGTTCAACCATCCGAGATCAAAAATAATATCGCTTGCGTTTATTGTTTTAATAATATAAAAAAAGATAATTCCTTCTACTTTTTTTGCCCTAGTTGCAAGAAATACTTTGATAATGAAGAGGTTATTCTCCAAACGATTTATTTACGTTATACCCTATTTCCTCAGGAAGAAATAACAGTTGGAAATATTTCTGAATGGTGCAATGGCGAATTATCCAAACATACGATTAGAAGAGTTTTAGCAAAATATTTCCACGTCCATCGAAAAGGCCGCTACACGTTATACAGCTTTAAAAATGAAAACCAACATAAAAATTTTCTTTCAAGCTATATCATTGAAAAAGCCGAAGAAGAAAGAAAAAGGCTGAATCTTCCATTAGTTTCTCCTTGAGTTACAGTAGAACTCTAAATCAAGTTAATTTGATAACTAGAAGGGTGTGGTGGGTGCGCTGCGTCTCACTTAGAGTATTTTTTCTGAGAGGGATGCTCGTGGTGGGTGCGCCGCGTATCAAATTAAGAGGAAATTCTCCGAAAGACGCGCGTGGTGGGGTTGCCACGTCTCACTTGGAGCAGTTTTTTCTCGAAAGTTGTGCGTGGTGAGTGCTCTGCGTCTCAAATTAAGAGGAATTTCTCCGAAAGATGCGCGCGGCGAGGTTACCGCGTCTAACTTAGAGCGGTTTTTCTTCGAGAGATGCGCGTGGCGGGGTTGCCGCGTCTCACTTGGAGCAGTTTTCCCCCGAGAGTCGCGCGTGGCAGGGACCCCCGCGTATCAAATTAAGAGTAATTTCCTCGAAAGACGCGCGTGGCGGGCGCACCACATCTCAAATTAAGCGATTTTCTCCGAAAAGCGCACGCGCAAGGATTCCGGATCTCAACTACAACTAAAAATAGCTCCTAGTTAATTCTAGATAGCGATATTTAATGCTGGTAATCCTGAGTGAGCTTAAATGCTCTCAGTGACAGATATATTCTTTAAAAAAATGTGCAAAAAACAAGACCACCGAAAAAACGGTGGTCTTATTTATTTGAAACGTTCCATTATAGATACTATAACTTGCATTGTCGTGGCGTTTTCAGAGTTCTTACCATAATTAAACTGTTTAAACGCCTCACACTAGAGTTTTCTTAAAAATCGAGTTAATGGCCCAGGTCTACAAATCAAACCCTTTTATATTTTTACCGCGCTAGTAAGCTCCTTATCGAATCGAAAAAATTAGTCTATGTAAAGACGATAGTTTTGTTATCTTTAACGATGATTCGATCTTGTAAGTGCCATTTTACAGCACGGGCGAGGACGACCCGTTCGACCTGCTGACCGATCTTCTTCAGGCTTGCAATATTGTTCCGGTGGTCGACCCGCTCAATATCTTGCTCGATAATTGGTCCCTCATCCAGCTCATTTGTTACATAGTGGGACGTCGCTCCGATAAGCTTTACGCCACGTTCATAGGCCCGCTCGTATGGTCGAGCACCGATAAAGGCCGGTAAAAACGAATGATGAATATTAATAATCTGATTCGGATACTTCTCGACAAAATTTGGTGTGAGTATCTGCATATAACGAGCTAAAATGATTAAGTCAATATCGTACTCCTCAAGCAACTCTAATTGCTTAGCCTCTACTTCCTCCCGGATTTCACGATTAGCAGGAATATAGTAGAAAGGAATACCCATCTGCTCGACGACTTCCCGAGCGGTTTCGTGGTTACTGACAACAAGGGCGATATCCGTATCTAAATCGCCACTTTGCCATTCCCAAAGTAACTCCAGCAAACAATGGATTTCCTTTGAAACGAAAATAGCGCTCCGTTTACGTTTGTCATTGTATGTAAACGTCACTTCCATTTCGAACTCCTCCGCTAACGGCTGGATATTCTTTTCAATCTCATCCCTTTTATCGAGTAGACCATCTAAAAAATACTCGAAGCGGATGTAGAACATGCGTGACGGATCATCGCTAGAAAATTGCGTTGACTCCATAATGTCCGCCCCATGCTCATATAAAAATGTCGATAAAGCAGAAACGATTCCCGGCTTGTCCGGACATTTCACTAATAATCGACCGATATCTTCTTTCTTACGATTACGATACACATCAATAGTCATCTTTCCAGTCTCCTATAAAAAAATATTCTGAAACAATTATAACTGAAAAACCATCGAATGCGTAATACTTTGCGA
>CALJVC010000076.1 GCA_937974845.1 uncultured Pseudogracilibacillus sp. | reverse complement strand
AATGGATACCGTTTTAAATTAAATAGTGACAAAACTTATTTGAAAAAATGTTTTTTGATAAAATCTAAACTACGAACAAGGACGTCATCTTTCATCATAAAGCTAAAGCGTTCATCCCGTTTGATATTATTCGGTAAGCGTTCAAGCAGAACCGGCCCTTCTGTTTCATAATAATGGGTTTGCTGAAGTAAATCTTCAATTTCAGCAAAATATACATTCTTTACAATTTGTCCACCTTTTCCTGCGACAAAATACTGTGCAACATAACGGAGCCGTTTAATTGTCGCCCCTGTTTCCTCCATTACTTCTCGACGGGCTGCTTTTTCAGCCGTTTCACCTTCTTCTACCTTTCCCCCAGGAAACTCTATCCCACGGGTACGATGTTTCGTCAACAGCCACTTTTTCTCATACCGACAAATAACCCAAACATGTTTAGGACTTTTAGAGAAGGGCTCATCCTCAAAAGAGAGCTGTACCTTATTTCTATAAAAATCAGTAAACGTATAAATCATTCATCCCAACTACCTTCTACATAATCTATTGTTATTGTAGCCTACTTTGTGATATTTGAAAATACGTTTACCCTCGATAAGTATCTATATGTCCTTTCGTAATACCCCTGTAGTTTCAATATACATTTTCGTTTGGTCATCCCCAAGTCGATAAACGAGGGCTAGCGCATCACTAAAGGCTGCGTCATACAGATCGTTTGCTAAATCTCTATGGTAAGGCTCAAAAGGAATATAGGAACGCCAAAAACTTGCTTGATCACTCTCAGTCACCCTTTGAAAAAGACGTCGTAGTTCAGCTACTTCTGTCTCTGTTGCATAAATCGTATAATGATGGTTATTTTCATATTTTACTTCCGAAATTTCCCGCGCTTGCATATCTACATAATACTTTCTTCTTTCCATGTAATCCTCCCCTCTTAAAAAATAATCATTGCTTATTTCTTAAGATGGACGATTACATCGATATTCATGTATTGACAGAAACAACTTTTCTTAATCTTCCTGCCAACGCAGAGCTAAGCGATGTCGCATCACTTTGTTAGAAGCATTTCGTGGTAAGCTGTCGATAAAAAAGATTTCTTTCGGAAGTTTAAAGGGAGCTAAACGTTCCTTAGCAAAGTCATCAATTGCTTCTTTACTAAGTCCTTCCTTACCAACCACGAAGGCTACCGGTACCTCCCCCCACTTTTCGTCTGGACGTCCTACCACTGCAACCTCTTCAATTCCTTCATAAGCTAACAACACTTCCTCTACTTCCGAGGGGTAAATGTTTTCTCCGCCAGAAATGATCAAATCCGTACGACGGTCAACGACGTATAAAAAACCTTCATCATCAATATACCCTAAGTCTCCCGTATGGAACCAACCGTTTTGAAATACGTTTCGATTTACTTCAGGCAATTGATCGTATCCATGAAAAACCATCGGTCCTTTAACGATAATTTCACCTACTCCGTCCTCATCAGGCTTATCGATGGCTATTTGCGCAGGAAACAAAGGTTTTCCTGCTGAACCCAGTTTTTTTCGAGCATAGGATTGACTCAAAGTTGCAATTTGAGAACTAGTTTCGGTCATACCATAGGATTGAAAAAGGGGAATCTGTAATTGTTCAACCTTATGTAGTAAGGGCTCCGGAACACTTCCTCCCCCTAACAAAATACAACGAACCGTCTCTGGTAACCGTCGTCCATCGAGACGAGCAATGAGGTCCTTTAACATCACCGTTACTAAGGAAGCTATCGTAACACCCTTTCGTTCGAAAGCATTTAATAACTCATCTCGATCATAACGTTCCATAAAGTATACTGGCATCCCATACATAACACTCCGAATTATAATTGACAAGCCTCCTACATGGAATAAGGGCAATGTTAACAACCACTTATCCTCTTCCTGTAAACCTAAGTTCAAAACCGAACCTATGGCACTCCACCAATGGTTTCCATAAGTATGAAGGACGGCCTTTGGTGCACCAGTTGTACCGGAAGTAAACATCATCGTATAAGGATCGTCTAAAGATAGTTCTTCTTTTAAATCAATAGTTAACTCTTGTAAAGCATTTACTTCATCATAAGTCACAGTCTGTATTTTACCTAAATCCTTTTGCTTTTGAAGTTCCTCCGATGTTAATAAAAGCACAGCCCCTGATCGTTTATATTGATCGCGTAATTCATAGGAAGTTAATCTAGTATTTAATAATACAGCGATAGCTCCAAGATAACTTATCGCATGTAAAGCGTAGATCATTTCTAGCTTATTCCTTGAAAGTATCGCGACTCGACTTCCTTTTCCGATAGAGTAGTTTGCCAATTTACGGGCAAAAGATTTACTTTTTAAAGCTAATTCAGAAAAGCTTAACTGCATGCCACTTCTATCTTCAATAGCAAGTTTATCTGGATGCAAGCTCGCCTGTTTCGATAACCAATGTGGAATCGTCGTAGCTTTTCCTACCATCCTGTTACCTCCTAATCCTTCGATATATATAAATTTAAAATAAACAAGATAAAAACGGTGTCGACTAAATGCCGAACACCGTTCTCTTTCCTATTATGGAAAACGTGGGAATTGATCGAAGTTTGGCTTCCGCTTCTCTTTAAAAGCGTCGCGACCTTCCTTCGCTTCATCCGTTGTATAGTATAATAACGTTGCGTCTCCACCCATCTGCTGAAGACCTGCTAAACCATCGGTTGCAGCGTTGAAAGAAGCCTTCAAGAAACGTAAAGCTGTCGGAGATTTTTCTAAAATTTCCTCACACCACTTGATTGTTTCTGCCTCGAGCTCTTCTAATGGAACAACCTTGTTGACCATTCCCATTTCGTAGGCCTCTTCCGCATTGTACTGACGGCATAGATACCAAATTTCTCGAGCACGTTTCTGACCGACCATTGCTGCAAGTAAACCGGCACCATATCCAGCGTCAAAGCTTCCTACTTTCGGACCTGTTTGCCCAAAGATAGCATTGTCCGCTGCAATCGTTAGGTCTGAAACGATATGTAAAACATGCCCACCACCAATAGCATAACCTGCCACCATCGCTATGACTGGCTTAGGAATCGTACGAATTAAGCGCTGTAAGTCAAGGACATTTAAACGCGGAATCTCGTCGGAGCCCACATAACCTCCATGACCTCTTACTGTTTGGTCTCCGCCAGAACAAAAGGCCTTGTCCCCAGCACCAGTTAAAATAATGACACCGATTGAAGAGTCGTCTCGGGCATCAGCAAAGGCATCAATCATTTCATTCACCGTCAACGGCGTAAAGGCATTACGTTTTTCCGGGCGGTTAATCGTTACTTTCGCAATACCATTATATTTTTCATATATAATTTCTTCATAGTCTCTAACTTTTTCCCATTGAACTGTCAATTGTCACACCCCATTTATAAAATAATAACTTGCTTCTCTTCTAATCATACGACAAGATTAAGAATTATTCTAATTTTTATCTACAAAAGCCTTCACATACTCTAAAAATATGGCCGGTTGTTCTAGGTGGGTTGCATGACCGGCCTCTTTTATCTTTTGTAATTCGGCTGTAGGAATTTGACGTTCCATTTCCTTATTAATGCGAACAAACTTACCATCCTCTTCACCGACAATTAATAGAACCGGAAAATTTATCTGATCCAAATCCTCCCACCATGAAGGTTGAAATCCAGTCCCCATCCCTAATAAAGACATAGCTAAGCCACTGGCTGACTGGGAAAGCCTCTCTTTTCTTTGTTGTCTCCAAGCTTTCTCTGTCAGTCTTTTTTGGCTAGAAAATAAAGGAATTGCTTCCCAATAATCGACGAAAGAAGCAACTCCTTCTCTCTCTATTTTTTCAGCTAGTTGACGATCAGATTCCTGTCTCTGTAACCGCTCTTCCTTTGTTCTTAAACCAGGGGAGGCACTTTCTAAAATAAGTGTCCGAATACGTTCAGGGTATTGCATTGCGTAGGACAAGGCTGAGCGTCCACCGAAGGAGTAGCCCAATAAATGAAAGGGTTCATTTACTAGGTTTTTCATAAACAAATGAAAGTCTTCTACAAAGTCCATCATCGTCACAACACCTGGAGAAAATGATTCCCCATGCCCTGGTAAATCAATCGCTATTACTTGATATCCCTTGGCAAACTTTACGAACAATGGATCCCAGGTTTCCTTCCGCCCAGTAAAGCCATGCAATAAAACTAAAGGTGTTCCTTCCCCTTGGACGGTGTATGCGTAAGTCCTTCCATTTATAGTAAAAAACTCGGTCATTTCTTTTCCACCCTCGTTATGATTTCATCCCAAAGAGCACGATGCCAAGTTACATTCTCTACACGATCGGTTTGAACTTCAATAACGGAAAAGCCTTTTCTTTTCTTATCCTTTAACAATACCTCTTTTAATTCTTCTTCTTTCTCTACAAGAAAATAATCCCCTTCATACATTTCTACTGCATGGGCAAAATCGATATTTAAAGGCGTGCCGAATAAATGCTCAAAATGCTTTTCTTCCTTCGCTTGCGGTAAGAAGGAAAAGATGCCACCACCATTATTATTGATTAAAATAATCGTTATAGGAAGTTCATATCTTTTAGCAATGAATAAACTATTCAAATCATGGTAAAAACTCAAGTCTCCAATTAGAAGAGTTACTTTTTTCCCTGTAGCCGCTACACCGATCGCACTAGATAAAGTTCCATCTATACCACTTACTCCACGATTAGCATATAAGCGAATATCTTTACTTGTCGGTATTAAAAACGTGTCTACATCTCGAACTGGCATACTATTGGCTACGAAGAAATGACTTCCATCTTCTAAACTATCAAGAACAATTTGGCTTACTCTTCCTTCGGTTAATTGCCCTTGTACCATCCCTTGACTTAATACATTCCTCGCTTCATTCTCCATCTTAAGCCACTTTTCGAACCAAGCCGTCGTTTGCTTTCTATTTGGACTTACTCGTTGATTCAGGGCCTTACATAACCCAGCACCATCAGCCACAATATAATTACTAGATACATTTAACGGTTCACGCACATGATCATAATTTTCAATAATATACTGAGGAACGTCCGCATGTTCCTTCAAATAAAACGAAAGGTGCTTTGAAATTGGCATGGCTCCAAACCGAAGAATGTAGTCTGGTTTCATCCCTTGACGGACCTTTTCTGAACGCAAATAAGCATCATAACTCCCCATTACCGTATCCTTCACGTAGGGGGTTGTCCGTAATTGGGATAAAGGGTCGGCTAAAATGGGGATGCGCAGTTTATCGCTTAACTGTATAAGTTCATCAACTAAGGCTTTATCCCTTTGAGGCCCACAAACGATTAATCCCTTTTCCTTGCTTTCAATCCTTTCAAGTAATTCATCCAACATCAATTCATCCAATTGCTTCTTCCCTACAAACCATTCTGTTTTTTCCTGACCTTTTTGTCTTTGCCATAAATTCGGTAACGTAATATCTGGCATTAAAGGTTCATCAAAAGGAAAGTTGACATGGACTGGACCAGGGTTATCAAGGAGGCTTCGTTTTACTGCACGGCTTGCCCGGTTTCGGACATAAGCAAGGGAAGCTTCATCAGCTTTAGGTGGTGCCATTTCAAAGGAACCTTTCACAAAATGACCAAACATCTTAATTTGATCAATCGTTTGAGAAGCACCAATATCCCGTAATTCATGAGGTCGATCTGCCGTAAGAACAAGCAAAGGTACCCTAGCATAATAAGCTTCTACTACTGCTGGAAAATAATTTGCAACAGCTGTTCCAGATGTGCAGACAAGAGCAACCGGACGATCTGTTGCTTGGGCAATGCCAAGGGCAAAATAGCCTGCCGAACGTTCGTCGATGACTACCCAGTCTTCAATTTCCTCATGTTCAGCTACTAATACAGCTAAAGGAGTTGAGCGAGAGCCCGGCGAAACGACTACATCCCGGACGCCTCTAGCTACTAGCTCGTCAATAAAATTAGCTGTATATCGAGTTAAAGCTTCTGTATAATTCATTCTTAATCCTCCAAAATCGTTAACAAGGGTAAAAATTTAACTGCTGTCTCTTTATATTCTTCCTCAGGATCCGAATCTGCCATAACCCCACAACCAGCAAAGAGGGACATTTCATTATCTTGTACTAAGCCAGAACGAATCGCCACGGCAAACTCACTATTTCCTTGATAATCAATCCATCCTATTGGTGCACCATACCATCCACGGTCAAATTGCTCTTCTTCTCTAATGAAAGCTAAGGCTTTATCCCTTGGAACGCCACCAAGAGCCGGTGTAGGGTGCAACACTTCTATTAATTGAAAGACGGACACACCTGTTTTTAACCTTGCCCGGACCGGCGTATATAAATGTTGTAAGTTTCGTAACGTCAATACTACCGGTGTGTCTGGTATATGTGTCTTTTCTGTAAAGGGAGCGATGCTTCCCTTAATCATTTGCACAACGTGATCATGCTCTTCACGGTTCTTACTATTTTCCATTAACTGTTCTTTAGCAATTTCTTCGTCTTCCTTAGTGTTTTTTCCTCTCGGAGCTGTGCCTGCTAAACAGGTCGATAAGAGCTCATCGCCACGAACATACACTAAGCGTTCTGGACTTGCCCCGAGGAAACAATCATCACCTTGCTCATAGGCAAAAACATATGCTTGGGATTGCGAATCCATTAACCTTTCAATAAGCAAACTAATTTGCACCCGGTCTTGGAAAGTTAATCGCAATTCTCGTGCTAAAACAATTTTTTCCGCTTCCTGAGCCCGAATCGTATCTACCGCTCGTTGCACCGAAGCCTTCCAAGCTTCTGGATCCTTCTCTAACCGCTTAACAATCCTTTGTCTAAGGGGTTCGAAGGTCTCGTCTTCCTTTTGAAGAGATTGTAGCTGGTCTTCAATCTCTTCTACAACAGTCGAAAGGTTTTCATCCTTCTTAACATATCGATTTACTGTGAAATAATAAGCACCGTTTGTAAAGGAGACTAAATAACGTGGTAAAGTCAATTGGCTCGTCGGATATAAGCGCCAAAGTTCACTACCTTCATGCAAGGGATCAAAGGTCATTCCTCCCAGAGCAGTTAACCCTGTTCCCTCTTCCATATAAGGATTGTAAATGTACGCTTCTTCTACTAGTTGTTTCCATTGCTTATCTAATTCCTCATAACGGTCTTCCTCCGCTACGATTACTTCTGTTGTCCCTAAACCTAACAACATAAAATCACGCTCGTTATTAGCCCAAAATAATCGGTCTTCCTCCGAGCGTTCAGTACGTTTTAATAAATCTATCAATGAAATTGGAGCAATTTTCTCTGTCCAACTAATCAAGACCTGTTCCTTCATATCTGTCAGGCTTGCTTTTACCTTCTTTAACCATGCCTGTAAGGTCATTTCTTCCATCTGTATCATTCTTTTACCTCCACGATTGCTCGTCCAACTATTCCTATACTATTCTATTCTTTTACGTAGTGATACTCAAGGAAATCATATCATTTCCCCTAGTAAAAAGGACGAAACAAGTAAGCTTTTCCAAGATTTTTCAGCTATGCTTTCATATAGTTTTTCGTAAAATTGACATAGTATTCTCACTTACCTTAAAATATACTTTGAATATTGAAATTAAAGGAGTTAACTATGGAAGATAAAACAGAAGAGATTAAAGAAGCTTTAAATGAACGTGACGGCTTTCAAGTATGGTGGAGATTACTACGGCCCCATACCTTAACCGCATCCTTTATTCCTGTTTTAATCGGAACAATGTACGCCTATGTAGAAGAACAGACCTTCCATCTAGGTCTCTTCAGTGCCATGATGATAGCAGCTTTACTCATTCAAGCCGCAACAAATATGTTCAATGAATATTACGATTATGTACGAGGTCTTGACAACGAAGAATCCGTCGGCATCGGAGGGACGATTGTTCGAGATGGAATCGCACCAAAAACAGTGTTACGATTAGGCTTTACTTTCTTTGGTATCGCTGTTCTCATTGGTATTTATATCTCAGCCACAACGAGTTGGTGGATTGCTGTTATTGGTGCCGTTTCTATGCTAATCGGCTATTTATATACAGGAGGACCGATTCCGATTGCCTACACTCCCTTTGGAGAAGTAACTTCAGGCTTTTTAATGGGGACGGTCATGATTGGTATTAGCTATTTTATTCAAACCTTAACGGTTACGAAGGAAGTCCTTTATATTTCCATCCCTATTGCTATCTTTATCGGGGCGATCTTGCTTTCAAACAATATTCGTGACCACGATAACGATAAAGAAAGCGGGCGGAAAACTATCGCAATTTTATTAGGGAAAGAAAAGGCCTTAATTTTTTTAGCAAGTCTTTTTGCTTTAGCCTATATTTTAACCATTTTCTTCGTATTCAAAGGATATTTACCAACATGGGGCTTACTGTCCTTACTTAGTATCGGTAAAGCTGTAGAAGTAATCGTTAAATTTTACGGAAAAAAAGAACCATTAGAAATGATGCCGGCAATGGTAGCTACCGGACAAACCAATACTCTTTATGGTATTTTACTCGGTATCGGTTTATTCCTTAGTACCTTAGGATAAATCACATGATAAAAAGGGTTTAAAGGAGATACGTATGGAGCTGAATAATTCAAATTCAAAATTACTACAATCCCTTGGTATAAAATTAGAATCTTTAGACAAAGATAAAGTCGTTATGACAATGCCCGTCGATGAACGGACAAAACAACCCTATGGATACTTACATGGAGGTGCAAGTGTTTTACTTGCCGAAACCGTTGCTAGTATCGGCGGTGCCCTTCATGTCGATTTAGAAAAACAAGCTGTCTTTGGAATGGAAATCAATGCCAATCATCTACGGAGCAAACGCGAAGGAACAGTCACTGCCGTCGGACGCCCTATCCACCTTGGCCGGCGCTCTATGGTGTGGAGTGTGGAGCTTTTCGATGAAGAAAAGCGCCTCATTTGTATTTCTCGTTGTACCCTCGGAATTACTGATCGAGAACGGCATTAGATAAAGAAGGAGAAGACCTGTATGTGCATCGTTAGCTTTCATTTTGCCCAACATCCTAAATATAAATTAATTGTGGCCGCCAACCGTGATGAATTCTATCGCCGGCCTACAAAAGGGGCTCATTTTTGGGAAGATGAGCCCTATATACTTGCCGGCAGAGACCTCGAAGCTAAGGGAACCTGGCTAGGTATTACAAAGGAAGGACGCTTCGCCGCGTTAACGAACTTTCGAGACCCGAAATATTTCGACCGAACAGACAAACGCTCCCGGGGGGAAATCGTTACAAATTTCTTAAAAAGTAAAGACACGCCGCTAGCCTATTTAGAAAAGCTTCACGCCAAGTCTAATCAATACAATGGCTTTAATATTCTTCTAGGAACGCCAGACGAGCTCTACTATTACGGAAATGAAGAAAAAAAAATTAAAAAGATCAAAGCAGGAACCCACTCTTTAAGCAACGCCCTATTAAACAGCCCTTGGCCGAAGGTTATTCGCGCCAAACGTTTGCTTAAGGAATATGTTACTAAAACCGAAACGGTTGATCCGAACATTCTCTTCCAACAGCTACACGATCAAACAAAAGCACCCGACCATGCTTTACCTAATACAGGTGTCGGTCTTACTCTAGAAAGAGATTTATCTCCTATTTTTATCCGAACAGACGATTATGGAACCCGTTGCTCAACAGTTATATTAGTTACAAAGGATAATAAGGTTGAGTTTTTCGAACGGACCTTTAACGACGGGGAATTTAAAGAGGAACGAGCGTTTCAATTTAATATTTCTGAATAGCTTGACTAAATAACAAAACGGTGCTCTAAACATTGATATGCTCCCCTTAAAGTAGACAGTTAAAAAAATAAAACTACTTTAGGGGGAGCATATCACATATCACTTAACGCCTGCTTTTGTTTTACGAAACGTTGCCCATTTATAATTAGTAAGATTA
>CALJVC010000075.1 GCA_937974845.1 uncultured Pseudogracilibacillus sp. | reverse complement strand
GGACCATGTTAACAAGGTTTGAATCAGATTCATACCATTTCTCGCTCGTTCCCGGACTGTACCCTGACTAAGTGTCATCCCTCGAACTTTTTGTACAGCTTGAATTTCATTATAGCGCTCCTTTAATAAAGGAACAAAGCGCATTGTAAGCATAACTAAAAAGGCAATACGAGGAAGAAATTTTGAAAAAATGTATAAAAATTTACTTCCATTTAATATAATATTAAAAGAAATAAATAACATAATGATCGAAACGACCATAAAGGCCATGACAACACCAAAAACGATTGCTTCTAACGTTATTTGTCGGTCGCCTAAATAAAATAAAATATGTGACCCACGGGAAACCAGTAAAGGATTTAATAAAGAAAAAATTGTTCCCATTAGAGCTAAGGGCATTGCCCACTTCTTTAGCTCTTTGCCTCGATCATGGGATACATTCACAAAAATAAGTAATATAATAGCAGTTAACAAAAATAAAGGGTGATTATAAGTCATTAACAAAACTCCGACAAATATATAGTAAAGAAAGGCTAGATAAGGATGATAGCCTCGAAATCCATTTTCCATAATCTTCTGCCTCTTTCGTTGAAATAAAATTTAAATAAAACCGATCTATTTCAATAGATCGGTTTTACTTCTATCTAACGTTATCTACGGAATGGTTTTAATTCTGCACCTAGGTCCTTTCCTAAATCAAGGGTGTACAGAAACTCAATTCGATCTCCTGGTAGAACAGGAACTGCACCTACACCTCGATCAGGAAATACTCCATTTATACGATACATCCAACCACTTCCTTGACCTCGATCAAACTCATAGACATTTGCAAGTCCAGCAACATATGCTCTACTTCCACTACCAGTTACATCTCGATGGATCCCTTTTTCCTTTGTAACTCGGTTTAAAACGTCTAATACTTTGTCACCATCTTGTATTTCTACTTCGGTCGCACTTAATGGTATTTCGCTAGATGATATTTTGATAGATATAGTGACTGTTTTTTTCTTTTTTTCTGTTGTTTGTTTTGGTTTCGACGATTGGGATTTCTTATTATTCGTAGTTTTTTGTGATTGCTTTGTACTCTTATTAGAATCACTAGCTTGCTTTTTCTCAGGTTTTTCTTTCGACGAACTTTTATTTTCAGGCTGTTTGGATGCTTGCTCATTCTTTGGTGAACTTGTCCGATTGTCAGGTTCTGAAGATACGTCTTTTTCTTTAACTTCTGTTGATTCTTCTTTTAACTTATCCTTCTTTTTACCAGTTTTATCTTCTTTTTCTTTCTTGTTCTTATTCGTATCTTTCGCTTCATCTTTTACTACAACAGACTCTTGCTTTGTACCATTTTCTTCCAGACCTGTGGGCTTTTCTTCAATAAGCCCACAGGCTGAAATAAAGAACAAGGAAAAAACTAATAATATTGTAGGAAATATTCTTTTTAACTTTTGCACACTATCACCCTACCTTGTCGTTATATTTCTTTTGCGGAGAAAATATAACATAAGCCCCAAGGCAATTAACAATGCTCCTAACAGTAAGTAAGTAAACATTTGTGTAGAAGTACTTGGTAATTTATTTTTTTCCTCAGAACCATCTTGTTCAGCAACTTCTACAGAAAGCTCATCTTGTTCATCATATAGTTCGTCATTTTTTTTATCTGTATTTTTATCAGAGCTTTCACCAGGTTGAGGATCCTTTTCAGGCCTGTTATCTCCCTCTAATTCCTTATCTAGGTCGGTTATTGATTCTAAGTCTAGTTCATCTAATTGACCGAAGTCATAAAGCGACAAATTTTCTTCAGTAAAAAGTTTATATGCTGCTAAGGCTAATAAAGCTTGTTCAGTAGCAATGTCATTTGCTTTTGATTCTCCTAATGTATGAGTAAATCCACCATTTGGTAGTTGATAGCTTAATAAATGATCAATTAAATTCATCGATGTTGTAAATTGCTCACTCTTTGGATCAATACCATTAGCTGTTAAAGCTATAATTACTTGAGCAGTAGCTTCACTTGTAACTCCACCAACAGCACTTCCGCCATCAAATCCACCATCTTCACCTTGAGATTTTGCTAAAAAGTCGATTCCTTTTTCTACGGCTTTTTGAACCTTATCTTCTTCCGTATATGGTGCTAAAGCAGTTAAAACCATTGCTGTTATGTCTATATTTGGGGCATCATATTCTTTATTTAGACTCCAGGAACCATCATTATTTTGATTAGCTAAAAGCTCGTCAACTAACTTTTCCCGTGTCCACTTTGCATCATCCGGTACTGGGAAATTAGCTGAATCTAAGGCAATTAAAGCAAAGGCAATTCCATTATTTCCTTGATAGGTTAAGATGTCAACTACTGTTCCATCCCACAAAGTTCTATCTGGACTATTATAAATTAGTTCGATTAAATTAACACCATTGACATCGGTTGGGTCAATATTTAGAGCTAAGGCTGTTAGGGTTAATCGTTCAACATCTGTAATGAGCAAACGCTCCGATTCTTTTGCTTTAATAATTTGTTCCTTTACATGCTTTGCAAAGGTATCTTGGTATGAAGCAGGAACTTTTTCGCCGGCCTGATGTAATCCTATAGCTAGCCAATCACTCTTAACTCCTGTTTTAAAGATATAGTCGATTAAGTCTTTTAAGGCTTTATCCGTTGACACATTAAGTTGTGGCTTTTCATAGAATACCGTAATTTCTTTGGTAGCTTCATTGCCTGCCTTGTCTTTTGCTTCAACTAGGATAATATTTTTACCTTCTTTTAAAGTAGCTTGATACTTGCCATCCTTCATGGGTACAGTCTGATCATTTACTTTCACTA
>CALJVC010000074.1 GCA_937974845.1 uncultured Pseudogracilibacillus sp. | reverse complement strand
CTGCCTGTTTATCGTATCATAAAAGAGCTTAAGGAAAAAATGAAAAAACAATGAAAGACAGTAGTTACTACTGTCTTTCATTGGTCAATATAACCGGTTCGAGCCAACGTACTATCGCTGGTTTTGTGGAAAGACACGGTCGATCATATTACCAATTTGATCAAAGAAACCTTCGATCGGACGACCGTTTTTAAAATCATCGACATAATCTGTCGCTAAATTAAAGAAATCCGGACTCGTCGTGACGTAGACGTTCTCAATATTTTTATCCGTCTCTTTTACAATCTTGGCGATTTCCTTCTTTACTTCTTGAGATAAATCATCGCCACGATAGTTTCGACGGTCCATCGAATCCATACGGTCACGCTTATTCGCAGCATCTCCTGTAGTCATGTTTTCACCTTTTATACGGTCATCGGCTTTGACGTTAGTCATATCCTTCGCCTTCATCGAACGATCTTGTTTCTTTTTCTTCGTGCGACCGCTATCCTTTAACGTTGCCGCTACATAAGCATTCTTTTGCGAAGTTAAAACATAAGCCTGGCCAATTTGGTCGACTTCCTTAACAATTCGATTAGCCGCCTTCTCCGCTACTTCATAACGTGTGCCTGAGCGTTCGCTCGTCCGGCGTGTATCGGTCTGCATCCCATCGTTCGTACGCATATTGTTCGAGATACGATCGCTCATTCCTCGATCATCTCTCGAATAACGCGTTTCTTCTAAAGGGGACTGATTTTCTCGGGCTGTATCTTTTGTTCCCATTTGACAACCCGTTAAAAATAAAAAGGTCACAACCATCAAGGATAAAAACTTTTTTAGCTTCAACTCTTGAACCTCCTTTGTTATTTTACGTTTATTATGTGAGGCCAACTTCGAATTATGCGATGAACCTTATATTGGCAGTAGCACCAGAGAAGAACTCGTAACAATTAAGTTGCATAAGCTAACAATAAACGTACAAAAAGAAGGAAAGTAGGGAAGCCTATGACGGATTATGAACAAGCCTTATATTTTGTCCTTTGGGGAAAGTGGGAAGAATTGTTTTCCCTAATGTTACGCTCCAAGGATGACTTTTTAAAGAAAAAAATCGAACGATTTCTCCATGCCTATTATTACGGTGGCAGCCAAGAAGAAATCGTTCGTAATCATGATCGATTAATTGCTTATTTAGATTTTGTGACGGGGGAAGATACGGTCTATACTTTTACCCTAGAGAATTAAGTTTTTTTAAGTGTCCTATACACATTTTGTAAAAGCCCGTCCTTAGCTTCACAAATGTGGTTGCTTCTTTATATAGACAAGCTCATGTTTCTTTCCAAGCCTTTAAGTTTTCTTTTGCATATTGAATAGGGATAAATAAACCAACACGGCCAAAACGTTGGGAATGCGTTGTTGCAAAAATTACCCCGATTACTTCTCCCTCCCGATTTAAAACGGGACTTCCACTATTACCACGATAAACCGGAGCATCGAGCATTACCATCGGTAGCTCCTTCCCTTGCACGTAGGTCCAATCAAGTACTTCTCCTTCATTGGCAATGCCGTGGAATTGAAGGGGGTTGCCAATAAAAAAGACTTCCTTGGAAGTTTCTTGAAAAGAAAATTCCGAGGCGAGAGGGAGGTAGGGAATGTTCTCCCCCTCTATTTCGACGAGGGATAGATCTACTTCCGGTAGCCTCTCCTTTACCCGTCCTTCAAAGAGACCAAGATTCGGAAAAGCGACAGTTACCTCTTCACTTCCTTCAACTACGTGATGATTCGTAAGGATATCACCTTTTTCCGAAATGGCAAAGCCCGTCCCTTTACTATCTTCGGTTTCAATCACGACAACGGCTTTTTTCATTTCACGTATGAAAGGATCTGACGATAATTTCGCTGACGTTAACAAAAACTCGACCGCTGGAATCGAAAAGGTTTGAGGGATAAAGGCTAAAATATTAAAGAAAAGTGCCAAAGCTACTAAAAGAAGGAGAAACTTGGTTAAAGGAGACCGAGAAGAACGCTTCCCTTCTTCTAGCTTCTCCTTCTGCATACCCTCATAATGGGCGGTTGCTAATAATTCCTCCATTTCTTCATCATCGAGCTCTTCATATAAATCTTCATCAATTATATCTTGTTGATATTCCTTTTCTTTATCCATACTATCCTCAACTTTTATGTGTACATGCTAGTTTGTAAACGGTACATTTCTTCATAAAGACCTTTTTGCTCTACTAAATAGTCGTGTCGACCTCTTTCTATAATTTTACCATTATCCAATACAAAAATCTGGTCCGCTTCCTTAATCGTCGATAAACGATGGGCGATGATTAACGTTGTCCGGTCCTTTTGTAAAAGCCTTAACGCCTCCTGAATGAGTTGCTCCGTTTCCGTATCGATATTTGCCGTCGCTTCATCGAGCAATAAAATCGCTGGATCATGGGCTAAAGCTCGGGCAAAGGAAATCAACTGCCTTTCCCCTAAAGAAAAATCCTTCCCACCCTCAGTAACCAGGGCATCATAGCGTTTCGCTAATTTTGTAATGAAGCGATCCGCACCGACGGCTTCTAACGCTTGAATAGCTTCCCGCCGAGAAATATGAGGATGGTTCATCGTAACATTAGAAAGGATCGTCCCTTCAAATAAAAAAGGATCTTGTAGAACAATCGCCATATGGCTTCGCACTTGTTGCCGTGATAACTTTCTCGTCGACATACCATCAATTTTTATATCCCCTTCATCAGGATCATAAAACCGTAATAAAAGATTCATAATAGTGCTTTTACCCGACCCTGTATGACCGACGAAGGCCGCTGTTTCCCCAGGACGTATATGAAAATGAATATCCTTTAACACCTTCTCTTCCTCATATGCAAAGGAGACCCCTTCAAAAGAAATCTCCCCTCTGTAACGAGGAATCGGACGATGGTCGACCGCCTCGGTTTCAAGATCTACTAAATCGAAGGTCCGCTTTGCCGAAGCCCGAGCCTGTTCGATTAAAGGAAATTGGTTTACAATCGCTGTAACCGGCTCAAAAAAGCGATTGATATAATCGACTAAAGCATATAACATACCAATTGATAAAACAGATCCCGGTTCAAAAGATAAGTTCCCGACATAAACGAGAAAGCAAACGAAGGTTAAGTTACGAAGAAAAGTAACTAAATTAAAGGATGTTAAAGCATTTAAAGTAATTAAACGCTTTTGCTCCTTAAACATTTTCTCATTCCATTGCTCAAAGGCTTCCTTCTGTTTCTTTTCCGCTCGGAAGGCTTGAATTATATCCATCCCTTGAATAAGCTCATTGATTTTACCATTGATGGCACTGTTCGTCCGTCGTATGGAAATATTGAGACGATAGGCAAAGCGTTTATAAAGCCATGCCCAAAGAAAAATTAACGGAACGATGAAGAGAGCGAGTAGGGCCATTTTCGGCTCGAGTAAATACAAGGCGACGAGAATGCCAGCCATATAGATAATCCGCGTCATAACGACAGATAGAACCCGTTCATATAATTCCCGAATCGCTTCGGTATCGTTCGTCAAACGACCGACAATCTGTCCCGCTCCATGTCGGGAAAAGTAAGCCAGAGGGACTTGTTGTATGTGATGAAACACATCGTTCCGCATTTGACGAAGGATGCGATTAGATGCTTCCTGTAATTTATACGTTTGGATATATTCACTAAAGGAAGCTAAAATTAATAAGACAACGTAAAGAAGAAGCCAAAGGCCAATGGACTTCTGTTCTCGTTGGAAAAGCTGATGCAACTCCGCCCTATCCAAAGGTCGAGCTCTAAATGTCTCCTCCTCTTCGCCGGAAATCGTCATTTTCCCCTCAGTATAATGTCTTTCTCCCTCTAAAGGCGCTACCCCTTCTACTAAGTAATACGTTCGGTCGACTGCTAAAATAGTCCTTGCCCCTTCCTTCTGCGAAAGTTGGAGGCGATCTTCTCGCTGATAGGTGCTATCGTCAAACGTAACGACACCTTTTTCTTGACTATCTTCGTCTACTTCATACCAAACCGATTCTATACCTAATATATGGTCATCGATTATCGTCTTGGCAATAAAAGGGCCTGCTAATTCTAAAGTCGTCGCTAGAATTAAAAATATTAAACCGATAAAAATACTTCGCCTATATTGCCAAGCATATTGAAATAACCTTCTTTCTGTCGATAGTTTAGGCATCCTCTTCACCTACTTTATTAACGCCCTGTTGCAAGTCATATTGAGACTTATACCAACCTCCTAAAGCAAGCAACTCCTCATGGGTACCAGCTTCAAGGATTCTCCCTTGGTCGAGCACGATAATATAATCGGCCTGACGAACAGCCGATAACCGATGGGAGGCAATAATATTCGTTTTCTTTTTCCTCTCTTGAAGGAGTGCCTTCATAATATTTGCTTCTGTTTTTCCATCTACAGCCGATAAAGCGTCGTCTAAGAGTAATACTTCCGGATCCATAATCAAGGCTCTAGCGATAGCGATACGTTGCCTCTGACCACCAGATAAGGAAATACCACTTTCTCCAACAAAGGTATCCAAACCTTCTGGAAACTGTGTTAATACCTCTAAAAAATCTACTTGGGCTAACACTTCATAAATTTCCTCTTCTGTGGCGCTTGTTTTCCCTAAAGTGATGTTATCCCGAATCGACATAGAGAAAAGACCTTGATCTTGCGGTACGTAGCCAAGGAAGCTAAAAATTTCCTCCTTTGAAAGCTCATAAAGATCCACCCCTGAAAACTTAATAGAGCCTTTCATCTTCGGATATGATCGAAAAAGTAGAGTAAATAAGGTCGTTTTCCCAGAGCCAGTAGGACCGACGACTCCGAGGGTTTCCCCCTTGTTCACCTTTAAATAAGGAATTTCTATTTGTGGCCTTTGCCGGTTAGGATAAGTAAAAGAGACATCCTTCCACTCAATCGAAGTCACCTCTCCAATCCGAACAGGAATCGCTTGATCTTTAACTTCCTCTTCCTGGGACAGTACCTCCTGCACCCGGTCTAAAGAAGCATTCCCTCTTTGTAATACATTGATTAATTCCCCAACCGCATACATCGGCCAAATCAGCATGCCTAAATATACATTAAAGGAGACTAAATCGCCCAAAGTAATTACTTGTCGGAAAACTAAAACAGCACCATAACCGATACCGATTGTATACGAAAGACCGATAAGCAGTTTAATCGTCGGCTCAAATAGAGCATCGACCCGGGCAACGGCCATATTTTTTTCATAGACCTCCTCCGTCTGCCTAGAAAAACGTTCCGCATCTTCCTTTTCCCGACCGTAGGCCCGAATCGTTCGAATCCCTTTTATCGATTCAAGGACGCTATCGTTTAATCGGCCAAAAGAGGCCTGGGCTCGACTAAAACGTTCATGTATATATTTTCCATATCGATTCATCAGTAACGCCATTAGAGGCAAGGGGATTAGGGCTACGAAGGTTAATTGCCAACTAATCGTCCATCCCATCATAGCAATAATCATAAACATAAATGTCGTAGCGTCAACTAAGGTTAAAATACCAAAACCAGCGGTCATGGAAATCGCCTTAACATCATTTGTACTTCGAGCCATTAAATCTCCCGTTCGGTACCGATGAAAGAAAAAAGGCTGCATCCTTAGAAAATGGTCTATTAAACTAGTCCGCAGCCATTTTTCTAATAGGTTAGCTCCACCATATAAGGTATAATGCCAAATAAAACTTAATACATAATGGGTCAGCATCAATCCAAGATATAGGGCTACGACAGAAAATAATAACTCCTTTGTCAAGGTCTGGTAACGAATCTCATCGATCACTAAGCCAATTAATTTCGGTGGTACAAGTCCAATAGCACTCGCCATCATTAAGGCAATAATTGCTATCGTATAACGCTTCCAATTTCTTTTAAAAAACCATGCTAACTTTTTAAATACCTCAAACACCTACAACCACCTACGAATCTATGCTTTATTAACCAAAGGAATCTTCCTTATAGTTTACCTGTTTTTCCTTTTCATTGCTATTTTCTTCTATAGCTACTTCCTTTTTTCGGAAAAAGTATGGTATAATATTGCTTATATGAGAAAAGGAGTTCGATACCCGTGGGAATTAGAATCGAAGAAATGTTAGCTTACAATAAACGCTTTGTAGAAAATAAGGAATATATCCCCTATGCAACCAATTCCATCCCTAACAAAAAGATGGTCGTCTTTACTTGTATGGAATCACGCCTTGTTGAGCTTTTACCAAAGGCTTTAAACATTCAAAACGGCGATGTCAAAATGATTAAAAACGCCGGTGCTATCATTCGTAAATCCTTCGACAGTGTAATAAAAAGTATCCTCGTCGCTATTTACAAGCTTGAAGCCGAGGAAGTCGTCGTCATCGGGCATCACGACTGCGGTATGAGTTGTGTCGATACCCAGGATCTTAAAAACAGGATGCTAGAAGAAGGTATTTCTGAAGAAACCTTTAAAGCTTTAGAATACTCAGGCATAGACTTCGATAAGGAGTTCCATGGTTTTAATACAGTAGAAGAATCCATCGCCCAAAGCGTAGAGATTATTCGTGAACATCCCCTACTACCTTCCTACGTAAGAGTCCATGGCCTCGTCATCGACCCCCATACAGGAAAGGTCGATGTCGTCCATATCGATGAATAAAGTAATCTAACATAGCGGAAGGAAGGATAGACTACTTTTAACCTTTCATACTACCTTCTTTCCAGTTTAGTTTACTACTGTATCTCTTATGCTACTGAACATCAATTATGTGAACTATTCTTTCAAGCTTTTAAAATAAACTTGCTAGTACTGAGCACTAAAAAAGCATGGAAGCTAAAGGAAATTCCTCTGCTTCCATGCTCTTTTTTTA
>CALJVC010000073.1 GCA_937974845.1 uncultured Pseudogracilibacillus sp. | reverse complement strand
CCTTAGGAAAGCTTAGAAAGCACGCCTTGCTTACATAGCTCGTCCATTTTGCGTCGTGCCCTTTGCAAGGCATTGTCGATCGACTTTTCCTGACGATTTAATTTTTTAGCAATATCATCGTAGGAATAGCCTTGAACGTAATAGTGGAGCACCTCGAACTCTAAATGTGTTAACGCTTTCATAATTGTGGACAATAAGTCGTTTAAGCGTTCTTCCTGCACGAGCTCTTCTAAAGGGTCGGTCGTCCGATCGCTACTTAAAGTTTCAATAAGGGTTCGGGTTTCTTCCTCTTCGTGAATCGGTTTATATAAGGAAACGTAGGAATTCAAGGGCGAGTGCTTCAGCCGGGTGGCACTTTTAATCGAAGTGATGATTTGCCGTGTGATACAAAGTTCGGCAAAGGACTTAAAAGAAGACTTTTTTGTTTCATCGTAATCAGCAATAGCTTTGTATAAGCCAATCCTACCTTCCTGAACGACATCGTCGCGATCACTTCCTAACAAGAAATAGCCACTAGCCTTCTTATGTACGATACCTTCGTACTTATTTAAGATGTATTCTGTGGCGTCGGGATCGCCTTGGTGGATGTAAGGTAAGACTTCTTCGTCAATAAGCGTTTTGTAAGATTTTCTCGTTTTTACACTACTCATTGCTTACTTCCCCCCAAATATTTACTTTTTCTCTTTATACTATGTAAGAGTATACGAAAGGTCTTGACATTCGTCAATACTCATTTTGGATTATTTTCCAGAAACAACCTTTTATGACATGGTAAGACAACTATACCTTTTTACCTCGCCTCATTTCTTCAAGTTTCAATAAAGTTTGCTGATCTAAACGGTCGCACACCCGGCCAGGACTAGAGGAAGTAGATTCTAACTGTTCCGGCAAGGTCCTTTCGACCTGTTCTATATGGAGCAATAACTCTGGCGCAGACATGCGCAAGGCCCCGCGGCTGAATATTGTCCTTTGCTCCATATAGTCCGAAGTGGCTACATACACTTCGTTGTCTACGTGTTTCAAAGATTTCACTAATCTTTCGATACATTCATCAGCCGTTTCATCTTCCCGCGTATAAATGACTTCGACACCATTTTCCCATTCCCGATGCTCCGTTCCCTTAACATATAAGGCGTCGAAGACAACAATGACTCGATTTTTTGAATAGGCCTGATATTCTTGTAACATTTCCACTAAACGTTTTCGCGCCTCGGCAATATCTTTTTCCCGCAATTTAATCAATTCGTCCCACGCACCAATCATATTGTAGCCATCAACTACTAAAACGTTCATTAGGCTTCACCTAGCGGATGGCGCTTTCGGTACACTTCATACATTAAAAGACTAGCCGCTACAGAAGCGTTTAATGAAGGAATCGCCCCTTGCATCGGGATACGAACGAGCCAATCACACTTTTCCTTCACTAGTCGAGAAAGCCCTCGCCCTTCGTTCCCTATGACGATAGCCAATGGGGTAGCTCCATCAAGGCTACGATAGTCCTCACTACCTGCCTCATCGGTACCAACTACCCAAAGATGCTTTTCTTTAAGTAGATCGATCGTTCGGGCTATATTCGTAACTCGGACGACCGGCACATGTTCGATTGCACCAGCTGAAGCTTTAGCGACGGTTTCCGTTAAGCCTACCGCCCTTCGCTTTGGGATAATAATTCCATGGACACCGCTTGCATCGGCGGTACGTAGAATCGCACCTAAATTATGCGGGTCTTCTAGCTCGTCCAATATAAGAATAAAGGCAGGCTCGCCCGAGGCTTCTGCCCTTTTCAGCACCTCTTCTAAGGAAGCATAGGAATAGCTAGCCGTTACTGCTACAATTCCTTGGTGTTTCCCGCGGGTTAATTCATCGAGCTTTTTACGTGGAACTTTTTGTAGAGGAATCGCCTTTCCCTTGATTGCACGACGAATTTCCTGTTCTGTTTGATGTTTCAATTGATCCGATATAAAAATTTTGTGGATGGTTCGTCCTGAACGAACCGCTTCAAGGAGCGGATTTTTTCCTATAATATACTCCTCACTCATCAGTCTTCTCCTCACCTTCATCCTGATCCTCATTCATTTTCAATGCGTCTCGCATGAGGGCTTCTAGGCGCTCCTTTTTTCCGCTTAAATAAAGGTATCCGACCAAGGCTTCAAAGGCTGTCGCATACTTGTAATCACGAACAGCTATATTCTTTGGAATCGAATGGCTCTTTGCATTACGCCCGCGCCGGACAACCGCCCGTTCTTCCTTTGTCAACACGTCTTCTTGAAGCCATGCTTTCACCAACCGTGCTTGGGCTGGAGCAGAAACGAATTGTACGGCTGCTTCATGGAGCTGTTGAGGCTTGAAGCAGCCCTGTTCAATTAGATAGTGCCGAACGTACAATTCGTAAACCGCATCCCCAACGTAGGCTAGGGCAAGACTATTTAACTCATGAACCTTAACCATCTTATTCCCTACGCCAACGGACGCCTTGGGGAGTGTCTTCTAAAATTATACCCTGTTCTTTCAGTGCATCCCGTATTTCATCAGCCCGAGCAAAGTTCCGTTCTTTTCGGGCTACTTCACGCTCCTCAATTAAAGCTTCAATTTCTTCATCGAGCAAGGCATCGGTAGTTAACGTAATGCCTAATACCTCTAAAATCGTATCCATCGTTTTTTGAAAAGCTTCTAGTACCTCGAGATCTGTCTGGTTTTCTTCTAAATATAAATTGGCTTCCTTCGATAATTCAAATAGGACCGTTATCGCGTTAGCTGTATTAAAATCATCGTCCATGGCCGCTTCAAAGGCTTCTTTACTAGCAGTGATTTTCTCCAACCATTTATCTGAATCGCTAGCCAAGTTTGTACTCGTCTTCTTACGGTGTTCTAAATTTTCATAAGAAATTTTAATCCGATCAAAGCTATTTTTAGCACTTTGTAGCAATTCATCGGTAAAGTTGATTGGATTTCGATAGTGAACGCTCAACATAAAGAAACGAACAACCATCGGATCGTACTGTTCGATAATATCCTTCGTTAAAATGAAATTCCCTAAAGACTTCGACATCTTCTCGTTATCGATATTAATATAACCGTTGTGCATCCAATAGTTAGCAAAGACGGCATCGTTCAATGCTTCCGATTGGGCAATTTCATTTTCGTGATGGGGGAAGGTTAAATCTTGCCCACCGGCGTGAATATCTATCGTTTTGCCTAAATATTTCTTCGCCATCGCTGAGCACTCGATATGCCAACCTGGTCGACCTTTGCCCCAAGGAGAGTCCCAAGCGATTTCTCCTTCTTTCGCTTCCTTCCAAAGGGCGAAGTCTAAAGGATCTTCTTTCTTTTCTCCTATACGAATTCTCGCACCGGAGCGTAGTTCGTCAATCGATTGGGCTGATAATTTTCCATACCCTTCAAAAGCGCGGGGTTTAAAATATACATCCCCGTCAACAACATAGGCATAACCCTTTTCAATCAGTCCTTCAATAAAGGCAATTATTTCATCAATCGTTTCTGTAACCCGAGGGTGGTAGGTTGCTTTTTTCACCCCTAAAGCCGATACATCCTCTAAGTAAGCGTCGATATAACGGTTCGTTAAACTTTGTACCGCTTCGCCAGTTTCCTTAGCTGCAGCGATGATTTTGTCATCGACGTCTGTAAAGTTTAACACGTAGGTTACCTCATAGCCTTTATACTCAAAATAACGCCGTACAGTATCGAAGACGATAGCCGGCCGAGCATTCCCAATATGGATATAATTATAGACCGTTGGCCCACATACATACATCTTCACCTTATTTTCTTCTAGAGGCACAAACTTTTCTTTCTGACGAGTCATCGAGTTATAAATCATGATTGACATTGTCTCTACCTTCCTTTAACTTCTTGACTTCTAATTTTAACTGCTCGATTTCCTCTTGTAATTGATGGAAACGTTCGGTAACCGGATCGGGTAGTTTATGGTGGTCTAATTTTTCCGCGACCCGTTTACCATCCTGTCTGACAATTCTACCAGGAATTCCTACAACCGTACAGTTAGGTGGTACATCTTTCAGGACGACCGAACCACCACCGACTTTGGAATTTTCGCCAATAGTAATCGCTCCTAGAATTTTAGCACCCGTAGCAATCAGAACATTATCCTCAATCGTCGGATGCCGTTTACCCTTTTCCTTTCCTGTCCCACCTAAGGTAACCCCTTGATAAATCGTGACGTCATCACCAATTTCACAGGTTTCACCGATGACTACTCCCATCCCATGGTCGATGAAAAACCGTCGTCCAATGACAGCTCCGGGATGGATTTCAATACCAGTGAGAAAGCGACTTAATTGAGAGATACACCGAGCGATAAAAAATAACTTCCGTTTGTACAGGGCATGCGCAATCCGGTGAAACCAAATAGCATGCAAACCTGAGTAAGTTAGGATTACTTCTAGGTAGGTTCTCGCTGCGGGATCCTGTTCGAAGATAACTTCGATATCTTCCCGCATTCGTTTGAATATTTTCATGCTCGCTTTCCTCCTTTTTTCTATCAACCACCGTCCTAATGCATAGAAGATTCGTTATATTTTGTATCAAGTAACATAAAAACGTCTCTGTGTCCTCAGACACAGAGACGTATACACGCGGTTCCACTCTGTTTGGAGCGATGCCACTCCCAACTTATCACAAATAACGGTTTGCCACCGCCAAGGCCTACTATAGGTTCAGCCCTGGAGCTCAGGGATGCATTTCAATAGCTTTCGTTAAACACCTCTTTCAGCCTAGGGAGGTGCTCTCTGTCCTTAACGGCCACTATTTACTTCTTCCCCTCATCGCCTTTGAACGTCTGTATTTTTACTATATTATATTTTGTACAAAATGTGAACAATTAAGCACCGAGCTTTTTTAACACTTCATCTAATCGCTTAATAACGACATCTTTCCCTAAAAGCTCTAAGGCCTTAGGTAGCTCTGGACCATGCATTTGACCTGTAGTCGCCACCCTAATTGGCATGAAAAGTTGACGGCCACGTTGTTTCGTTTCCTTTTGTGTCGTCTTCATCGCTTGCTTTATTTTTTCCTCGACGAATTCATCTTCCTGTAAAAGTTGGTCAGTAAAGACTTGTAGTACATCGATGACATGCTCTGCCTGTAATACTTCCCATGCATCCTCCGTGTAATCGATATCGTCTTTAAAGAACAACTCCGTTAACTCGACAATTTCTGCCCCGTAACGTAACTGCTCCTGATATAGTAAAATAATTTCCTTTACCCATTGTAACTTCTCATCACTAGCTTCCTCCTCCACTTTCCCGGCCTTAATTAAGTGGGGTAGGGTAAGCTCAATGACTCGTTCAGGTTCGGCTTTTTTAATATACTCTCCGTTCATCCACTGTAATTTTTTCACGTCGAAAATTGCTGCCGAGCTCGAAAGACGATTTTCGTCAAAAATTTCAATCAAGGTTTCCTTATCAAAAATCTCTTCCTCGCCTGTCGGTGACCAGCCGAGTAAAGTGATGAAGTTAAACATTGCTTCCGGTAAATAACCTAACTCTTTATACTGCTCAATAAATTGAATAATGTGCTGGTCCCGTTTACTTAGCTTCTTACGTTCCTCATTTAATATTAAGGTCATATGCCCAAACCGTGGCGGTTCCCAACCGAAGGCTTCATAGATCATCATTTGTCGTGGCGTGTTTGAAATATGTTCCTCACCACGAAGTACGTGGGTGATCCCCATTAAATGATCATCGATTGCTACAGCAAAGTTATACGTAGGAATTCCGTCTTTTTTTACGATTACCCAATCTCCATAGTCACTAGATTCGATGGAAATTTCTCCCCGAACCATATCGTCGAAAGTATATGTCTTGTTTTGTGGTACACGGAGACGAATCGCCGGCTTTCTTCCCTCAGCCCGGAAAGCTTCCTTCTCTTCCTCGGTTAAATTACTATGGGCACCGGAATACTTCGGAACTTGACCCTTGGCCCGTTGCTCCTCACGTTCCGCTTCTAGCTCCTCTTCCGTCATAAAACATTCATAGGCGAGATCCCTTTCTAGTAATTCATCGACATATTTTTTATAAATGTCGAGTCGTTCCATTTGACGGTAAGGACCATAATCACCACCGATATCCGGCCCTTCATCCCATTCGATGCCGAGCCATTTTAAATACTTAAATTGACTTTCTTCGCCACCTTCTACGTTTCTTTTCGTATCGGTATCCTCAGTACGGATAATGAACTTTCCTCCATGGTGACGAGCAAACAAATAGTTAAACAGTGCCGTACGAGCATTACCAATATGTAAATCCCCTGTAGGACTTGGTGCGTATCTTACGCGGACTTCTTTCCCCATGTTCTTCCCTCTTTCTTATAAAATATGTGTATTCATCATAACGTAAAAAAAGTATATAACAAAGGCAAATCCCGCCGAAGTATTACGACGGGAATGGAAGATGCTCCAATATAGTTTTGGAAAGTGGATAGATATATCTTTATTTATACAACTTTTATAAAGCTTTTTCAAGTAATTTTGGTTTAGCGAAGATCATTCGTCCAGCTGAAGTTTGTAAGACGCTAGTAATTAACACTTCGATTGTCTTACCGATATAGTCGCGCCCCTCTTCAACTACAATCATCGTACCATCGTCTAAATAAGCGATACCTTGATGGTGCTCTTTTCCATCTTTGATTACTTGGACAACTAGCTCTTCGCCCGGTAACACCACCGGCTTCACTGCATTAGCTAAATCGTTAATATTTAACACTTGCACTCCTTGAAGATCACAAACTTTATTTAAGTTAAAATCATTTGTCACAACGATACCGTTCATCTTTTGAGCTAGCTTCACTAATTTACTATCGACTTCTTGAATATCTTCAAAATCGCCTTCATAAATGTCTACCTCAACCTCAAGCTCCTTTTGAATTCGATTTAAAATATCGAGCCCGCGCCGTCCTCGATTACGTTTCAGGACATCGGAGGAATCCGCAATATGCTGTAACTCTTCTAAAACAAATTGAGGAATAACGAGCGTTCCTTCAAGGAAACCTGTTTGACAAATATCAGCAATTCGACCGTCAATAATGACACTAGTATCTAAAATTTTCGGTTTTAATTGAGGACCTTTTTCCTTCCCTTCGTCCTTTTTCGCTTTATCACGACGTGGTAGGGTAAAAAGCGTCATAAATTCTTCCCGTCGACGAAAACCGACCTGGAAGCCTAAATACCCAATAATGATTGTTAAAAATAACGGTATAATCTCGGAAATAATTTTCAAACTAAATTCTTGGAGTGAAATATTGATTAAATAGGCAACAAGAAGACCGACGATCAGTCCGAAGGTACCGGAGAGTAAATCGATGACAGGAATTTTTACTAAACCTTCCTCAATCCAACGCAACACTTCTAAAACAAAATCAACGGAAAACACTGAAATAAGAAAGAATACGAGAGCGCCGACAACAATTCCAAAATAATCTGTCGTATACCAAACTGTTTCGGTGATTCCTAGTAACTGTAGCATATCAGAGAAGTATAGGTAACCGACCGTTCCTCCCGTAATGATAAAGAATAAATGGATAATTCTTTTTAGCATAGCATGCACCTCCTTATTTCCTATTATGTCCTATTTTTGTCAATATAATCCGTTCGTGTATGATTCGCCTATTGATATAATAAAATAATATCATAGGGGCATAGATGAGTCAACGAAGCAAAATATAAAATCTTATCATACAAGATTTTATTTGTCAATATCTTTCGAACTTTGTCATCGGAAAGCGACCGTTACTCTAGGGCATAGCGCAGGGCCTCATGGACAGTTTTCACACCAATTACTTCGATCTCCGCCGGGGGTTGCCAACCATCGAGGTTATTATGGGAGCAAATAACTCGCTTAAAGCCCAATTTAGCCGCTTCTTGTACCCTTTGTTCAATGCGGGATACCCTTCTAATTTCCCCCGTTAATCCTACTTCACCGATAAAAATATCTTCCGGATTGGTCGGTTGGTTGCGAAAACTCGACGCTATACTTATAGCAATAGCTAAATCGATTGCTGGCTCATCCAATTTCACTCCGCCGGCGACCTTAATATACGCATCCTGATTTTGCAACATCAAGCCAACCCGCTTTTCCAAAACAGCCATTAATAAGGGCACTCGATTCGCATCGACTCCTGTCGCCATTCGTCGCGGATTCCCGAAACTAGACGGAGAAATGAGCGCTTGGATTTCTACCAAGACCGGCCTCGTTCCCTCCATCGACGCTACGACGGTAGAACCGGAAGCTCCTCGGGAACGTTCCTCAAGGAAAATTTCCGATGGATTGAGCACTTCTGTCAAGCCCTGTTCCTTCATTTCGAAAATCCCCATCTCATTCGTACTACCGAAACGGTTTTTTACACCCCGAACAATCCGATAAGTATGATGTCTTTCTCCCTCGAAATATAAAACGACGTCCACCATATGTTCAAGCATACGAGGTCCCGCAATGGCTCCTTCCTTAGTGACGTGGCCAACGATGAATATCGGGATACTATGTTCCTTAGCAAGTTTCATTAAATCCATCGTACATTCACGTACCTGGGAAACGCTACCTGGAGCACTTGTAATCTCTTCCTTATACATTGTTTGAATGGAGTCGATAACGACGAAGGCCGGTTTTAACGTCTCGATATAATGACTGATTGGATGTAAATTAGTTTCGGATAAAATATATAAAGTTTCTTCATTGATCCCTAGACGATCCGCACGTAGTTTCGTCTGTTCGAGTGACTCCTCCCCCGAAACATATAAAACGTCCGAACCTTGTTTTGCAATTTCTGATGATATTTGCAAAAGTAAGGTCGACTTACCGATACCCGGGTCTCCACCGATTAGTACGAGGGACCCCGGGACAATTCCCCCACCTAACACTCGATCGAACTCTTCGATTTTTGTCCGTAAACGACTACCCTTTTCCGTCTTTACTTCCCTTATTTTCACCGGCTTTACGGTCGTCGTAGAAACTGTAGCGCTCCTTCGATCTTTCGCCGATGTTTTCAATTCCTCTACGAGAGTGTTCCATGATTGGCAACTTGGGCATTTTCCCATCCAGCGAAGGGATTCATAGCCGCACTCCTGACATACGTAGATTGTTTTTCTTTTCGCCAAAAAATCATCCCCTTACAATGTATAAGATGGCAAAGAAAGCTAGCGCCTTACACGCTAGCTTATACGACACCTCTACCTTTCTTATAAAATGACAAATTCCCCTTTATTATTTAAACCGATCTTAACCTCTTCGCCCTTTTTCACGGTTCCTTTTAAAAGTTCTTCTGAGAGCAAGTCTTCGATATGTTTCTGAATTGCTCGACGGAGAGGACGAGCACCGTATTCTGGATCGAAGCCTTCCTCGGCAATTTTTTCTACCGCCCGGGGCGTAATAGAAAACGTAATATCGAGATCCTCTAAACGTTGTTGCACCTGTGAAATCATTAGCTTAACGATTTCTTGGATATGTTTTTTCTCTAAAGAGTGGAAGACAATCGTTTCGTCAATTCGGTTTAAAAACTCTGGACGGAAGGTCCGTTTTAATTCTTCCATTACCTTCGATTTCATCTCACCATGTTCTTGGTTCCCATCACCTAAATTAAAGCCAACATAGCGGTTTCGTTGTAACTCGCTCGCACCGACATTCGAAGTCATAATGAGCACAGTATTACGGAAGTCGACAAGACGTCCCTTAGAATCCGTGAGACGGCCATCTTCTAGCACCTGTAGGAGGATATTAAAGACTTCGGGATGAGCCTTTTCAATCTCATCGAGAAGCACTACCGAATAAGGCTTATTCCGGACCTTCTCTGTTAACTGCCCACCCTCTTCGTGTCCAACATATCCTGGTGGTGATCCAACAAGACGCGAAGTTGCATGTTTTTCCATATACTCTGACATATCGATTCGAATCATTGCATCTTCATCGGCAAACATCGCCTCTGCTAAGGCCCGGGCTAATTCTGTTTTTCCTACTCCTGTAGGACCTAAAAAGATAAATGAACCTATTGGTCGCTTTGGATCCTTTAAGCCTGCTCGAGCTCGACGAATCGCTTTTGCTACTGCTTGCACCGCTTCTTCTTGACCGATGATTCGATCGTGTAAAATTTTCTCTAAGTTTAATAAACGATCGCTTTCACCCTTCGTTAGTTGAACTACCGGGATTCCTGTCCACACGGAGACTACTTTTTCAATATCCTCTGCTGTAACGGATAAATTCTCTTGTCCCTGTTTTGCTTTCCATTCGTTTTTCGTTCTTTCCACTTCTTCACGAAGCTTCTGTTCCTTATCCCGCAAAGATGCAGCCTTTTCGAATTCCTGACTTAATACAGCGGAATCCTTTTCCTTCTTAGCTTCTTCTAACTGTTTTTCTAATTCTTTCAAGTTAGGGGGAATGGTATAGGATTGTAAACGGACACGGGAGCCAGCTTCGTCGATTAAATCGATCGCCTTATCTGGTAAGAAACGATCTGTAATATACCGGTGAGAAAGCTCCGCTGCAGCTTCAATTGCTTCATCCGTAATCGTTACCCGATGATGGGCTTCGTAGCGATCACGAAGGCCTTGTAAAATTTGTATCGTTTCTTCGATAGACGGTTCATCCACTTGAATCGGTTGAAAACGTCGTTCAAGGGCAGCATCCTTCTCGATATATTTCCGGTACTCATCGATCGTCGTCGCTCCGACACATTGAAGCTCCCCACGGGCTAAGGCTGGCTTTAAAATATTCGAAGCATCGATGGCACCCTCCGCACCCCCTGCACCAATTAACGTATGTAACTCGTCGATGAATAAGATAACATTTCCAGCGTTGCGGATTTCATCCATCACTTTTTTCAAACGATCTTCGAATTCCCCGCGATATTTCGTCCCGGCGACTACCGTTCCCATATCTAATGTCATTACCCGCTTATCACGTAAAGTTTCCGGCACTTCATTGCTGATGATTTTATGGGCGAGTCCTTCTACGACCGCCGTCTTACCGACACCAGGTTCCCCAATAAGAACCGGATTATTTTTCGTCCGACGACTTAAAATTTGTATAATCCGTTCGATTTCCTTATCTCGGCCAATTACCGGATCTACTTTGCCTTCCTTTGCACTATTTGTTAAATCCCGGGCTAACGAATCGAGCGTCGGTGTTGCTGCTTGGTTCGCTTGGCCTCTCCCCTGATGGGATGATTGTACGTCGTTCGTTCCGAGTAATTTCATCACTTGCTGTCTTGCACGGTTTAAATTGACATCTAAGTTATGAAGAACCCGGGCGGCGACACCTTCCCCTTCCCGGATTAAACCTAACAAGATATGTTCGGTTCCAACATACGGGTGATTTAATTTACGGGCTTCATCTTGCGATAACTCGACGACTTTTTTAGCCCTAGGTGTATAATGAATCGCCTTCATCGGTTGGTTACCAGTCCCGATTAAGTTCTCAACTTCTTTTTGAATCTGCGAACTTTCTAAGCCTAATTCTTTCAGAGCCTTCGCAGCAATTCCTTCCCCTTCTCGAATCAAACCTAATAAAATATGCTCGGTTCCTATATTGCTATGGCCTAAACGAATAGCTTCTTGTTGAGCCAAGGCCAATACTTTCTGTGCTCTTTCTGTAAACCTACCAAACATCATTGATTACCCTCCTTAATTAAATCGTTAATCGTTCGCGAATTAAGGTCGCCCGTAAAATATCCCGTTCCCTTGGTGACAGTTCTTTTTCAGCGTAATGTTGTAAAAAGCCCGGTTGGGTAAGAACCATTAATTCAGATAGAACCGACTGGGATACGTCATCGATAATCCCTAAGTCAATTCCTAAACGAACGTTTGAAATTCTCCCTGCGGCTTCCTGAGACTCAATAATTCTTCCATATTTTAAAATTCCATAAGAACGAAAGATTTGATTTTCTAACTCTATACCTGACCGATGCATTAAATAGTTGCGAGCTTCCCGCTCCTGTTCAATAAGCTGAATTAACACGTTTTCTAAATCAACAATAATATCCTCTTCCGATTTACCTAAAGTAATTTGATTCGACACTTGAAAGATATTACCTAAAGCCTCAGTGCCTTCTCCATAAATTCCCCGTACAACAAAGCCGAACTGGTTAATTGCCGGGATCATCTGGTTAATTCTTTTTGTGATAACTAAAGCCGGTAAATGAACCATCACAGAGGCCCTCATCCCTGTTCCGACATTCGTAGGGCAACTCGTAAGATAGCCTAAATGTTTGTCAAAAGCAAAGTCTACTTTTTCTTCTAACCAATCATCTAATTCAAAGGCATCTTCTAAAGCGCGCTTCGGTTGAAAACCTGGAAAATACAATTGGATACGGATGTGATCTTCCTCATTGACCATGATTGAAAGCTGTTCGCTTTTCGAAAGGAGTACCCCTGGCTTTCTCGCCCTTGTTAAATTAGGACTGATAAGATGTTTTTCTACTAAGACCCTTTTTTCAATAGGTGTTAAACGGTCGATATCGATATAGGATAAATCTTCATAGGCTTGAAAGGATGCGTGCTCATAGTTTTCTTTCATGTATGAAGCTACTTTTTCTAACGTATCATCCTCTGCAAAAGTAGGGAAAACCTCGTCACGAAAATTACGGGCTAGACGAATGCGGGTACTTAAGACGATGTCGTTTTCCGGTCCATCTTCTCGCATCCAAGGACTGATAGCATCGTTCATAAACTGTTCTAAACTCATTTATTCGGACCCCCTTTTATGCTCCTCTAATTCTTTAATGCGGTCACGAATGAGGGCCGCTTTTTCAAACTTTTCTTCTTCGACCAATTGTTGCAAGTATTCACGCAATTGGTTAATTTCCTTTTCCAAGTGGAGCTTACCACCTTGACGCTTCGGAATTTTTCCATGGTGTTGGCTATTTCCACTATGGACCCGGCGAATGACCGAATGTAAACGGGGCTTAAAGCTTTCATAGCAATTAGCGCATCCAAACTTACCAATCCGCTGAAATTCGGAAAACGATAATTGACACTTCTCACATTTTACATCGGTAAACTGTTCAAAGAAACGGTCTGTGGAAAAACTGTCGGAGGTACCTGTCTTTGGTTGGGAAGAAACATTGAAGATTCCCGTTAATAACTCATGTAAACTGAAGGGTTCCTCGCTGGTCTTAATATAACTATAGCCTTCTTTTTGGGCACATATATCGCATACGTGAATTTCAGTCTTTTCTCCATTAATAATTTGCGTGTAGTGAACCGTCGCAGGTCGCTTTCCACATTCTGAGCATAACACTTAGCTTCCTCCTATCGCTCTTTATATTTCAATGTATTTAACATTTGTTTTAATATACGTGAACGCAATTGATCACGTTCAGGAAGTGCTACAGCCAATGTTTCACGATCGATAGCTACCAACATCAACTTTTTTTCTCGCTTCGTGATGACTTCTTTCTCATACAAACGCTCGATAATATGCTCGGCAGCCTGTTGAGACATTCTTTCTTCTACTAGATCTAAAAGATATTCAATAAGTTCATAACCGTCTTGATGTTGAATTCGAGAAATGCGAATATAGCCACCACCGCCACGTTTACTTTCAATCATATAACCTTTTTCCATAGTAAAGCGTGTGTTAATGACATAATTAATTTGGGAAGGAACACATTGGAATTGATCGGCAATTTCATTCCGTTTAATTTCAATTACTTTATCTTCTTGTGCCGATAAAACATCCTTCAAGTATCGTTCAATAATATCCGTAATATTTTTACCCATTGCTCCCACCTCTCTTTATTGATTTCGATAACCATCCCTTGACTTTGACTATATTTGATTATACTTTTATTATACGTAAAAAGAACTAACATGTAAACCACTATGTAAAGGCCTTTTCATAGGCTCTTAACAAGCTTCTTCCTCCTTCATTATAACCAAAAAAAGGCTGGCTAACATCTGTTTACCTTTCGACAATTTTTTCAACCCTATTTAAATTATCTGATCTTTTTACAAACCGAATATTATGTATTTTTTATTCTAGTTTTTACAACAGATTACGACATTTGAACATTAATTGAGCTTGTTACATAATAAGTTAAAACAAAAAAGACTAGTACGCATGTGTACTAGTCTTTTTACTAATCTGGCAACGACCTACTCTTGCGGAGGCTAAGCCTCGACTACCATCGGCGCT
>CALJVC010000072.1 GCA_937974845.1 uncultured Pseudogracilibacillus sp. | reverse complement strand
AAGGAATTAGAAGAAAGTTACCCTGAAGGGACCTACTTTATTCCACCGACGGTCTTGAAGGATGTAACGACTGATATGTTAGTGATGAAGGAAGAAACCTTTGGTCCAGTAGCTCCTTTAACGAGCTTTTCAACGGTGGAGGAAGCGGTAGAGATGGCCAACGATACAAACTACGGTCTAGCAGCTTACTTCTTCACCAGGGATTACCAGCAGGCTATTTACTTACATGATCACTTAGATTATGGAATTATCGGATGGAACGATGGAGCACCGACGGTCGCCCAGGCTCCCTTTGGAGGAATGAAGGAGAGTGGTTTAGGTCGAGAAGGTGGTATCGAAGGAATCGAAGCGTATTTAGAAACGAAATATATGTCAATCGGAAACGTGACCTAGTTATCTTCCCCCTTTAAAGTAGGCATCTAGCTACTTTAAAGGGTTTTTACTTGGCTTTTTACCCTAGAGATTAGGCCGTATCGAGAGGCAAGTTAGAACTTGTTTCAATGTGATCCTTTCTTTTTCTTTGTATGATGGACTTGGTAGATTAGGTAAAGCTAGTTTTATCAAGGCTCGATCCAAATAAAATAGACGCATAACATCTAGGTTTAAAGGTAGATGTTATGCGTCTTCTTCTAGTTCTATCTTTTAGTAGGAGTGAGGATTAAGACTTTGCCATTACTTTTTTCTCCCAAGCCGGTAACATTTTGTTTAAAGGTTTGTCTTTTCGGAAGCCGAGAACGTATTCGGCCTGCATTAAGGTATGGATTTCGCTTGTACCTTCATAGATGACCGGCGCCTTGGAGTTTCGTAAATATCTTTCGACCGGATATTCATCAGAGAAGCCATAGGCTCCGTGGATTTGTACAGCATCGTTGGCTGCCTTATTCGCAAACTCTGTAGCCTGCCACTTAGCCAAGGAGGTCTCTCGGGTGTTGCGAACGCCTTCATTCTTTAATTCACCAGCTCGGTAGACTAGGAGACGGCTCATTTGTAAGCCGGCTTCCATGTTGGCAATTTTTTGCTGGACAAGCTGGTGTCTAGCAATCGGCTTACCAAAGGTTTCTCGTTCGTGGCAGTATTTTACGCAAGCTTCAAGGGCGGCCATAATTTGTCCTACCGCTCCCGCCGCAACGGTAAAACGTCCATTGTCTAGGGCCGACATCGCAATCTTAAAGCCTTCACCTTCTTCACCTAAGAGGTTTTCGGCTGGCACTTTGACGTTGTCGAAGAAAATTTCTCCCGTGTTTCCTGCCCGGATTCCTAGCTTTCCTTCGATTGGGCGAGAGGAGAAGCCTTCCCACTCCCTTTCAACGATAAAGGCTGAAATTCCATGGTGTTTTTTACTTTTATCTGTATAGGCAAAGACGAGGAAGTAGTCGGCGACGTCACTTAAGGAAATCCATGTTTTTTGTCCGTTTAGGATATAGTGATCGCCTTGTTTTTCTGCTGTTGTTAAAATAGCTGCAACGTCTGAACCGGCATTAGGTTCCGTTAAACCGAAGGCACCGATTTTTTCACCTTTAGCCAAGGGGACTAAGTATTTTTGTTTTTGCTCCTCGGTTCCCCATTGTAAGATTGTCATACTATTTAAGCCAGTGTGTACCGATACAGCTGTACGAAACGCGGTGTCTCCTCGCTCAAGCTCCTCACAAACGATTGCTAAGGAATTGTAGTCCATCCCGCTTCCGCCATAGGATTCGGGGATACAGACACCCATTAGACCAAGTTCAGCAAGGTCCTGGTAAATTTTATCCGGGAAGCTTCCTTGGCGATCCCATTCGTTGATGTAGGGCATAATTTCCCTGTCCACATAGTTTCTAACCGTTTGACGTAACATCTTTTGTTCCTCTGAAAAATTGAAATCCATATTTATCTCTCCTTTATACTAATGATTCGTGAGCGTTTTCAAATATCTAGTAAAATAATGATCTGTTTGCTGTTACTGTTTTATTTTTATATGTTTTTCTGCATGCTGGCCCAGTTCCGGTGGTGCTTTGCGATAGGTCACCGGGGTTCGAGATAGTTTGATAGGGTTCCCGATCATTTCGATCGTCCCAGCTTTCGGATGCTCCATTTCAATGAACATTTCCCGATGGGCTAGATGTTCATCCTGGTAGACTTGTTCTAGGTTTTGAATTGGTCCAGAAGGAATGTTGTTTGCCTCACATTGTTCATACCAGTACTGGGTAGAACGCTTGGTAAGTTGTTCGTTGATTAATGGTATTAATAGTTCTCGATTTGTGACCCTTTCTTTATTCGTTTTAAAGCGCTTGTCTTCTTTTAAATCTTCTCGTCCGATAATGTCACAAAAACGGGTGAATTGCGCATCCTAATAATGACTTTCCGACAAATACTATTTAGCAGAATGGAAAACA
>CALJVC010000071.1 GCA_937974845.1 uncultured Pseudogracilibacillus sp. | reverse complement strand
CTGTCTCCCTTACTTCTTTTTCTAAATCTTACACCTAACCTGTTCGATTCGCTTCTATAAGCCTAACTAACCGAAAAAATATCTAATAGCTATTAAACTAAGAACCTTTCTTCGTCAACTTCGCCTGCAGGACGAGACGCCCTTGCTCCTGGTCTAATTTGTAGTCGCAAGTAGATAAGGTCAATATGATATCGTCTTCCGTAACTTCGATATCATCATGGGTATAAAGGGTTGTCTGATAAATATTATCGATTAACTCCCTAAATTCATCATCGGTTTCAAAATAGGTCTGAATGTAGTTAAAGGTCGTCAAAGTTTGATAAACCGCAAAGATCTCCGCTTCATAACTATCGTATAACGTATCGAACTCTATCTTCCGATGTTCTTCAAAAAAATCCTTCTCTAAAAATTTCGTAATATTTTCAAACATCGACCCATCCCGCATCCGATGACCATAGAGGACGACGTTTTTTTCATTTTCAAGGCGGATATCGTTACGATAATCCATATAAATACTCCCAGCCCGGGACTCTTCGTGGTAAAAATTGCGCGTTAAATAATGAAAATTGTCCTCTGCCTGTACTACCGGATAATCGATCTGTGTACCCTCTACCGTTATCCAACCGACGACGTCCGCATTCTCCTCCAATAGAGGTAAAAAACCCGGACGAATTGAATTTCCCGTCGGTTCATCATCACCGGCATAATATAAGTCCTGCATCTTATTCATTAATTGGCGGTTTTTATAATAATCGATTAAAATATCCGTCAAATTATAAGCAGCAAATACGAATACACCTAGGCTAATAATCGTCACTAGGCGCGACAGCCATAGACGTGAACGTACCTTCTTATTACTTCTATCCCTTTTCATCGTCTCACTCCAGATCGCATAGCCGGTCTTCTTCTACGACTACGATTAAATTCTTACACTCCGATTGGTACAATATACATTCCGACATCGTCATCTTGCTTAATCACGACCTCGACCCCATACACTTCCTGCATCAAGGCCTCGGTAATAATCTCTTCCGGAGGACCGGAAGCTACGATTTCACCATCTTTCATCGCAATGATATGGTCACTAAATTGAACCGCCTGGTTAATATCGTGTAACACCATCGCAATCGTCAATCCTTCCTCATCCCGCAACTTCTTCACTAACTTTAAAATATCGTATTGGTAAAAGATATCCAAGTTAGACGTCGGCTCATCCAGTAGTAAATACGGGGTCTTTTGAGCGAGAGCCATCGCAATCCAAGCCCTCTGCTGTTGCCCACCGGATAAAGTATCGAGTAACATATGGCGCCTATCATAAAGTCCAGTCACCTTTAAGGCCCACTCAACGATTTCCTGACCTTCCCCGCCCTCCCCCGAAAACATGCTTCGGTAAGGAAGCCGGCCATAGTGGACAAGCTTTTCTACCGTCATATCCCGAGGTGCGATATTGTATTGATGAACGACAGCCATCGTCTTCGCCAACTCCTTCGGCCGGTAGTCTTGGAGGGGCTTCCCTGCCAACGTAATCTGACCGGATTGGGGCGTATTATTACTTGTCAGCACGCTCATTAAGGTTGACTTACCAGAACCATTTGGACCTAGGATCGTCGTAATTTTCCCCTTTTTAATCTGCGCATTTATCTTTTTCAACCGCATGACTTTATTGTCATAGGAAAACATTACATCTTTAATGTCCATAGATTCGATCACTCTTTCTTAATAAAAATATGAGGAAAGGTCCACCGATAATTGCCATAATGATGGAAGCTGGTATTTCAACCGGCGCAATAATCGTTCGACCGATCGTGTCCGCCGTCAAAATTAACAAGGCTCCGGCTAAAGTTGAAAAAGGAATAAGGAGCTTATGGTCACTACCGACGAGTGAACGACCGATATGAGGCACAAGTAAACCAACGAAAGTAAACATACCCGCCACCGCCGTCGCAATCGAAGCGAGTAGAACCGCCACGACCGCCAAAATAAAACGGGCTCGATTCACTCGAAAACCTAAATTATGTAACGTCTCGTCAGATAAGGATAAATGGTTCGCCCAAGCAAAGAGGAAAAAGGATAAAATAAGCCCGATAGAACCATACAGAACGATCACTTGCACATCGGTCCAAGTCTTCATCGTCAAGGTCGATTGCGTCACCGACACACTAGACATCATACTGCTAGGATTCTTCGCCTGTAAAAGCTCGCTAAAGCCCGTAAATACCGCATTGATTGCCACCCCGATTAAAATCATCCGTAAAGGATTTAGACCGGATTTCCACGAAAGGGAATATACTAATAAAAAGGCAATCGCACCTCCGACAAAGGCAAAGAGCGGCGTATAAAAAAACAAGGTCGGATAAAAGGTTAGGACGAGTAAGGTAAAAAAGCCTGACCCAGAAGACACACCGATAATTCCTGGCTCAGCTAAAGGATTTCGCATAACCGCTTGGAGGAGCACCCCTGACACGGCAAGCGCCGAACCGGCAAAGAGGGCTATAATAATCCGCGGAAAACGTAAATCCTTAATAATTTCAACCTCTTCATTGCCACCTGTAAATAATCCTTTCAAAAGTTCTGTCACAGTAATGTCGATACTTCCTGTCGTCGCAGAATAAAGGGTGACGACAGGAAGGAGAATCAACACTACAAGAAAACTGATCACTTTCTTATTCATCTGTTGCTCCCTCTCTACTGTTCCATCCGTCTTCGGCTAGGAATTATTCACCGTAGAAAATTTCCACTAAGTGTTCTAACGCTTCATAGGCCGCTAAGTTAGCCGTCGTGCCAAACAAGGTTTCCTCTAAATCATAAACCTCGCCTTCCTGCACGGCGTCAAAATGCTTCCATACATCGTTCTCAGCAAATTCCTTATCGAACATTTCTACAACTGCCTCAGGCAT
>CALJVC010000070.1 GCA_937974845.1 uncultured Pseudogracilibacillus sp. | reverse complement strand
ATAAGAACTAAGCTTTCGGAAGAAAAAACTGGAGACATTTATAAAAAACGCAAAATAGATGTTGAACCAGTTTTTGGATTTTTGAAGGCTAATTTGTCGTTCACTCGATTTTCCGTTAGAGGAAAATCGAAAGTAGAAAATGAATTAGCATTTGCCTTAATGGCGGTAAACTTAAGAAAGTATACCGCCAAAATCCAAAATAGTAATCGTCCAAACTATCCGAAACAAAAAAGAAATTGCGGAAATAACAATTCAATGTTGATTCCGCAATTTTTCTCATTTTAGACTAGTTTTGTCCCAGCCTCTGAGAAGTTTAGAAATCTACCCAGTCGTTCCGTATCGCAAGTACGGCAGCTTGGGTACGATCCTTGACATCTAATTTACGAAATATATTCGTTAAATGGTTTTTCACCGTCTTTTCACTAATGTTTAATTCCTTAGCAATACTACTATTATTATGTCCATCTACTAAGAGCTGTAAAATTTCGCACTCCCGCTCCGTGCAAAGTCTTTTAGGACGCCTTTCCTCCATAGCTTTCCGATCTCTCTTTGCGCCCTGAACACTTAGCTCGCGATATTCTTTAATCACATATTGCAGTGCTTTAGGATGAATAAAGGCTCCTTGCTCATAAATAAAACGCATCGCCTGGATAAACTTATCGTAAGACATATCCTTTAATAAATAACCGTGACATCCGATGGAGATGGCTAGCCTTACACTATCTCTGTCCGCCCTATCAGCTAAAGCAACTATTTTCTGATCGCTAACTTCATGACGGATCCACTTCATCAGTTCTTCTTTTTTCCTCTTTAAGGTAGCCATATCAATTAAAAAAACTTCTATATCTTCCGCTTGTTCATCACAAACTTCAGAAATTGTCCCCGCCGACACAACAATATTTATATCTTTTTCCTTTTCTAGCAAACGTTGGAAGCCTTCGCGAAAAATATGTTGTTGATCAACTATTGCTAAATTCATAACCATTCCCCCTAAAACTTAACGCTCTTTTACGAAGTGGACCAAGATAGTATTTTCTATACGATATTTTAGCAATCATAGCTGAACAAAAATTAAACAAATACAAATTAAGTTGTAGTCCTTAAGTCTAGTGCAGCTCCTTATCCATTCACTATAATACGGTTTTTCCCCATGGATTTCGCCTTATAAAGCGCTTCATCTGCCCGTATAAATAAATCTTCAATAGCATGACCTTTGTCAGTCCAAGTAGAAATTCCGATGGATACAGTCACTTTCGGTTTTGTCTTTTCAGCAATCGATGCAACGATATTTTTAGCAATTTCTTGCGCATAATCAAGATTTGAATATGGTAAATAAACAGCAAATTCTTCGCCACCCCATCGGGCTGCAATCTCATCGTCTTTTAACGTTTCTTTTAAGACGTTAGCAATTTGAATGAGTACGCGATCTCCGACATAATGGCCGTAAGTATCATTAATAAACTTAAAGTCATCAACATCTAGCAACATAAAGGCGCCACCCTGGTCGCTAGTCATATGTTCTTCGATTTTTTGATCTAAATAATTTCGCATATATAATTTTGTTAAATAGTCGGTAATTGCCGTTTTTCTTAATTGTTCCTTTAACATAGAATTTGTATACGCTAGGGCTGCATGTTGAACAAAGGATTGAACGAATTTATACTTATCAAAAGAAAAGTAATATGGTTTTTCATGGGTAGCAACAATATAGCCAAACATTTCTTCTGAATTCCACATAGGAATAACCATGACGGAATTAAAAGGTATTGGTAAAGAATCGATTTTAAAATTTCCTGATAAAATCGGTTCAGGATTTTCTAATAGTCGGTTAGTTAAAAACTTCACAAAATCCTTAGCCCGAGATAATTTAAAATAAGCTGTACTTTCCTCTGTAATTTGATATACTTCGTTTCCATCCTCGTCCTTTTTTAATAAAATAATACCTATTTCTTCTGCACAACAAGAACTATAAATATGCTTTTTAACACTTTCTGATATTTGACCCATTTCCAAATTACGATTTAATTCTCGTGTAGCTACATTGATAGACTGTAAATTTGTCACAAGTTGATTGGAACTTTGATATAGGGTTGTTCGTTCAATTGCCCGACCAATCATTTTAGAAGATTGATTAATAAAATGATAATCTGATTCGTTTGGATAGACCGCTCTAGGAATGACGACTTCTAAGACACCGTAAACGCCTTGTCGGCCGCTTAACGGAGCATAAATAACGGTTTTATTTTTTTGATCATTTACATCGAGTTGAACTTTATTATTCATAAAAGCCTTAGTATCAAGTCCTTGACTATGGCTAGAATAACCTATTGTACTAATCGGCACTGAACTATCCTCATATTCATGAGACATTAAAAATCGGTAGGAGAAAGTTGGATATAATATTTTTACTGAACGGTAAACCCGCTTTAGCACATCTGTAGTCCGATAGACGGAATGTAAGTTGGCAGAAAGTTGGAATAACAGTTGGTTTCTACCTTGAAGAAAACGTTCATGCAAATGATTACAAAACTGCTCGAAAAATTTGTTCATAACCCTTTGTATGTTTTGGAGGACGTCTTCACGAATCTCCGGCTCGTCTTCATAATACAAAATGAAAAAAGCATTAAAATTTGTAGAAGATTCTAATTTCATTAGAATCTGATATGGATAAGCTTTATATTTAAAAAGCGGTTTATCTTTACCGAGATATACAGTTTGTTTACTCTTTAAAAACTTTTCCTTTACGATATTAATTTCATGTAGCTTTGTAGAAATGTTGGAGTCAGTTAAGGAAGCATGTCCTTCAGGTGCAAGCCTCGCTAATTGTTGTTGTTCAATTAGAAAAGAGACTTCTACGGCATGTAGTGCTTTGGTAATTTTTGCATTGATTTCTTTGACTGCATCGTTCACCTTTATATGACGGGTAGTAAAAATATCGTGCAAATCAAAAAGTGTTGCTTTTAGTTGTAACAATACTAATTCATCGTCCATAGACTTGCTCACCTACCTCCGATTAATCACCTATAATTAGCTTAGCACAACTAGACCTTTTTTACTAGTAGTTTGTTCATCCTTGATAGTTTTTTCACCTATTCTAAGCTTATATAACTAGTTTTAGCCAATTTTAACCACAATTCTCATGTAAAAGCACTGTTTTTATTACGCACAAGTACTTATTTACTATAGTAAAGTATTTCCTTTTCCTTTCTCTAACGTCATCCACTTTTAGTAATATTTATAGACTTTTGGCACTAATAAAGGAAAACCTTTAATACATTGACCGGTAAGAGAGAAAGTTCACTTACAAGAAGGCTTAGTTCACTTACAAGAAGGCTTATGAGAATCTTTTATACCTAGATCCCTTATAGAAAGAACACCGTTTTTAAAATAAAGGGTTAATATAATGTTTAAAATTGGCCTTAGTTCCAATTATGATGAATAGTACTTCCATTACTATATAATTTATTTCCAAATAACACTTTTGTAAAGAAATAAAAACCATCCAACGACAAATATTCCATATAAAAGATAAAGAGAGAGAGGCTTAACAATAGGTAAAAGGATGCTATATAAAGGGATTTCTTTACTTAATATCCATATTTCATAAAACTTTATAAAGAAAGGATACAAAAAAACGATACTCCCGGTTAGTCCGATAATCGTGAATAAAACTTTTTTTCCACAGATATTGCTCATCAAAGTGACCTACCTTTTCTTTTTATTTTGCTCTAGGGAGAAGGATTTTATTTTTATTTATTGCTACACCCACTCCCTAAAAAGGCTCACGTCTACTATCTAGCTTATGTTTAAGTGCAAGCGTTAATTTAAGTTATTTTGCTATATTCTCATCTATTTGCATTGACTTTAAAATCACATAGTTATATAATGAATTTTGTGTAAAATAAAAAGTAGCCTTAGTGTGCTTATGTTTGACACCATTTTGTTCCTCTATATAGAGGTGTACTGTGTAACTCTTGGCTGCTGGAGCGAAGGTACATGAAAACAAAATGATCGACATTTAGTACACACGGACTTTATTTTATGCAAGATTAAAAATAAAGGAGGTAAAGGTCCTTATGGCACGATTCAGAGGGTCTTTATGGAAGAAATCTCGTCGTCTTGGTATTTCTTTAACGGGAACTGGTAAAGAGTTAGCGAAACGCCCATACCCACCAGGACAACACGGAGCAAGTCAACGTCGTAAAATTTCAGAGTATGGGTTACAGCAACAAGAAAAACAAAAGTTACGTTACATGTACGGTTTAAACGAACGTCAATTCCGTAACTTATTCGATGAAGCTGGTAGAATGAGCGGAGTTCACGGGGAAAACTTCATGATTCTTTTAGAATCTCGTTTAGACAACCTCGTATACCGCCTCGGCCTAGCCCGTACACGTCGTCAAGCTCGTCAACTCGTAAACCATGGCCACATCACTGTCGATGGACAGCGAGTCGACATTCCATCTTACCGTGTACAGCCGAACCAAACGATCGGTGTTCGCGAGCGTTCCCGAGATTTACAAATCATTAAAGAATCTGTCGAAGAAAACACTTTCGTACCAGATTACTTAACTTTCGATGAGGACAAGTTAGAAGGTGTATTCACACGCCTACCTGAACGTTCAGAATTACCAGCAGAAATCGACGAATCCTTAATCGTTGAGTTCTACTCTAGATAATCATAAAAACGGCAAGCTAGATACATATCTACTTGCCGTTTTTTTATTTGCCGATTGAAACGTAAAGAAGCGTTTGTTTCAACTCACCTTATTCACCGTACCTTTTCTAAAGGACGGTTTTAGTTCTGCTATCAATATTGCCGTCATAATCAATATAGCTCCTATGATCATCCGTGTCGTCAACACTTCTTTAAGTATCAAGACCGATAATAACGTACCAAAGAATGCTTCTAAAGATAGGATAATCGCAGCTCTAGTAGCTGTCGTATACTTGTGCCCAATATTTTGAAAAACATAAGCAAGGGTTGTAGAAAAAATAGCTAAATAAACAACAGAATAGACGGCTTCTTTTTCCAACGATGTCGGTATTTCCCCTAAGATAAACATCCCAATTACACTTAAAAAGCTCGCTGTAATAAACTGAACAATCGTAAGTGCAATGGCATCTTCTTTTTGAACAAAAACATTCGTATAGTATATATCAAAGGCGAAAGCAAAAGCACATAAAATCGTTAATGCATCACCTAAATTGATTGTGAAGGTCTCTTGTTGTAAGGAGAGAAAACCGATCCCTATCACCGTTAAAAAAGCGCCGATTAATTCGTGGCGATCGATTGCCTTTTTATATATCAAATAACCGATTAGTGGTACTATAACAACATTAATCGCTGTTAAAAAGGCATTTTTCGATGGAGTCGTATATTCTAGTCCATAGGTTTGTAAAACAAAGCCGATGTATAAGAAGGTACCTATAACCGCACCTTTCCAAATAACTGTTTTCGTCATTTTTTTAAATTTATAGCCAAATAGGATAGAAAGGATCATGGTTGCTAATAAAAATCTCCCTGCCATCACTTGAAAAGGGGTTAAATGTTCCAGTGCAATAGCCGTAACTACAAAACCACTTCCCCACACGAAGGCTGTGACTAAAAGCATTCCATCCCCAATATAACGTTTCATCTATCGCTCCCCCTTTGTTAAATCCTATCCGATGAAAAGTACATATATCGGCGTTTTAACCGTAAATAAAGTTTCTTGCTTTCCCATTTGCACTATTGCATTGATTACGAATTAATAGGCTTTTTATTCCCTTGTTAAAAAGAGAGCGAAAACTAAATCATACTATGAATTGTTCCCGCAGGTAAACAGTTAGTGAACTTTCTTTAAACTTATTACCAAAACTAGAATTTCGACCCTATTACTCTATCTAATAATAAAGAATTCGACTGGCTTCTATACAAACCAATCGAAAACTGTAGAGAACTTTAATATATAATCGACAAGCGCTCACCTTCATATCATATTAAAATTTTCAAATGAATGAAAGGAAAGTCTATCGAGATAAAATTAGGAGGAAGCTAAACATAGTTAGCATCCCCCTAAAGCTTTGATAAAATCTACAGACCCTTTATTCTTGAACTCTTTTACCAAATCGAATATAAAAATCTTTCCCACGCTTTACTAGCTTGTACCCGACCCAGCCATCCTTCAATAATTGTTCTTGTAAAGAAAAGTTATCTAAAGCTAGATCCTTTGTCTCTTCCCATACTGATGTACTAGTCTGAACTAAATCTTTTAGGAAAATATAACGAAGTTTTCCCCCATAGATTTCTTTTAATGCCCATACTTCCATCCTTTGATTAAATTTATCCTTTAAACTTGGAATATTAGAAGGAGCAACGGTACTACAAACATACCGGTAAGAACTATCTCTTTGTTTTAAAGTATTCATTATTAGCTTTGCTAATAGCTGTTGTAATTTGTTCCCTCGATAAGATGGGTGAATGAAGGAGATTTCTTGATAGATAACCTTATCTAATTCATCTTCTCTTATTCCTACATGTAGACCTAAATGATTCTCATCAATAGATGGAATCAATAATGACCTGACTCCAATTAAGGTCTGGTTAACAAAAGCACCTAAGATTATTCCGTTACCTTTCAGAATATAGAGAAACTCCTCCTTTGTTAATTGCTGTAAAATTTCTTTATTTTCTAAGGCATCATAAACTAACTCTTGTAAAGATAAAATTTCCTTTAAATTATTTATAGATAGTTCTTGGACGAAAAACGCTTCGTTATTGTTTAACTTCCCTTGATAAAGAACATTCAATTAGGTCACCTCAAATTTATAGAGCTTTTTCTAGTTGATTCAATGTTTCCATCTCTTCTTTCGTTAATTTCCAAATTGTAATTCCTGTAAAGGCAAATATGATCGAGATGATTGGAACGACGTAGTTTAATACAGCATAGGGTGCGTACTCAAAAGCATGAACGCCTAACGTACCAAATATAAATACTCCACAAGTATTCCAAGGTATAAAAACAGAAGTCAAGGTTCCACCGTCTTCTAATGCCCGTGATAAATTTTTGGAATGCAAACCTTTTTCACGGTATGAACTGGCGAACATCCTTGACGGTACGACGATTGAAATATATTGTTCCGAGCAAGTAGCATTTGTAAAAAAAGCGGCACCAACTGTCGTTGCAATCAATGAACCGGCAGATTTAAGAACTTTTAAAATTGGATTCATAATAGCTTGCAACATTCCTGAAAATTCTAGCACACCGCCAAAGGTCATGGCAACGATTGTCATAGAAACCGTATACATCATTGATTCTAAGCCACCGCTATTAAATAACTCATCGACCATTGCATTACCAGAACTTATTTCAAAGCCAGATTGTAAAGTTTGCACTGCAAAGGAAGCAGAATCTCCCTGTACGAATACTTGACAAGTAAATCCGAGGACAATCCCTACAATTAAGGCTGGTACAGCAGGAACTTTTTTAATGACTAGACCAATGACAATAAGAGGGACGAGTAATAGCCAAGGAGATATGATGAAGTTTTCCTGTAACGTAAATAAAATCTGTTCGATATCGTTCAAGTTCGTTTCATCTACAGCAAATCGCCTACCTAGTATAAAATAAACGATCAATGCAATGATGATACCTGGTATCGTTGTATAAAACATATTTTTGATATGGTCATAAAGATCTGTCCCTGTTAATCCTGAAGCTAAATTGGTCGTATCCGATAAGGGGGACATCTTATCGCCGAAATACGCTCCAGAAATAACCGCTCCTGCAATCATAGGAGCAGGAATTCCCATACTCATTCCGATTCCCATTCCAGCTACACCGACCGTACCCATCGTTCCCCAAGAAGTACCCGTAACTAGAGCAACAATAGCGCAAATAATTGTAATAGTAACCAAGAAAAAGGTTGGATTAATTAACTTTAATCCATAATAAATCATCGTCGCAATGACTCCGCCACCTATCCAAGCGCCAATAGTTAATCCAACTAGCATGATAATAATTACGGCTGGTAAAGCTAGCCGAATCCCTTTAAACATCATTTCTTCGATTTCTTTCCATTGATAACCAAATTTCCAAGCGACCAAGGCAGCGACGGCTGTGCCTATAATTAGCGGGATATGAGGCTCTTGTTTTAGTACAACAATAGTAATTGTCATGGTGACGATCATCACGACAATCGGTAATAGAGCCCACCATATATTCATTTCTCTCTTTCTACTTTGCATCGTCGTATCCTCCCTCTAATATCCGTTCACAAGTAGTTTGTAAAATATTTACTCCATTCATTAGTGCCTGTTTATTAAAGCTCATATTTGGAGCATGTAATCCCGGTTGTACATCGGCTCCTAAGGCTAACATGGTAGCTTTTACATGGGGGCGTAGTAAGGTATAAAAATGAAAATCATCAGATCCCGAAGTAATAATACGCTTTTGAGCATACTCTTCTCCTAACTGTTGAACAATAGCTTCATATAAAATCGCTTCCGCTTCTTGATTAATTACAGCGGCAGGCACCTCATCCAAAAACTCATACACGATTTGAATCTGATACATTTCTTCCAATCTATCTAAAACCTTTGCTACTTTTCCTTTAATTTCTTCTATAACTTGATTCGTTTGTGCCCTTAAATCTAGTCCGAAGGAAGCCTCACCTGGAATGACATTCAAGGAATCGCTTCCTGCATGGAACTTCGTCATTTTTATAGATGCAGGCACAAAGGGAGAAATATGAATATGCTTAATATGTTCTAAGATTGCACTACCTACTTCAATCGCATTTATTCCCTCATGAGGTCTAGCGCCATGATGATCATCGCCAATTATCTTTCCTTTTACGAAAGCACAAGCTCCGTGCTGTATTCCAGATGCACAGGCTGGGAATTGAATTTCACTTTTTGGACGAACATGAACACCAAAAAGATAATCTAAATCATCAATGATTCCCGTATCGACCACTTGCACTGCCCCATTTCCTAGTTCTTCGGCTGGTTGGAAAATTGCACGCACTGTCCCCTGCAATTGACTTTCCTTTTCTTTTAACATGAACATCGTCCCTGTTACTATAGCCATATGGGCATCATGACCACAGGAATGATTTGCTTGAAATTTACCATTGACTTCTTGATACACAGCATCGATATCCGCCCGCAAACCTACCATCGGCTTTCCTTTACCAATGTCGACATAAAAGCCGGGAAAATTTGTAAAGGCTTTAGGTTTAAATCCCGCCCGTTCAAAATAAGCGATTAAATAGCTCGTCGTCTGTTCTTCTTGCCAACTTACTTCAGGGATAGCGTGCAAATCCTCCCACAAGTGTAGTAAAGTCGTTTCGTCCAAAAGAAGCACCTCCGCATTTTTCTATGAAATCTCTACAAATATCCCTTTTAAAAATAAAAGCTTCTTACTTCAGTACATCCCTTTTAACTGAAAGCTTTTTTATGTTTTCTTCATTCACTTTAATACCTAGCCCTGGTTCGGAAGAAATATGGACATGGGGCAGGTCGTAAGTTAAATTACCAGTATCCATAGTAAATTTCGTAGGTCCTGAAACTTCGGTAGATATAATATTATCCTGTGACAATGCTACGTGGAAGGCTGCGGCTGAAGCGATGCTCGATTCCACCATTGAACCGATTTGACAACTTATTCCAAACAATTCGGCCTGCATAGCTAGTTTCACCGATGGATAGATTCCGCCACTTTTCATTAACTTGATATTGATATATTCCACCGAACTATCCTCGATGAAAGTTCTTAAGTTTTCTGCTGTCACCATGCTCTCATCTGCCATTAACGGAACATTTGTAAACCCTTTCAACTTTTTAAACAAAGAAACATCTATATGAGAGATTGGTTGCTCGACCCAAGAGACATTATAAGGAGTAAGTTTTTGAATCGCTTCTCTTGCCACTTGTACTGTCTTCCAACCTTGGTTAACATCTACTCGAATCGGTATATTAGGTCCGATTGCCTCTCGTACTGCTTTTACTCTTGCAATATCTTTTATAGAATCTTTACCTAGCTTCATTTTTATTTCTTGATAACCTTCAGCAACTGCTTCCTTCGCTTGAGCAGCTAAAACTTCTGGCTCCAAAATACTTAGAACTTTAGGAATGATTGGTTGTTCATCTTTTCTTCCGCCTAATAAAGAATAGATAGGTAAATTACTTGCCTTCCCTAAAATATCATAACAAGCTATATCAATCGCAGCCTTTGCCGCACCGTTATTTACAAGACTCTGATTCATTAAGCTATGGATTCGTCTAATATTACGTGGATCCTCTCCAATCACCGCCGGAATGAGATACTCCGTTAATGCAACGAAAACACTGTCGACTGATTCCCCCGTCACATGTTCATCCGGGACACTTTCACCAAAGCCTACTATCCCTTCATCGGTATACACTTTTATAATAATCGATGGAATAGATTCATAGGACTTATAGGAAATAATAAAAGGCTCCTTAAGCGGTAAATTTATTTGATTAATCTCTACCTTTTCAATTTTAATTTCCATCACCCCATATTGTCGTTTGGATGTCGTTAATAGTAGTTATATCTTATAGTAAGTGCTTACAAAAGTCAAGATTCTATTCAACTGGTTAAGACTAATCCCTCAATATGAATCTGATAGGAAAGCTATCCTTGAAAACGTCCAGATGCGAACTTAAGTTTTTCATTCATTTGTCTAAATTTAAACTCTATAGTTTCATTCAAGGCATAGACATTTCTCGGACGTCCCTTTTTCATTTGGTTTTGTTCCTTACCATAAACTATCACAACTCCCGCTTCATACAACCTTTTAATAAACCTTTCGGAAGTTCGGACAGTCACCTTGGAGTAAGAGGAAAGTTCCTGAACAGTAAAAGGTTGATAGTCTCGAATTTCCATAAACGTAATAAACCTTTTTAAAGTATTTAAATTTGTTTTCGTTTGTTTCGTAAGACTTTGAAGCCACTCGTCATAGATACGAAGTACATCTTGCTTCACACTACCTATCATCGGACCAATTTGTGTCTTTTTTTCTGTTACAATATAGGCATTGCTTGTATCAGTTACCTTGGAGGATTGAAGTGCTTGCTCTGCATTCTCTTCAGCTTCAAACTTATGACGACCATAACCAATTCCGATATTTAAAGGTCCACCAACTTCTTTTTCTACCACTTTAATCCAATCGATATATTCTTCTTTATTTAACCAATTTTCGATAATTCCTCTTGTAGTATAGAAAACTAATTTCTTTTGATTTTCTAATTTTTTATTCATTAGTTGAACATTCGTCTGGAACAAGGCATTGATTCTTTCAATATCTTTTTCACAAAAACGCTCAGTGAGTTTCGGTGATATATAAACAACAGCAATCATGCCATCTTCCAGGCGATCGTATAAGACACGTTGCTTCGCCTTTTCTAGTAAACTTTTCGTGTTTCGTTCATGATCCACCATAAATATAGCCGGCAAATCGTTGCGAATTAATTCATCATAAACGTAATGGATGCTAGTAATAGCCACCTTCGTCTTCCCTTCCTGAAAAAGTCTTTCATGAAAAGAAGCAACCTCAGAAAAGGAGAAGTTTTTCCTATCGGTTTCATCGTAAATCCACCGATAATCATAGACTAGATGTGGTTCAAGTTTCCTGCCAATATCTCCTTCAATTTCTTTTAATAGTTGTTTATCAGGCAAATCTATGGAAATCTCATCTATATCAACCGAATATTTCAACATACAAGCTAATAGGGAAGCAACGACCATATACTCGTGGAAGGGCGTAACCATACAAGGCTTATTCGAAGATATACCTCGTTCACGATAATAATAGGGTATTATACCTGAGAAGCAAAGCACATCGGTTTCTTCGATTGCCTGTTGATGTAACCTAGGAACATCCGAGGGATTCGTATAAGTGTAGGTATATAATTCGATATTAGCCATTGTTTTTGCTATTTGTTTTGCTCTTTCCGTCGAATGTTGCGAACCTATATAACCTATTTTTACTATCATTGACTTCACCTTTCCACAATATATTACAGTCGATTGTACCATAGATTATTTCAATCGTTGTGAAATCCTTACCGAACATCTACAAGATGAAATTATCCTATTTATTTCTCAATTTTTATTCCTTCACAAATTCTGTATGCAAATATTATAAAATGTGTTATGATTTCTGTAAGCACTTTCAGTCGACTGAATTTCTATCTAATTACTATTGATCATCACATCATCGGAGGGATTTACATGACAATATCAACAAGTGACATTATTCAAACTACCGAACAATACGGAGCAAAAAACTACTTACCCTTGCCAGTTGTTATTTCAAAAGCTGAAGGTGTCTGGGTAGAAGATCCTGAAGGTAACCGTTATATGGATTTTTTAAGTGCATACTCAGCCGTCAATCAAGGCCATAGACATCCGAAAATAATTAAAGCTTTAAAAGAACAGGCAGACAAGGTCACTTTAACATCGCGTGCATTCCACAATGATCAACTAGGACCATGGTATGAAAAAATCTGTAAACTAACAAATAAGGAAATGGCTCTCCCTATGAATACCGGTGCCGAAGCTGTAGAAACAGCTATTAAAGCTGCTCGGCGTTGGGCATACGATGTAAAGGGTGTAGAAGAGAATAAAGCAGAAATTATAGCCTGTGTTGGAAACTTCCACGGTCGAACGATGGCAGCCGTTTCTTTATCATCAGAAAGCGAGTACCAACGTGGCTTTGAACCCTTACTCCCTGGTTTTAAGTTAGTACCCTATGGCGACTTAGAGGCCTTAAAAGCTGCGATTAATCCAAATACAGCCGGCTTCTTAATCGAACCAATTCAAGGAGAGGCCGGAATCAATATTCCGCCAGAAGGTTTTCTAAAAGAAGCCTACGACGTCTGTAAGGAACATAATGTCTTATTCATTGCCGATGAAATTCAAGCAGGTCTTGGAAGATCAGGGAAATTTTTGGCCTGTGATTGGGAAAATGTTGAACCAGACATCATTATTTTAGGTAAGGCATTAGGTGGCGGAGTGTTCCCGATATCTTGCGTAGTTGCTGATGAAGAAGTTCTCGGTGTATTTAATCCAGGTTCACACGGTTCTACATTCGGTGGTAACCCTCTAGCCTGTGCAGTATCTATTGCGGCCCTAGATGTCCTTGTCGAAGAAAACTTGCCTGAACGGTCCTTAGAACTAGGTAAATATATGATTGAGGAACTTCGTAAAATTGACAATCCCATAATTAAAGAAGTACGTGGAAAAGGCTTGTTTATCGGAATGGAGTTATCAGAACTTGCACGTCCTTATTGTGAACAGTTGATGAAAGAAGGACTCCTATGTAAAGAAACCCACGATTATGTTATTCGTTTTGCACCACCTTTAATCATTAAAAAAGAAGAAATAGATTGGGCTCTTGAAAAAATTAGAAAAGTGATGGAAGCAAAATAGGAATATGCAAAGTAGAAGTGCAATCAATTGAACAAACAGCACTTCTACTTTTTACTTACCTCTAACTAATTTTATTACGAACGTTTATCTGTCTTAAATGGCTCAAAACTATATGGAATTTGTAACATTTTTGCTGTGACGTAATCGTAGGCAACGAGATCCTTTTTAGATAGTTCTAACAAAGATTCCTTCCCCATAACTCGTAAGGCTACTTCCATTTCTTTGACACAGGACTTCAAGAAATTAGTTGCATATTTTTCTCCTAAATTTTCATCAAAAGCATGCTTATACTTTCCTTCATGCCACATTACTTGCGTCGGTGGAGAAAAGGGAAGGGCTAAACCGGTTTGACGATGCGCAGTCGCAAACAAAATCGAACTACCTAAATAAACGGCATCGGCTCCTAGAGCTAAAGCCTTTAAAAAGTGACTCGGAGTAAAAAGTCCTCCCGATATTAATAAGCTGACTTCTCTTCCAACCCCTCTTTTATCTAAGTGTTTTCTCGCCCTTGCTAGGGCATGGAGGGTAGGAATGCCGAAACTATCGGCTAATATCGGATTTACAGAATGGGTCGCTGCTTGACCACCGTCTAAAGAAATAAAATCTACCCCTAACTGTAATAAACGATCCAAATCCTCCTCTAACCTTCCCCCTGCTCCTAGCTTCATCCCAATAGGAACACCATCAGTAACTTCTCTTAAATCCGCCACAAGCTTCTTGAGGTCCGCTAAAGTTTGCTTCTCAAAAAAGTGCTCATGAATTACCGCATCTTCATCGGGAAGTAACCCCATTACTTGCCGAGCATAACCAGTCAATTGGGATGGGGTTAGGGTAACACCAACACCCGCCTTCGCTCCTTGACCTAATTTGATTTCGATCATATTCGCTCTTGCAAGAACTTTATCCGATTTAGCCCAAGAAGTTTTCGAATATTGGAGTATAAAACGATCCACCTCCTGCAAAGCCTCGGCTAATATTCCTCCTTCCCCTGAGTTAATCGCCGTTCCTAAATTTTTAGAAGCTTTCGTTAAGGCAAGATGTACCTTCTTACTTACTCCAACACCATAAGCCATTCCAGAAATCAACAAAGGAATATCTACTCTTAAAGGTTGTTTCGCCTTCGGACCGATAGTTACAGAAAGATCTACAGGACGTTCTTTATCTAATGGAAAAGGTGTCGTTTGCGCTGGTATAAAAGTAATCGTATCGAAGTGAGGCCAATCCTTGCTAGCACCTAAGGGACGATATAAAAGATCTCCTGTTTCAGCACGTAAACTATTTTCAAAAAAGGTTTGTAAGCCTACTTTTTTCACACCGGGAATCAGTTCGACTAAACTTTGATCATAATCCTTTGCTACCAAAGATTCGAATATTTTCACAAAATAATACCTCACTATTTTCCGCCAAAAAACCATACCGAGGATAATAACAATAAAGAATATCACGACAATAGAAGTTACAATATATAACAAAATTAATTCCTGCATATTTCCACCACACGCTCTCACTTCAAGTTAACATAATGAAGCTTTAGAAGATTGCTTTTCGCTTACTGACGATATAAAAAGCTTCAAACCTAGTATGGTAACTTTTTGCAGAAATATACAATAAATGTTGCCAAGGTACACTAAACTTCTTTAAATAAAAAAGCTGGTCAAAACCAGCTTTACAAGGTCTCTTAAATAATTATTTTCTAACTTGACCGCTTCCCTTTACAACAAACTTACTGGAGGTTAAAGCTTCTAAACCCATAGGACCTCGTGCGTGGAGCTTCTGCGTACTAATACCAATTTCTGCTCCGTAACCGAATTCAAAACCATCAGTGAAACGAGTAGAAGCATTATGGTATACCGTCGATGAATCAACCTTTTGTAAAAATAGATTTTTACTTTTCTCATCTTCAGTAATAATCGTATCGGAATGATGCGTTCCGTAATAGTTAATATGTTCGATTGCTTCCTCTACACTATCGACGAGCTTCACACTAAGGGCTAGACGTAAATATTCTTTACCCCAATCCTCCTCTGTCGCTAATTTACAGTAGGGGAATTGCTCAACAATAGATGCTTCTGCAAAAATTTCTACTCCTTGCTCAACTAACTTTTCTAAAAGTTCACTTCCATGAAGTGCAAACCATTCGCGATCGATGAGTAATGATTCTATAGCATTACAAACAGAAGGACGTTGTAATTTAGCGTTCAACACGATAGCTTCTGCCATCGTTTTTTCCGCCGAACGATCGATAAATGCATGACAATTACCAGCCCCTGTCTCAATTACAGGCACCGTCGACTCCTTCAATACCGTTTCAATCAGTCGTGCTCCGCCCCGGGGAATAAGTACGTCAAGATATTCATTCAGACGGAAAAGTTCTTTTGCTGTTTCCCTAGAAGTATCTTCGATTAATTGCACCGATTCGACTGGTAAGTTCGTCTTTTCTAAGGCCCGATGAATAGAAGCTACAAGGGCGGTATTTGAATGTATAGCCGAAGAGCTTCCTCGTAGTAAAACAGCATTGTTTGTTTTTAAAGAAAGAGTCGCTGCATCGAGAGTTACATTAGGTCGAGCCTCATAAATCATTCCTATAACACCAATTGGTACGCGCACACGGGCTAAATGTAGACCGTTATCTAGATTCCGTTCTTCTAAAACATCTCCAATTGGATCCTTTAATCTCGTCAATTGACGAACTGCCTCTGCCATAGCTCGGATTCTTTCGCCATCTAACATAATCCGATCGAGCACACTAGCATCGAGACCAGCCTCCTTTCCAGCTTCTAAATCCTTTTTATTAGCAGAAATAATTATATCTTGATCTGCTTCAACTGCCTCAGCAATTTTTAAAAGAGCATCATTTTTCTCCTCAGTTGTATTTGTCGCTAAGGAATAACTAGCCTGTTTAGCTAATTGACCTTTTTCTAAAATTTCACTCATCCTAGTTTCCTCCTCTACTTTTATCTTATAAAGATATTTCTACCCAATGGTTTCGATGAATCACTTCAAAAGAAGCTGTACGCTTTTTCTTTGTTTTGCGTAAAGCCAATTCTTCCCTCACCTCTTGCGATGAACAGTTAACTTCCCCCTTGCCAAGTAAACCCTTCGTACCGTAAACTTTAACCACATCCCCCTTTTCGAACTCCCCTTCTAAATTGACAATGCCTGCTGGTAATAAACTTCCTCCTTGATATAAAATCGCTTCCTCCGCGCCTTCATCTACATATATTTTAGCTACGGAAGTAGAATGAAACTTAATCCACTGGCGATTAGTTGTAATAGATGTTAAGGATCGCGGACGAATATAGGTACCATCGCCCTTTCCTTCTATCACATCGAGTAAGCCATCTTCTCCCTCTGCCTTGCCGATAAATACCGAAACTCCTAAAGAATTTGCTGTTTTGGCAGCCTCTAATTTAGACTTCATGCCTCCTGTACCAAGCTGCGAACCTTCCGATGTGGCCTGGGCTAGAATTTCTTCGGTTATTTCTTCTAAAAATTGGTATTTTTTTGCCTTTGGATTTTTCTCTGGATTATCCGTATAAATACCATTGATATCCGTGAGAATGAGTAAGCGGTCAGCGTGTACAAAACCACTTACTAAAGCCGATAGCATATCGTTATCGCCAAAGGTTAGCTCATCGATTGACACGGTGTCATTTTCATTGATGATTGGAACAATTTGTTGACGCAATAATTCATGGATCGTTTGGTAGGCATTCCGATAACGTTGCCGATTGGAAAAGTCACTTCTAGTCAGTAAAACCTGTGCAACGACAATGCCGTGCTGTTGAAAATGATCATTATAAGCCTGGATTAATAAACTTTGACCTACAGCTGCCGCTGCCTGTTTTCCTTTCACCGTTACAGGTCGATTCGGATAACCAAGCTTTTTAAAACCCGAAGCTACCGCCCCCGAGGAAACGAGCACGACCGTATGGCCTGCCCGCTTAAGTTTAGCAATCGCATCGACATAACCAGAAAGCTTAGCTTCATCCAATTCGCCATTAGCCTTCGTTAAGGAACTGCTACCTATTTTCACAACAATCGTTTCTTTTTCCATCTTTACGTCTCCCGTATTAAATGAATGATATAAAAAAACTCTTTCATCCTACATCATAGGACGAAAGAGTTCTCTTCCGTGGTACCACCTTATGTTGGGTATAGTTAAAGCTACACCCCACTCTATTTCGTAACGTGAAAGCGACGCCAATGTTTGCATTGGACTAAGAGGTAGGTTCGGTAGACCTTGTCGATAGGGCGTCTCAGCTTATACACCCTACTCTCTGTACCCAAGGGAAGAACTACCTACTATTCCTCTATCATCGTTCTTCTGTTTAATTTCCGTTACTATATAAGATAGGCTTATTTTTTTCTCTTGTCAACTATTTATCTAATATTTAGGAGATAAGGCTATTCTTGGATTTTCGCTAAAACGGCCTTACCCATTGCTTTGATAAAGCCAGGGTCAGTATTGGGCATTTCTGGACGATAGTAATTTGCCTCTATCTCATCACAAACTTCTTTACATTCATAATCATTATCGTAAAGCACTTCTAAGTGGTCTGAAACGAACCCGACCGGGGCATAAATAAAGGATGTGTAGCCTTTTTCCTTATGAAGATCTTTAGTTAAATCTAATACATCTGGACCTAACCATGGATCTGGTGTATTTCCTTCACTCTGCCAAGCAATTTCATAATTGTCTATCGAAGCCTTTTCAGCAATTAAATCAGCCGTTGCTTGTAATTGCTCTACGTAGGGATCGTCCTCAGTAACCGCTCGTACCGGTAAGCTATGGGCTGAGAAAATTGTAACGGTCTTCTCCTTTTCTTCAGGACGCATCTGATCATAAATTGCTTTAATTCCATCGGCCCAAAACTGAATAAAGTCCGGCTCATCGTACCAAGATTCTACGGACCACAATGTAATACCATGCTTGTCCGCTTCTTCTTTTGCACGGCCATTGTAACCTTGAATACTGTAATTCGAATAATGCGGAGCTAAGAAAATCGTCGCAGCTTTTTTGATTCCATCCTCTGCCATTTTCTGTACCGCTTCTTCAATGAAAGGCTCGATATGTCTTAGGCCAATATACATCTTAAATTCGTACTTGGATTGGACTTCGTTTAAATGTGCCTCTAAAGCTTCTGCTTGGGCTTCAGTAATCTTTGCAAAGGGAGACACCCCGCCGATAGCCTTGTATTTTTCAACCAAATCCTCTAACTCAGCTTCTGAAGGTTCATGACCACGACGAATATGGGTATAGTAACGCTTAATATCTGATAATTGATATGGCGTACCATAAGCCATGACAAGTAAACCAACTTTTTCCTTATTCATTTATGAAACACCTCTATATATTTTTTTAAAAGTAAAGCTTATTTTAACTTAACACAAATTCCTTTAAACATTGTGTAATAAATGTTACCAAACCTTAACAAAATATTGACAAGTCGAAATATTAGCATACGATAAAATTATAATATGGTATATTTCTTATATGAAAATCATTTTAAAAAAGGAGCATCAAAATGTCAAAAGCTGTAGAAACAATGGATGGTTGGTATTGTTTACACGACTTGCGTACAGTAGACTGGAAAGCTTGGAAGAGCTTATCGCCAGAAGCGCAACAAGAAGCAATAGATGAGTTTGTTGAAATTCTCGGTGGATGGGAGGATTTAGAAAAGGCTAAAAAAGGTAGCCATGTCATGCACAATACAATCGGCCATAAAGCCGATATCATGTGGATGATTTTGCGTGAGACCGCCGAGGAATTAGCTGAAGCCGAAAGGCAAATAAGCAAATCTAAACTAGGTGACTTTTTAATTCGGGAATATTCCTACTTTTCCGTCGTTGAACTTTCTAAATACCGTTATCAAAATTCAGACGTCGATCCCGAAACATTACCAGAAGTTCAAGAAAGATTACGACCTATTTTACCAAAACGGAAGCATATGTCTTTCTATCCAATGAGCCGTAAGAGAGAAGGTCATGCTAACTGGTATACCCTTGAAATGGAAAAGCGTTCTAAGTTACTTTACGAACATAGTATTACTGGTCGAAAGTATCTCGATCGCGTAAGACAAGTAACAACCGGTTCCATCGGTTTCGACCTTTGGGAATGGGGAGTTTCTTTATTTACGGACGATGTTTTACAACTGAAAAAAATCGTCTATGAAATGCGCTTTGACGAGGCTTCTTCTGTTTACGGAGAATTCGGTGATTTCTTTATCGGAAATTATTTACCAAAAGAAAAATTAGACGAATTCTTTAAAGTATAAATATAAAAAGCATACTTCACTGCATGGATTCATCATCAGTGAAGTTTGCTTTCTTTTATTGAAATACGTGAGTTACTTATAGAGGGGCTACCTACATGAACAATTTATCAATTATTGAAAAAGAAAAACAACGCACGGCGCGTATGATACTGACTCTTTTTATTTTAATTGTCGTACTATTTCTCACCATCATATTTGCCGTTGCTATTGGACCGATTACCATTCCTTTTACAAAAACAGCATCCATTCTACTCAATAAGCTACACATACCGCTTCAAGAAACATACACAAATCAACAGTGGGTAGTCATCACAGAGATTAGACTGCCTCGAGTGCTAGTAGCTGGCCTAGTTGGTAGTGCCTTAGCCGCTTCAGGGGTTGCTATGCAAGGGCTGTTTCGAAACCCCTTAGTTGAACCAGGCTTTATCGGAGTTTCCAGTGGGGCTGCTTTTGGAGCCGTCAGTGCTATTTTTTTTGGTTGGTCTACCTACCATACATCCTTACTGCCTCTTTCAGCCTTTATTGGAGCTTTAATTGCCATGTTTGTCATCTTAGCTGTCTGGAAAGTTTCCCAGACGAAAAGCGTCGCTATGCTCTTGCTCTTAGGAATTGGGATTAACGCCTTCTTTGCATCGATAACTAATGTGTTGATTGCCTCGGCCACTACGGAACAAGAGTTGCGAAGCGCTATTAGCTGGCTACAGGGGAGCTTAGAAGCTCGTACGTGGGAGCATGTCACAACAATTAGTCCGCCAATTATTATCGGTTCTGTCATCCTTCTTTTTCTCGGAAGACAGCTCAACATTATGTTGTTAGGAGAAGATCATGCTAAAAGTGCTGGAATCAATGTTAAGCTACTGAGAAACGGTGTCTTAATCTTAACCGCCCTCATCACTGGGGCTGCCGTTGCAGTAAGTGGTATCATTAGCTTCGTCGGACTTGTCGTTCCGCATATGCTACGGCTTATCGTAGGACCCGATCATCGAATTTTACTACCAGCAAGTTTAATTACCGGTGCAATCTTTTTAATTTTAGCGGATCTAATTTCGCGAATGATTCTTCAACCAATTACATTACAAGTTGGGGTCGTTTCCGCTATGATTGGAGCGCCAATTTTTATTCTCCTAATTTTACGCTCGAAAAGAGGCCTTGGAATATGATTCAAGTCAAAAATCTAGAAGTATCTATCAATAAAAAGAGAATACTACATGATATTTCCTTTAACGTAGAAAAAGGGACCTTACTCGGCTTAATCGGACCAAATGGAAGTGGGAAATCTACCCTACTCAAAACGATTGCTTCCATTCTACCGACTAGCTCAGGTGATATTTTCATCAATAAAAAAAAGCAGATCGATTATAAGGCGAAAAGCCTCGCAACGCAAATAAGTTATGTCCCCCAGGAAACTCAAGTCAACTTTGACTTTACCGCTTGGGACATCGTTAGTATGGGGAGGCACGTCCATCGCTCAATGTTCGACCGTAATAATGAAGAGGACTTACTTTTTATACAACGTGCAATGAAAATGACCGAAACCCTCCCCCATGCTGAAAAGTCAGTTTTAGAATTATCGAGTGGACAACGCCAGCTCGTTATGATTGCTAAAGCTTTCGCTCAAGATACACCAATCATTTTACTAGACGAGCCTATTTCCGCCCTCGACATCTATCACCAATTACATATTTTACAATTACTCGAAACATCTTGTGAAAAAGAAGGAAAAACTATGATTGTCGTCCTACACGATTTAAATTTAGCAGCTCGTTTCTGCCACCAACTATTGCTTTTAAAAAATGGACGCGTCGTAAAACACGGAAGCCCTAAAGAAGTGCTAACGAAGGAACTACTTAGAAAAGTATACGATGTCGATGCTTATATTTATACAGACAATCAACTACACACAACAGCCATTACCCCCTTTATTCCTAATAATCGAAAGGATGATTTACAGTGAAGCGTTTTATATCTATGTCCATCTTTCTCCTTCTCTTCCTTGTGGTGATTGCTGGCTGTCAAAATACCCAGCCTCAGGAAGAGACAGAGTCTGAAAAGCAGGAAACTACAGCAGATGATTTTCCTGTAACAATTCAAATAGACGATGAGGAAGTCACAATTGAAGAAAAACCTAATCGAATCTTTCCACTTTCCCTTGAAGTAGCAGAAATTGTCCTAGATTTAGTAGAACCCGATAAAATTGTTGCTGCTACAAAAGGAATTGATGATCCATTTCTATCTACTAAGGTAGATGTCGCGGAAGAAATTGAAGGCCGTATCAGTGCTCAAGTAAATATCGATCCGGAAGAAATTATTAGTTACGAGACAGACCTACTCCTATTAACCAAAATGTTTGGTGAACAAGAAGAAGCCGAAAGTACCCTTAAACAGTTAGATACACCGATTCTCTCTTTCGATTCGATTGTGACGGTTGAACAATATTTAGACGTTACTCGAACAATCGGAAAAGCTGTCGGTGAAGAGACGAAAGCCGAAGAGTTAATCGAAAACATAGAAGGAAAAATTGAAAGCTTACAAGAAGAAATTCCCGAAGATGAAAACCCGACGGTTCTAGTATTATCCGAAATCGGTGGTGACCTAGGTCCCTTTATGATGGGTCCGACAAATATTTCTTACGACTTGTTAAAGTTAGCTGGGGCTACACCTGCAGTAGATAAGATCAAACTCGAACGTTCTACGCCTGCTTCAATCGAACAAATTTTAAAAACTGACCCAGACTATATTTTATTAGTAGACTTTTTTGGAAAAGGCGAAGAAGGTTTTAACGAATTGATGGAAGATCCAGGTTGGAATACTTTACAAGCGGTAAAAGATAATAAGATAAAATTAATGGAGGCAAAATATATCGTTAACCCTAATAGCCAAAACATCAAAGGCTTAGAAGAGTTAATCGATTGGTTGTACAAGGAATAATATTTTAACCCACAAAGATGGATGAAGAAAATGCGCAACTTCGTCCATCTTTTTATGTTTTAAAATTGTTAATTTCTTATCTCCTACTACTGCAAACAATTAATCAAACCCTCCTTTATGCTATAATAAATAAAGCCCTTACTGAAAGCGCTTTATGCTTATACAAGGAGGAAGACATATGAAAACAAAAACAATGCATCCCTTCGATATAGCAACGAATTTAACCGAAGTACAAGGAAAATTCCTCGGTCAAACAACCACGCACTATGCTAATATGATTGGTCCCTTTGGAGGGATTCTAGCTGCCAACCTTTTAAAAGCTATTTTAAACCATCCCGAACGAATAGGAGAACCTGTATCTCTAACCGTAAACTACGTCTCGGCAGTAGCTGACGGGAGTTTTGAAATACGACCGTCGATTGCTAGGACAAACCGTTCAACTCAGCATTGGAAAGTAGATATGCTTCAAGACAATAAGGTTGTAATGACAGGAACAGCTCTTTGTGCCAAACGGAAAACTACTTGGTCGAACACAGAATTAGCTATGCCTGAAGTCGTACAACCAGAGGCTGTCAAACGCTTTTCTCTTGAGGGTACACCTACTTGGATGCAACAGTACGATATGCGTTTTATTTCTGGTAAACCGAACGTTTTAGGAGAAAAGGAAAACACCTTAGAGCATTCGTCGAGCCTTTTATGGATAAAAGATCTTCCAGATCGTCCTTTAGACTATCTGTCACTAGCCAGTCTTTGCGACACTTTTTTACCGAGAATTTTTTTACGGGAACCGCAATTTGTACCAGCAAGTACTGTATCTCTTACAATATATTTCCATGTCAATGCCGAAATGTTAACCCAACATGGTAGCAATTTTGTGCTTGGACAGGCTAGAGGACATCGCTTTTACAATGGTTTTTTCGACCAATTCGGAACCCTTTGGAATACAAAGGGGGAAATCCTTGCAACTACGAGTCAAATCGTTTATTTTCGTGATTGATGCAAAATAAAAAGAGGCTAGGATATAAAACCCAGCCTCTTTTCTATATATTATTATGGATAGAAAATTGGTGCAGATGGACCTAAGTCTATACCAAAAATAATCCATACAATTAATAAGACGGTCCAAGCAATTAAAAACAAGAGTGAATAAGGAATCATAACAGATATTAACGTTCCTATCCCCATCTTTTTATCATACTTTTGTGCAAAGGCTATAATCAAGGCAAAATAAGTCATTAAAGGTGTTATCATATTAGTCGATGAATCAGCAATTCGATAAGCCATTTGAGTAACCTCTGGTGAATAGCCGAGTTGCATCATAATTGGAACGAAAATCGGTGCCATCATAGCCCATTTGGCTGAAGCACTTCCGATAAATAAGTTGATTATTGCACAAATGATGATAAAGACAATAAGTAGTGGAATACCGGTTAATTTAATTTGTTCTAGAAAGTTAGCTCCGTATACTCCTACAATTAACCCCATATTACTTTCTGCAAAATACGCAACAAACTGTCCCGCAGTAAAGGAGAGAACGATAAAAGTACCCATCGCTCCCATCGTCTTAATTAAAGCATTAGCTACATCCTTATCATTCCTAATCTCCTTCGTTACCTTACCGTAAACTAAACCAGGAACGAAAAATAAAATAGCGATAATTGGAACGAGTGAATTCATAAAGGGACTTAAGGATTCCATTAAAGTTAAGCTTTCTCCAGCCTCTGGTGTAGCACGTAAGGGCGCGTTTTGTGGTAAAACTAATAACGCAACAGCAATTAATGTTACAAGGGTCCAAAAGCCTGCCCATTTGAGACCTTTCTTTTCAATAGGTCTTAATCCTTCTAATTCCTCTTTATATTCTCCATTATAGGCTCCTAAACGGGGTTCAACAATTTTCTCCGTCACATACCATCCAACTATAGTAAGCAGAAAAACAGAAGCAATGATGAAATATAAGTTCATCGCTACGTTCATCGTATCAGCATAAGCTGGGTCAATAATCTTCGCCGCATCGATTGTCATTCCAGCAAGGAGTGGATCAAGGGAAGTGAGGATAAGGTTAGCACTAAACCCTCCAGAAACACCAGCAAAAGCTGCTGCTAGACCTGCTAACGGATGTCGACCTAGACCGGCAAAAATCACTGCACCTAAAGGTGGTAATACAACATAACCAGCGTCTGAAGCAACACTTGACATAATGCCCGCAAATACTAAAGAAGCTGTGATTAACTGTTTAGGGACCGATAAGACAAATCCCCGTAAAAGGGCACTAATTAATCCCGTATGTTCTGCAAGACCAATTCCTAACATTGTCACTAGAACAATTCCTAGGGGAGCGAAGTTGATAAAATTTTCCGTCATCGATAAGAAAATATATTGTATACCTTCTTTATTTAATAAGTTTTTTACTTCAACAATCTCCCCTTCATTTCCGGGATGTTCTACACTAATGCCGAACTGTGAAATCAAAGCAGATAGAACGAGAACTATTAATGCTAAAATAGCAAACAAAGTTACCGGATGAGGCAATTTATTTCCAACCGCTTCTATTCGATCAAGCGAACGTTGAAATAGACTTCTTCTTTTCAATGTAATCCTCCTAAAATTGAAACTAAAGTTGACGACTAAACTATTATAATCATGATATACCCAGTTTTCAATAAACCATTCGTCCTTTTGTAAAAGTCTTTTTTGGGTGAAAAAAAATAATTTTCCTACTATTCTTATTTCAACTACAAGGGAATCTTTTCCTTTTAAGTTTAGTTAAATTTAATAAGTTTCATAACATAAAAATAAGGATGGAGAATCGATAACTAGTCGATTTTCTCCATCCTTATCATCTTTTAGGAAAGACTGCCCCATTAATCAAGTACAGCCTTCATATGAGCCTTAGTCACTGACCAATGGGTCGCGGACCAATAAGTTTCCTTATTTTTTATACAAATAATCTGAGGTGATTCGTGTTTAAGGTTTAAATCTTCTTCTATTTGGTTAGACACAGGACGTGATTCACGAACCTTTACTAACGTATAATCAATGTTCTCATTAGGTTCGTCTGCTAAATAATCATTATACTCGTCTAAAGCATTGAAACTTACTGGACAAGTTGTACTGTGCTTTAAAATGACTTGATCCTTTTCCGTTGATTTTTCTAAAATCTCTTTCCACTCTTCAATACTCGTAATTTCTCTCCATTCCAACGCTCGTTCACGCTCCTTGTATACTATTACCTTATTTACTTTACGATATTTACAATTTTTTTTAAACTTTAATGCTTAGTCTCCCTCTCCTCTTACTCTTTGTAATAATCGATTTAGTAAGACGTCCGAGCGTTCACTTTTTATTTTTAAGTCCTCAACCGTATAAAATAAAAGGTCATCGAGCACTTGAAGGAGGAGCATTCCGTCCCCCCTTTCTCTTAACCCGACTGGATGATCTCGACGAAGCACTTCACTACTTAGCAATCGTTGAGTTCTTTCTAACGTTTCTAAACTAACCGACATCGAAGCAAGCTGCGCCTCTAACTCAAAAAGTTGCTCCTGTAATGACCTCATTCTCCATCACCCCGTTAGCTGAGTAAACATTAGTTTTCTATATACTAACATACGTTCGGTCATTCTGCAACGAAAACGTTTGCCAAGCGAACAACCTTCCGTTATACTTACGATAAGAAGGTGAAATAAATGGGTTCAATCGGAAGTTTTATTCGTCAAAAAAGAGAGGAAAAACAAATGTCACTTCGGCAATTAGCAAAGCGAACAGGAGTTTCTCCCGCTTATATTTCCCAACTAGAAAACAATTATCGAACCAATCCTACTTCCCACGTCTTACGATCTTTAGCTAAAGGCTTAGATATTCCCTTTGAGCAATTTATCGAAGACATACAAAGATATACAAACTTAGAATTAAAAGAATGGGAACATGTATATGTGGAAAAAGAACAAGAAAAACGTTCATTCGATTTAACAGAGTTATTTTCCGACGATATAACCCTTTACTATAAGGGTAGACGTTTATCAGAAGAAGAACGCTGTCGCTTAGAACAAGCACTTAAACAACTTTTATAACTATACCTAACAAAGACTTAATGCAAAAAACTCTTATCCGCCCCCGAGGCGGATAAGAGTTTATTTTAATTTAGCATCAACGATATCGGACAAGGAGATACGGCTACCTTCTTCACTTTTTAAAACGATCAACCCACGCCACTGGTCAATTTTTTCTAAACGACTGACCACTTTTTTATATTTTCCATGACGGAAATAAATAAGTTCGATAGGAAGTTGTTCAATTAAGGCTGACTTTAAAGTATAATCGATTTCAAGCATTTTTTGTTCATCAAGAATCGGCTTATCTTCCTTCTCTAGTATAGCCTCCTGCAACAGCTCTACATGCTCGGGTAACATTAACGATACCCATTTTTTACTACCACGATCTCGTACATTTAACATGATTCCCCATCCTTTCTCTGCTATGCATACTCATGATTATAAAGAAATGATAAAGGTCCTCGCCTTCTAATAAATCCCTTCCACAATAAGAACGTTTGTTCTAATTATAAGACAGTCCTTTTTAAAAATCAAGAACAAATGTTCTGTTTTTCTCTTGAAAGCTTACAATCCTAACGTTATACTAGAACGTGTGTTCGGATTCTTTGAGAAAGGAGGTTTCCCTTGGATTATACAGCCTATCCACGACATGATGTGCTTTGTGTCGATATGCGCTCTTTCTATGCTAGCGTCGAGGCAGTTAAACTAGGGCTCAATCCTAACGAAGCGCTACTCGCTGTCGTAGGAGATCTATCGCGACCTGGAAGTATCGTTCTCGCTACCTCACCGGCGTTAAAGAAGAAACACCGTTTACAAAATGTCAGTCGTTTTTTTGAACTGCCTAAAGACCCTGAAATCCATCTTATTGAAGCAAATATGGCTGATTATGTACAAACTTCTATTGAAATCATACAACTACTTTCCCGTTTTGCTCCAAAGGAGGCCATTCATCCCTATTCAATCGATGAAGTATGGATTACCGTCGACGGATTAGAAAAGCTGTTTGGAAATCGTTGGGAAATCGCGAAAAAAATTAAACAGACAATTGAGAAGGAGCTAGGTTTGCCCTCTGCTATCGGTATTGGCGATAATAAATTTCTCGCCAAAGTCGTTCTTGATTTACATGCAAAAAAAGCAGAAGAAGCTATTGCAGAGTGTACCTACGAAGATGTACCGAACCTGCTCTGGCCTTTCCCAGTAGAAAAAATATGGGGGATTGGTTCTCGTTTACAACGTCGCCTTTACCGACTTGGTATCACTACCCTTGGTCAACTTGCTAACTTTCCCCTTGAACAATTAAAAAAACATTTCGGAATCATGGGGGAACAGCTTTATTGGCATGCTTGGGGCATCGATTTAAGTCCGGTCTATGGAGACTTTTTCACTCCAAAACAAAAGGGATTCGGCCACGGTATTTCTTTATTACGCGACTATCGAGCTGAAGAAGTACCTGCTGTACTTCTAGACCTTTGTGAAGAAACTTGTCGCCGGGCCCGAAAAGCACAAAAGGTAGGACGCACCATTCACCTTACTGTACGCTACGCTAAAGAAACAGGAGGGGGATTTAGTCGCTCGACTTCTATCGATGTGCCTACAAATATAACCATGGAAATGTACAACGTATGTCTTTCTTTATTCCATCGCTACTATGACCAATATAGTAAAGTTCGCAAAATATCCGTTACCTTAACCAACCTTTCTAACGATGAACGAACTCAGCTAAACTTATTTTCAGAAAGAACGAAGCAAAAAAACCTCGGATATACTATGGACAATATCCGGGAACGCTTCGGTGCTGATGCCCTTTTGCGCGCTACTAGCTACACTAAGGCCGGTATCAATGTAGAGCGGAGTAAAAAAATTGGCGGTCATTGGGCTAAAAGTGACGACCATTAGTCATCTAGGAAAATAGCGAGGAACGATATAGAATGTCCAACATTAAATAAAACCTAGTCAAAGAAGAAAGGGTTGCACCAATAATGCAACCCTTTTATTAAAAAGATATTTATTTATAATGGATTAAGAAGTAACGACGGCGCCCACGACGAATCACCGTAAACTGATCCTCTAAACGGTCCGCTTCTGTTAAAACGTAGTCTAGCTCTTGCTTTCGTTCCCCATTAATATAAATAGCTCCGTTCTTAATATCTTCTCTCGCTTGTCGTTTTGAAGGAGAAATTTTCGCATCGACGAGAAGATCGACTAAAGGATAGTCAGCCTTTTCTACTTCATGGCTAGGAACATCTTCTAAACCTTCTTGAATTTCCTCTACAGATAAAGACTGGATATCTCCGCTAAAGAGGGCTTGGGAAATTTTTATTGCCCTTTCTAAAGCCTCTTCGCCATGAACCATTCTGGTCACTTCGGCTGCTAATGCTTTTTGAGCCTCCCGAGCACCTGGATTATTTTCTACTTCTTTTTCTAATTCCGCAATTTCATCTAAGCTTAAGAAAGTGAAAGATTTTAAAAACTTGATTACATCTCGGTCATCGGTATTATACCAGAATTGGTAGAACTCATAAGGACTTGTCTTTTCTGGATCAAGCCAAATAGCTCCACCAGCCGTTTTACCGAACTTTTCACCATCGGCCTTCGTAATTAAAGGAACCGTAAGGCCAAACACCTTAACTTCTTCATCTAAATCTTCACGACTACGACGGATATACTCCATTCCAGCGGTAATATTTCCCCATTGGTCACTTCCACCAATCTGTAAGGTACAATTTTCTTCTTCGTAAAGTTTATAGAAGTCGTAAGATTGCATTAACATGTAACTAAATTCGGTATAAGAAATCCCCTCTTCGATACGGGCAGAAACGGATTCCTTCGCTAACATATAGTTAACAGTAAAATGCTTCCCTACATCCCGTAAAAAGTCGATAAAAGATAACTCTGCTAGCCAGTCGTGGTTGTTTCGAGCAGTAGCGCCCTTTTCTTCATCATCAAAATGGAGTAACTTAGCTAACTGTTGACGAATACTTTCTGCATAGCCATGCACTACTTCTTCCTCATTTAATGAACGCTCTGTCTTGCGACCACTAGGATCACCGATCATCCCTGTCCCGCCACCAATTAAGGCGATCGGGCGGTGCCCAGCTTTTTGGAAACGTTTTAGCATCGTAATCGGTAAAAGATGGCCAATATGTAAACTGTCCGCTGTCGGGTCGAAGCCACAATAAAGCGTTACTTGATTTTCCTCTAAATGTTTTCGTAAACCTTCTTCATCTGTAACCTGTTGGATTAATCCACGTTCTTGTAATTCCGTAAGAATATCCACTACTACTTCCTCCCTTAAAAACTATGTTCTAATAAAATAAAAAAGCTCCATCCCTGTAAAAAGGGACGAAGCTGTATTCGCGGTACCACCCTTGTTGTAAAGCACTAGGCTTTACCCCTCGGTCTTGATAACGGTGTTGACACCGTCTTATTTTTCAATAAGACTGCTCCAGAGCGTACTTCATAAAACAAATATTACTAGCTCGCACCAACCGCTAGCTCTCTGAAAAGGGATTTGTTTTACTACTTAATCCTTCATTGCAAAGTATCTATAAGATTTATAAACCATTGTAACCTTAGCATACATAATAATCAACTTTTACCCTTTTTATACACAAGATTTCATCCTAATTTATCTCTATAAAGCCTTAACGAATGTGCTATAATTAATAGTTGAATTTAAGGAGGTTGAAAATGGACTATAAACGATGGCTTAAACGTATGAAAGACTATATAGATTCTTATGAACTCAAACGTAAATTTCACATTACGTACGATGTTATCGCTAATATTTTCCTATTCTTCGTCATCACAGCCCTACTGCTTAGTATTTTTGCCGTAGGAGTCGGAGCCGGCTACTTTGCCTCCCTAGTTCAAGATGAAGAAGTCCGGCCCTATGAAGAGATGCGAAAGGATATCTACAATTATGAAGAAACATCCAAACTATATTTTAGTGACGATATATATATTGGAGATATCCGCGCCGACTTACATCGAGAAGAGGTTCAATTAGAGGATATTTCTGAACTAATTATTCAAGCTGTCATCGCTACGGAAGATGAACTTTTCTACGAGCATAGAGGGGTTGTTCCTAAAGCGATTCTACGCGCCCTCTTCCAAGAAGCAACAAACGCTGATATGAAGACCGGTGGAAGTACATTAACCCAACAGTTAATCAAAAACCAAATCTTAACTAATGAAGTATCCTTCGAAAGAAAGGCTAAAGAAATTTTATTAGCCTTACGGTTAGAAAACTTCTTCGAGAAAGATGAAATATTAGAAGCCTATTTAAACATCGTCCCTTATGGGCGTGAAGCTTCCGGAAGAAATATTGCGGGAATTCAAACGGCTGCCAAAGGAATCTTCGGAATTGATGCCGATCAAGTAAACCTAGCCCAAGCTGCTTATTTAGCTGGACTACCTCAAAACCCCTTCACCTATACCCCTTTTACAAAGGAAGGGAAATTGAAGGAAGAAGAGGAGTTGCAAGCGGGAATAAACCGTATGAAAACGGTCCTTTCTCGAATGTTCCATACGAATATGATCGATGAAAAAGCTTATGAAGAAGCTTTAGCCTACGATATCGTGGCTGATTTTACTGAAAAGTCAATTTCTCCTATCGATGAATACCCGGCAATTGTGTTTGAACTAGAACAACGTACGATTCAAATTTTAAAAGAAATACTCGCAAAGGAAGATGGCTACGAAGCCGATGAACTTAGGGACAATGAAGAACTCAATGAGGAATATACGATACTAGCTGACCGAGCCTTACGCCGCAATGGCTACCATATTCATTCTACCATTAATAAACACATGTATGACAAGATGCAAGAAATCGTGGCTAATTATCCTTACTTTGGACCAGATCGAACCATACCAGAGACCGGCAAGGTGGAGCCTGTAGAAAATGGTATGGTTCTTATCGAAAATAGTACAGGGAAAATTTTAAGCTTTGTCCCTGGTCGACATTATGAAGCAGGTACAAAGGAGTTTAATTTTGCTACACAAGCCTATCGTTCACCAGGAAGTACCTTTAAACCTTTTACGTACGCTGCCGGCTTTGAGTTAGGAAAATTACAACCTGGAACTGTCATTGCTGATATCCCTACCTCTTATGGAGAATACGCGCCAAAAAACTACGGTGGCGCTTATTATGGCCTCGTTACCCTTAGGGAAGCAATTACTTATTCCTATAATGTCACAGCAGTAAAAGCCTATTCCGAAATTATGAATGACAGACCGGTAGAAAACTTTATCACGAAATTAGGCTTTTCACAAATCGATGCCTCTGAGGCCGGAAACCGAGCCTTAGCCTTGGGAGGATTAACCCGAGGAGTAACTGTAGAAGAAAATACTGGAGCCTTCGCTACCTTCGCTAACGGTGGCGCTTATAACGCACCCTATATGATTGAAAAAATTACAGACAAAGATGGTAAAGTTGTATATGAACATAAATCAACACCAACCCAGGTCTTTTCACCTGAAACAGCTTATTTAATTACAGACACTTTACGGGATGTAGTACGTCATGGTACCGGGAACTATATGCAATCACAATTACGCCATGGGGGAGTCGATTGGGCAGGGAAAACAGGAACATCCCAAGATTATCGCGACGCTTGGTTTGTTGCTTACAATCCAAAAGTGACTTTAGGTTCTTGGATTGGTTATGAAACACCAGCATCCATCTATTGCCCTACCTGTTCCTTATCCTATCATCCAAGGAATATTAAGCTATGGTCCCAAGTAGTCAATGAACTAAGCGAAACATTTCCTGATTTAATGGCACCGAAGGAGACCTTTTCACGACCTGATACCATCGTTAGTAAAAATATTTGCGCCAGCTCTGGCCTACTCCCTTCTAAAATATGTAAAGAAGCAGGCCTGGTCGTCTCTGAACTCTTCCATCAGGATCACATCCCGACGAAAAAAGATGATAGTTTAATAGGGGGAAGCATGAATCTTACTCTAGTAGACGGACAGAAAGTTATCGCCCATGAACAAACTCCCCAAGAGTTCGTTCTGAAAGAAACAGGTGGTATTAGCTTTAACCCTGACTTTTTAAAACGAATGAAATACGACCGCCTCGAAGATCTTTCTGTCCTTATTCCAAGGAAACATTCGGAAAAATGGGGAAAGATAGGATTACAAAAGACCAAAGTTTCTGCTAAGGAACTTTCTGCAGAGCAAGGTAAAAAACCTCCAGCACCAACGAATGTAAAGCTTTCAGGTAAAAAAGTTACTTGGAAACATCCAAAAAATGAACTCATCGTTGGCTATAGAATTTATCGGGAGCTGCCCGAACAACAGACATATACCCTAATTGGTCATACAAGAGAAGCAGCCTACACTCTACCAGAACAAGCGGGTTCCTACTATATTCGTGCAGTGAACTATTTTGGAGAGGAATCAAAAGCCTACCCTATCGTCGTTAAAGAAAAGCAAACATTAGACGATATTGAAACATCATCAGAAACAAATACCGTAGAAAAGAACGAAAATAAGCAAAAGAAAAAAGAAAACGAAGAAAAGCCTACTGAAAAAAAAGAAAACGATAAAAATGAGAATAGGGAAAAGAACAATCGAAAATGAAGCTTGAAAAAGGATGGGTTTCTCCATCCTTTTTCTATTTTTCATATAAAAACACGGTATGTAAACTTTACATACCGTGTATAGAGATCAGATTCGTTGTAATAATTTATGTATTGACTAAGAACGTACAAATCTATTAGTGCAAAAATTTTATCCTTCTTGATCTTTCTTATCTTCTTTATCGTCTACATAGTCAGAATCTAAGATGACAATTTCTACCCGTCTATTTTTACTCATATTTTCTCCGGTATCGTTATCTGCCACTGGCCGCGTATCTCCGTATCCTGCGATAAGGAATCGTTCAGGATCGATATCATGTTCTTCAATAAAATAACGAACGACACTTCCAGCCCGAGCACCGGATAACTCCCAATTCGAAGGGTAGCGGTAGGTAGATATAGGGCGACTATCGGTATGCCCTTCTACGCGAATCGTATTGCCAATTCCCGTTAGCAATTGGCCTACCTCATCAAGAAAAGGAATACCGGAATCTAAAATTACCGCTTCTCCTGAATCAAAGAGAATACTATCTTGTAAGACAAGGTGTACCCCTTCTTCTGTTCGATTCGCTGTAATGACGTCTCCTAGTCCTTCACTTTCCAGAAAGTCTTCTACGTTTTCCATTAAGCGAGCTAAGGCATCAGCCTTCTTTTCCCACTCTTCTAGTTGATCGAGTACTCCATCTATATCTACATCTTCATCATCATCTCCATCCGTCGTCCCTAAACCCTCGCCACCTTGACCATCGAGGTCTCCTGAAGTAATATCTTCAGAAGGTACGGCAGAAGGTAAAAAATCAAGGATCGCACGACTTTGGAAGGAGCGTGTAATCGATTCGAATTTATTAACATCAATCTGTGACATTGAAAATAGTAAAATGAAAAAAACTAAAATCAAAGTAACCATGTCGGAGTACGTAACTAGCCACTTAGCTGCACCTTTTTCACTAGATTTTTTTCGTCGTCGATTAAGCTTCATGGACTTCTCCCCCGCGAACTACGTCGCCATCTTGTCCAATAGCTCCTTCTTCATCTCCGTGTAAAAAGGCGCTTAATTTCTCTTCTAAAATTCTTGGGTTTTGCCCTGACTGTACTCCAATAATACCTTCAATAATAATCTGTTTCATGAAGATTTCTTCTTCTGTCTTGTTTTCTAGCTTACTCGCCATAGGAATAAATACTAAGTTTGCTAACACCGTACCATATAAGGTTGTTAATAGAGCAACTGCCATATTCGGTCCTAAGCTAGATGGATCTTCTAAGTTATTAAGCATTAAAACTAATCCAATTAGCGTACCAATCATTCCCCAAGCAGGAGCGTATTCTCCAGCTTTTTCTAACAATTGTCGGCCATTAGCATGCCGTTCCTCTAAGGCTATTATTTCAGCATTCATAATTTCATGAATGACCTCTGGCTCAATACCATCGATAGCTAATAGGACACCTTTTTTAATAAACTCATCTTCCTGATCCGCAATTTCATCTTCAAGCGCAAGCAAACCTTCCTTACGAGCACGTTCGGACAGCCCGACAAACAATTGGATCAATTCGGGAATTTTTTGATCGTTTTTACGGAAGGCCTCCCGAATTACTCGGTGAAACATTTTAATTTCTTCTAATTTGAAGTTAATTAGTAATGAACCAAAAAGTCCTCCAAGGACGATAAAAATCGATGACACGTCCACGAAGGTTATAAAACCTTCGCGTCCTCCACTCGATAAAATCGCGGCGGAAATCATGATAAAACCTATCGTTATTCCTATGGGGGTTAGTAAGTCTCTCTTCGTCATCTCGATCTCCCCTATTGTCTTCGTATTTTGTTATTGTTTCGTTGAATTTCTCGTTAAAATACGATGGGGCAAAATCACCGTCTGTTCGTCGACTTCCTCTTTATTCATGAATTTAGTGAGTAAACGCATGGCTACAGCACCAATATCATACATCGGCTGTACAACTGTCGTTAACGTTGGCCGTACCATCAATGACACCCGTGTATTGTTAAAGCCAAACACTTCGACATCTTCAGGTACCCGTAATCCCCCATCTTGTAAACTATGAATGACACCGACAGCCATCTCATCGGTAGCTACGAAAATTCCTTTTGGCTTGATTCCTTTTTCCAATAGCTTATTGACAGCTGTGATTCCACCGTTATAGGTCGTCTCCTCTTCAACGATTAACGATTCATCAATATCGATGCCTGCATCCCGTAAAGCTTCTCTATACCCTTCTAACTTCAAACCGTTAGATTGGACATAGTCATCTCCTTTTACAAAGGCAGGTTGTTCCTTAATCGAATCTAATAAATAATTTGTCGCTTCATATGCAGCCTGTCGATAGTCGATATTAATCGAAGGCAAGGTCTCGGTCTCATCCTGGGTTGCTGCTAATACGACCGGTACGTTCGCTGTTTCAAATTGTTTGATATGATCTTCGGTAATCTTACCACCCATAAAGACAATTCCATCGACCTGTTTTTCTAACATCGTGTCGATTAAACGTAGTTCTTTTTCTTTATTTTGGTCAGAGTTACTTAAGATAATATTATATTTATACATCATTGCAATATCTTCAATTCCCCGGGTTAATTCCGAAAAGAAAATACTGGAAATATCCGGGATAATTGCCCCGACGGTCGTCGTCTTTTTACTTGCTAGACCTCTGGCTACAGCATTAGGACGATAGCCTAATCTTTCGATGGTGTCTAAAACTTTCTTCCTTGTTGTTGGTTTGACATTAGGATTCCCATTCACCACACGGGAAACAGTTGCCATAGATACATTTGCTTCTCTTGCTACATCATAAATTGTTACACTCATTACCTTTCACCTCCGGTCAAAACTTCTATCCTTATTTAATCATATCTTAGCTTGAATAAAAACACAAAAAATATACAGCAAACATTGGCTATAAAACCCGTTTGCTGTATAAAAATCCGTCAAAGTTTTGTCAATTTTTACTGAAATTGGCTAAATGTGCTACTTTTCAACTGACGCTTTTGTAGTAGATTCCTTATAAGCATAAAGTTCTTCATAGAAATCATCGAACATATCTAAATCCATTTGTTGCTGGGAGTCGGATAAAGCAACTGCAGGATCCGGGTGTACTTCTGCCATTACCCCATCAGCTCCTACTGCTAAAGCGGCCTTAGCCGTCGGCAAGAGGAGATCACGACGTCCTGTCGAATGCGTAACGTCTACTAAGACAGGTAAATGGGTTTCTTGCTTTAAGACCGGTACTGCAGAAATATCTAACGTATTACGAGTTGCTGTCTCGTAGGTTCGAATTCCCCGTTCACATAGGATAATATTACCGTTTCCGCGAGAGTTAATATACTCTGCTGCATGAATAAATTCCGAAATCGTCGCTGCCATTCCTCGTTTTAAAATGACGGGAATGTTCGTTTCCCCAACGGTTTTTAATAACTCAAAGTTCTGCATATTTCGGGCACCGATTTGGATGACATCGATATATTCAAGGGCTTCCTCAACATCTTCTGGACTTACAATTTCACTAATAACCGCTAAATCGTATTCATCGGCAACTCGTTTTAAAATTTTTAACCCCTCTACACCTAAACCTTGGAAATCATAGGGTGAGGTTCTTGGCTTGTAAGCTCCTCCACGTAATAGTTTCAAGCCCTTTTCCTTTATAGATTTCGCAACATTTGCCACTTGATCGTAACTTTCTACAGCGCAAGGTCCGAAAATAAAACGAGCATCGCCATTTCCAAAAGGCACCCCTTTAATATCGACGACGGTATCGGAATTTTTACGTTCCCGGGATACTAGCAAGGCCTTCTTCTTGTCATCTTCTTGAATACCGAGACTTAATTTAAAAATTTCTTTAAAAATATGTTCAATCACCGCATCGGAAAACGGACCTTCATTGTGGGCTAAAATAGTATTCAACATATCCCGCTCACGCACTGGGTCGAATCTTCTCGTGCTCTGCTTACTTTTAATTTCACCAATTTCCTGAACGATTTCCGCACGTTGACTAATTAATTTTAAAATTTCTAGGTTTAACTGATCAAGCTGTTCTCGCAGTTCTTCCATCTTTCTATTACTCATCTTTCACCGTCTCTCCCTATGAGTTTTTTCATAATTAAGACAATTATAACGAAAAAAGTTTCCTTTGTCACCCGAAAGAATATATAATGAGGATAACATACTACTTAACTAATTGAAAAGAAAGGACATGCGAATCGATGAACGAACATGTTTTTGCCCTAGATATCGGTACCCAATCCGTCACAGGTATTTTATTGAGAAAAAATGATGAACGTTTTGCTGTAGCGGATTTTTATACCGAACAACATAAAGAACGTGCAATGCTAGATGGACAAATACAAGATGTCGTTCAAGTAGCAAAGGTAATCCGGAATGTCAAAGAAAAAATCGAGGAAGCCCACGGCCCTTTACATAAGGTCTGTGTCGCTGCCGCCGGTAGGGCATTAAAAACGATTCAAACAACGATAACAATCCCTATCCATGAACGACCTATTCGAACGGAAGAAGAGATTAAACATATCGAGCTAAGTGCAGTGCAAAAGGCACAAAAGCAACTCGCTGAAGAAAGAAAAGCCCAATTTAATGACTATTATTGTGTCGGTTACTCCGTCGTTCACTATAAGTTAGATGGGGAAAAAATCGGTTCCTTCATCGACCAAACCGGCGATGAAGTATCTGTAGAAATAATTGCAACCTTTCTCCCTAAGGTTGTCGTAGAATCATTAATCGCAGCCTTAGAACGTGCAGATTTAGAAATGGCCGCATTAACTTTAGAACCGATTGCAGCGATTCACGTCTTAATTCCTGAGTCGATGCGACGCTTGAATGTCGCTTTAATCGATATCGGCGCCGGGACAAGCGATATAGCCATTGCAAAGAATGGTACGATTGTCGCCTACGGTATGGTTCCAGTAGCAGGTGATGAAATTACTGAAAAAATTAGTGACCATTTCCTACTCGATTTCAAAGAGGCTGAGAAAGTTAAACGTACAGTCGTTAATGAAGAGAAGGCTACAGTCCAAGATGTACTTGGTTTTGAAGTAGAAGTTACCTATGAGGAACTCATTACGATTATTGATGATAGCGTCGATCGTCTAGCTCAACTTTTAGCAGACAAGGTAAAACAATTAAATACAACCTCTCCACAAGCGGTAATGCTCATCGGGGGAGGAAGTCTTACTCCGTTAATCGAAAAAAAGATTGCCCAATACTTAGGTCTTCCGGATCAACGAGTCGCTGTTCGGGGACGGGAAGCCATCCAAATGATTGAACATGAGGATAAACTACCAAAAGGCCCTGACTTTGTAACACCGATTGGAATTGCTATTAGCGCGACAGAGAACCCCTTTGAATATATGAATATATATGTAAATGGACGAAGCGTCTTTCTTTTTACAATGGATCATTTAACCGTTGGAGACTGCCTCGTTCAAGCAGGGATTGATTTAAATGACTTTTATGGAAAAATCGGCCTTGCCCACTTTATCAAAGTTAACGGGGAACAGATGACGATTCCAGGTACTTACGGCGAGCCTCCCCGTATTATGCGTAACGGTCAACAAGCAACGGTGAAGGATTTAGTTGAAGAAGATGATAAAATCGAAATAACACAAGGTAAAGACGGTAGATCGCCAAGAGTTTCCTTAGAAGAAATTGTTGGCAAGTATGAACCTTTGCACTTTGAATACAATGGTCAACCTCAAGTCATTCAACCGAAATATAAGGTCAAAGGTAAGGGCTTTGTAGATGGAAGCTATATGGTGCAAGATAATGATGAAATTGAAGTCTTTGTACCGAAAACCGTCGGAGATTGTCTACGTATCCTTGGAGTCGATGAAAGAGAGATGAAAGCTTTCGAAGTATATGTAGATGGACAGGCTATTCAACTAAGAGAGCAGGGTTATCGCTTACTTTTAAATAAAGAGCCAGCTAGCCTCGATACGCGGATACAAGAAGGAGATCAAATAGAGCTTCTCCCAGCCTCTGCTGTTCCTCTACAAAGCTTGATAGACAAGTTGAAGTTAAAACCATCCCACCGTATACGCGTAAGCTTTAATGAACAACCAATTATTCTTGAACAAGCTCTTTATAGCTTCTATCGTCAAGGAGAAAGGTTAACAGAAGAAGCTTTGCTCAATCCGGGGGATGAGCTAGAAATTAAAAATCATGATATTAAAGATTTTATTTTCCAAGATGTATTTCGTTACGTCGATTTAGACCTATCTTCCCTTACCGGTTCCTATGAACTATTGAGAAATAATCAAAAGGCCGGTTTTGACGATGTCCTCCAAGATGGGGATAAACTAAGCCTAACTACGAACCAAAGGGAAGAAAGTTAATCCCTTTTAATAGAAAGAAATAAGGGGCTGTGACAAAACTCAGCCCATAAAAAAATGAAGCTCAAATGCGAGCTTCATTTTTTGTTTTAAGTAAACAAAAAGAGCACCTTTTGGTAAAATTAAAGTACCACACAATAACTACCGGAGGTGCTCTTTATGTATCAAGATTATAACATGAATCAACTAGTTTTGCCTATAGATTTGGAAGTGAAACTTCAGGAAAATGATATTGCCTTTGTCATTAATGATTTAGTAGAGAGTATTCCTGAAGAAGCTTTTGAAATTTTTCTTCGAAAAACAGGTCGTCCTTCATATCATCCGCGAATGATGTTAAAAATAATATTATGTGCTTACTCTCAATCAGTATTTTCCGGCA
>CALJVC010000069.1 GCA_937974845.1 uncultured Pseudogracilibacillus sp. | reverse complement strand
ACTTTATATAAAAGAACAAAAGAAATAGGTGTCGTTATGCGAGGTTTTATTTATAGTATTTTACTTTATAAACCCTTTATCATTTTGCTCTTTATCTTCAACTTTTTTGGTACGATCTATGGTTACTACTGGTATGAATCTCAATTTAAAGTTACTCCGACGATTTTTCTCCCTTTTGTTCCAGATAGCCCGACAGCGACTTTATTCTTTACTATCTTCTTATTTTTCTTGCTCTTTAATCGTTCCTTACCCTATATCGAAGCCCTAGCTGTAACTTCTTTAATTAAATACGGTATTTGGGCTGTCGTGATGAATTTTTTCACCTTATATATCGAAGGGGAGCTAGCATGGCAAGGCTATATGTTAATCGTTTCCCACGCTTTAATGGCTGTCCAAGGGATCCTATATTTACCCATTTACCGTATCCAATTAAAACATCTTGCTCTTGCAGGAGTTGTCTTATTACACAATGAAATAATCGATTATGTATTTGGAATGATGCCGATTTATTCGTCTTTAACTAATTACATGCAAGAAATTGGCTATTTTACATTCTGGTTATCGATTGCTACGCTTTTCTTTGTCTATCATGGCTTAAAACGCTGGAATCCTCATTGGAACTCATAAATTAATCGCCCCTTACATATAGTGTAAAAGATTCAAACGATGTAAGGGGTGATCTTTATGCAAGACTTATATTATTTTACATTCTTGATGATTGACAACCTATACAATCTTGGGATTAATTTTTTTAAACTTCGAAGGGATGTACTTTCGATTATTTTTAACGATCACCAACAAACTTTCGTCTTGTCGAATATTTTATCCTTTGTTTCCTTAGTGCTTGTCATTGGGGGATCGATTGTTTTAACGTTGACTTATGTTGCTTGGCGAAAGTTTAAAGGAATGAAAAGTACTAAAGAGAGGAAAAATAGTAAGGCTAATCATTGACTTCAATAATGAATTTGACTATTATTGACTATGTAGATACTTATCTGTAAAGGGGTGTAGACTGTTCGATGGGAGTATATTTAGTATATTTTCTATTGCTATTAATAATCCCGTTATGGGCTCAGTTAAAAGTTAAATCAGCCTATAGCACATATTCAAAAGTTCCAACGTCTAGTCAAATGACAGGCTATGAGGTAGCTCGTAAAATCTTAGATGAAAACGGTCTTTATGATGTGACCGTTGAAGAGGTAGAAGGTACGCTAACAGACCATTACGATCCTCGTTCGAAGACGGTACGATTATCGACGAATAATTTTCACGGTAGATCGATGGCTGCTTCTGCGGTCGCTGCCCACGAGGTAGGGCATGCTTTACAAGATGCTGAAGAATATGGCTTCTTGAAATTTCGTACAAGCCTAGTTCCTTTAGCGCAGTTTGGTTCAAGTACCTCCTTTTACATTATTTTAGCGGGACTATTATTTAATATGATGAATTTGTTATTAGTTGGAATTATTTTTATGGCCTTTGCTGTACTTTTCCAACTCGTAACTTTACCTGTAGAATTTAACGCTTCTTCTAGAGCGATGGACCAACTAGTAGGAATGGGAATCATCGCCCATAATGAAGAACACGATACGAAAAAAGTTTTAAGTGCCGCTGCCTTAACCTATGTTGCCGCAGCCTTAGTAGCAGTTATGGAGTTAGCCCGATTTATTTTAATTTTCTTTGCGAACCGTGAGTAAATAAAAAAGCTAGTAAAATCGAAGGAAAGCCAATCGATTTTACTAGCCTTTTTTATTGTTCAGGATATAAGGGTCTTTTTCCCTCGTCTAAAGTAAAGCCTTCTCCCATGACCTCATGGACGGTCATGACCGAAACAAAAGCGTGGGGATCAGTTTCTAAAATTAAGTTTTTCGTCTTAACAATTTCATTTTTACCGACGATACAATAGAGTACTTTTTGCTCTTCCTTTGTATAGTATCCTGTTCCGTTTAAAACTGTTACACCTCGTTCTAATTCTAAGTTGATTCGTTGGGCAATCGAATCATATTGCTTCGAGATGATCATTAATCCTCGGCCAGAGTAGGCTCCTTCTTGAATAAAATCGATTACCCTTGCACCGATGTAAACGAGTAATAATGTATAAACCCCTTCGCGCATATTGAGGTAGAAGATGATAGAGGTACTGATGACGAAGAAGTCGAAAAGGAACATAGCTTTACCCATACTCCAGCCGATATATTTGTTAATGATCCGAGCAATAATATCTGCGCCGCCGGTTGTACCCCCATAACGAAAAATAATCCCGAGACCTGAACCTATGAAGACACCGGCAAGGATGGCAACTAGGGTCATATCATTTTCTAAGTCAATGGCTAGGTGGTAATGTTGAAATAAAGTTAGGAATCCCGATACAGCGAATGTACCAATCAAAGTATAAATAAACGTTATTCTACCAAGGACTTTCCATCCGATAAAAAATAAAGGGATATTGAAAACTAAATAAGTGATGGCTGGGTCCCATTTAAATAAAAAATATAAAAGTAAGGTAATTCCGGTAAGTCCGCCTTCACCAAGGTTGTGTGGCATGTTAAAGTGAACGATTCCAAAGGAGAAGATAGCAGAACCTAATAAGATAAAGAGGATATTTTTAACCCGTATTCCAAACATAGTTTCGCTCCTTTTTACTGTTGTCATAAGCTATTGTTCTTTAGTATAGTCAATAAGTGTAACCTATACAATTATAAATATATTTGTTGTAAAACGAAAATGTTTTAGCTAACATTATAGTGAATGAGAAGGAAGTAAGGGAGTATATTGAGCGATGTCAAAAGTGTATACAACTAAAGAAATCGAATGGACTGTAGACAACTATATTTCACAATTTGAGGAAGGATATTTTTCTCCTTTAGCCTTAGTAGCAAGACTATCAGAAGAAGTAGGCGAGCTCGCTAGGGAAATTAATCATACTTATGGGGAAAAGCCGAAAAAGGAGACAGAAGAGATTAAGTCTGTCGAGGAAGAAATCGGAGATATTATTTTTGTATTAGCTTGTTTTACTAATTCTCTCGGTTTAGATTTGTCTACCGCCTTTCATAAAACTATGGAAAAGTTTGAAGAACGTGACAAGGATCGCTGGACAAGAAAAAAATAAATATTTAGGAGGATATAACATGACAACTTCCATCGTAGTAGCAGGTCCCCGTGGGAAAATGGGACAAGAAGCGATTAAAATGATAGAGTCTAATCCAAATTTTCAACTTGTAGCTGTCATCGACCGGAAACGTGAGGACGAAAGCTTTCAAAAGAAGGATGTACCGGTATATTATGATGCAGAGGCTTGTTTTACAGAAGTGAAGCCTGATGTTTTAGTAGACCTTACGGTTCCAGAAGTAGGCTTTACCCATACAAAATTAGCTCTCAACCATAAGGTTCGTCCGGTAGTCGGTACTTCTGGTTTCACAGAAGGGAAGATTCAGGAACTCCGTGCATTAGCAGAGAAAAATAAGACCGGTTGTATTATTGCGCCGAACTTTGCCATCGGTGCCGTTTTAATGATGAACTTTGCTAAAGTGGCAGCGAAATTTTTCCCTAACGTTGAAATTATTGAAAAACACCACGATCAAAAAATTGACGCACCTTCTGGAACGGCTGTCAAAACGGCCGAATTAATACAAGAAAATCGAGAGGACCAACAACAAGGGCATCCCGAAGAATATGAAACGATAGAAGGCTCTCGAGGCGGAGATTTTGCTGGAATGAAAATTCATAGTGTTCGTTTACCTGGTCTCGTTGCTCATCAGGAAGTGATCTTCGGTGGTCAAAGTGAACTATTGACAATTAAGCACGACTCTTTTCATCGGGAATCCTTTATGACGGGATTGAAATTGGCCATTGAAAAGGTAGATGAGTTAGATCATCTTGTCTACGGTTTAGAACATGTCATGGGGCTCGATTTTTAACTAAAGATATATTAAGTGAAACTACATAATAATCGTTATTATTTGTGATAAAATATATACAAAAGAAAAGCAAACATGATATGATATGTACGTATGATCAACTTTTCTATACCGAGGATTTCTTTCTTTTGGTGGGTGAGGAATCATACGCTCGATTCGTGTGGCTGAGGATATAAAAAGGATGTATGTAAATGATGAAAATAGGCATAACCTGTTATCCAACGATAGGTGGTTCGGGCATTATTGCTACTGAATTAGGGAAGATGTTGGCGGAGTATGAAGGCTATGAGGTACATTTTATTACTTCAAGTCCGCCTTTCCGTTTAGATTGTGTGAACCCTGAGGTGAACTTCCATGAAGTAGAATTTAGCCATTATCCCGTCTTTCAATATCCACCTTACGATCTAGCACTAGCAGCAAAAATGGCAGAAGTAATCGATCGTGAAAAATTAGATATCCTTCATGTACATTACGCCATTCCGCATGCAATAAGCGCTATTTTAGCCCGTGACATTGCTAAACGCGATGTGAAAATAGTTACTACATTACACGGTACAGATATCACTGTACTCGGTTTCGATAAAACCTTTAAGAGCATGATTACATATGGAATTGAAAAATCCGATGCAGTGACAGCTGTATCGATGGACTTGGTCGATAGAACGAAGGAATTGTTAGAAGTCGATCAAGATATTGAAGTGATCTATAATTTCGTTAACGAAAAAGTTTATTACAAAAAAGATGCGGATTATTTAAAAGAGCATTACGACATTGCAGAGGATGAAAAGGTCCTCATCCACATTTCGAACTTTCGTAAAGTGAAAAGAATACCTGATATTCTTCATACCTTTTATAAAGTTCGAAAATCTTTAAAGGCAAAGCTTCTTTTTGTCGGTGACGGTCCAGAATTGCAAACAGCCTATGAGCTAGTAGAGCAACTCGGTTTAGAAAAAGATGTTCTATTTTTAGGTCGACAAAAAGATATTAGTAGTCTATTGTCCATTTCGGATTTAATCCTTCTGCTTTCGGAGCAAGAAAGTTTCGGGCTCGTCCTCTTAGAAGCTATGGCTTGCCAGGTACCGGCTATAGGTACGGATATTGGCGGTATTCCAGAAGTTATTGCGGATGGAGAGACTGGCTATTTAGTAGAATTAGGAGATACGGATATGGCAGCTCAGAAAGCTATTGAATTGCTTTCGGACGAAGAACGTCTACAAATCTTTAGGGAAGCTGCTTACAATCGTTCCCAAACGCTCTTTTATTCTGATACGATTATTAAACAATATATGAATTTGTACCAACGATTAATTGATGAAAGGTGACAGGATGGAGATACAAGGTATCGAGGCCTTTCAAAAGGCCATTCCAATCTTAAAAAAACTAGAATCAGCAGGCTTTGAAGCTTATTTTGTAGGCGGTTGTGTTCGGGATTATATATTAGGTCGTCCGATTCACGATATCGATATTACGACTAATGCTTCTCCTCAAGAGGTAAAGGGGCTATTTCGTCAGGTTCTTCCTGTGGGTATTGAACACGGAACCGTAATTGTTCGTTTTGCCAATCAATCCTTTGAAGTAACGACCTTTCGGAAAAAACCTGCTGGAGAAAAGACTTTTCAATTTAGTAAAGAGCTTTCGGAAGATGTTCTGTTCCGTGACTTTACGATCAATGCCTTAGCTATGGATCGTTCCGGTCGGATTATCGATTTAGTGAATGGAAAGGAAGCCCTTCGTAACAAGATTATCGAAGCTGTAGAATCGCCTGATGCTCGTTTTCAGGAGGATCCGTTACGAATGTTTCGTGCGATTCGTTTTGTTGCTCAATTAAATTTCTCTATCGAAAAGGAAACCTTACAAGCGATTCAAACGCACCGGCATCTACTCGAATCTGTCGCTATTGAACGGTTAAAGGCAGAGATGGATAAAACAATCACTGCTCCATATTTTATGAAAGCTTTGTCCTATCTAGAAAAAACGGGTCTGTTATATGTTGTGCCGATATTTAAGGAATATCCGAAGTATGGTTCGGTTTTACAAAGGGCGACAGCTCCCTTTTCTTCTTTTTCCCAATTCGTTGCTTTTCTTTGTTTTTTGAACAAGGAAGTCGGGATAAAAGACTGGATGAAGGCTTGGAGCAGTTCGAACAAAGAGAAGAAGGAAGCTAAACTTTTGTTCAATGCCTTGCATATCCATGAAGAGGAAGGCGTTACGCCTTGGCTCGTTTACCAACTACCAAAGGCTTTACATCAGCCCTTCGTGACAATTATTGATACAATAGAAGGAAAGACCGTGACGATAAAAAAAGTAAGGGAGATCTACGCTCGCTTACCGATCCGATCACGGGAGGAATTACAAGTTGATGGTTACCTTTTAATGCAGTGGTTTCCAAATCGTCGTCGAGGTAAATGGATAAAGGAAATGCTAGAAGCGATAGAATACGCTGTCGTAACCGATCAACTTCCGAATGAAAAAGATAAGATAAAGGAATGGATTGCATGTCATCCACTCGCAACAGATTAATTCAATTACTAGCTCAACAGAAAAAAAATGAATATATTTCTGGTCAAAAGCTTTCCGAAATGCTGGATGTATCCCGAAGTGCCATATGGAAACATATGAACGAACTGAAAAAAGATGGATACATCATCGAAGGCGTGGCAAACAAAGGCTATCGTATTGTAGAACTTCCAAAAATAGTAAGTGAAAATACGATAGCCTGGGGGCTCGAAACAGAGTGGTTAGGTCATTCGATTATCCATCGGGAAAAAATCTCCTCCACTCAGACCTTAGCCCATCAGCTTGCGCAAGAGGGGGCAAAGCATGGAACGATTGTCGTTGCAGATGAACAAACTGCCTCAAGAGGTCGGGTAAATAAACGCTGGTATTCTGCTAAAGGGGACGGAATCTGGCTTAGTATAATCTTACGGCCTAACATTTTCCCTTATTTAGCTCCACAATTAACTCTGTTGACGGCAACGGTTCTTGCTGATGTCCTTGAAAAGCATTGTAGTATTACTCCACAAATTAAATGGCCGAACGATATTTTGATCAATGAGAAAAAAGCCTCCGGTATTTTAACGGAGATGCAAGCGGAACAAGACCATGTCCTCTATGTTATTGTAGGAATTGGGCTTAATGTTAATCAGGAGAGCTTTGAAGAAGAAATCAAAGAGAGGGCAACCTCTTTATATTTAGAAACCGGTGAAAAATGGGATCTAATCCCGTTAATCCAACAATTGTTACGCTCTTTTGAAAGAGCCTACGATGATTATTTATTACACGGATTTAAAAATGTCAAAACAGCCTGGGAAAGTTATGGATTTAAACTAAATGAACCATTACAAATAAAAACGCGGAAGGAAGAGTTCGAAGCTATCTTCCGAGGGATTGCAGAAGACGGCGCCTTATTAGCCGAAAAAGATGGAAAGGTTCAAAAAATATATTCAGCAGAAATAGCTTGGTTTTAGGAGGAATAGCATGTTAACTACATTGGATTTGCTTCAGATGAAAAAAGATGGTCATAAAATAGCGATGGTAACCGCGTATGATTATCCATCGGCAAGACAAGTTGAAGCAGCAAAGGCCGATATGATTCTTGTAGGTGACTCCTTAGGTATGGTCGTTTTAGGCTATGACTCAACGACAAAAGTAACATTGGACGATATGATTCACCATACTAAGGCGGTGAAACGGGGAGCGCCGGATACTTTTATTGCCGTCGATATGCCTTTTATGACTTACCATGCCTCGTTAGAAGAATCGGTTAAAAATGCTACGAGGCTCTTTCAAGAGACCGGCGCCCATGCTGTAAAAATAGAAGGTCGTACAGAACATACTTTAAGCTTAATTAAACGACTAACAGATGGCGGGATTCCAGTTATTGGGCATTTAGGTTTAACTCCACAGCTCGTTCACGTACTCGGTGGATTTCGCGTTCAAGGTCGAGATGAAGCGACACGACAAAAAATCAAAGAAGACGCGCTTGCGATTAGTGAGAGTGGGGCCGTTGCTATTGTTTTAGAAGGGATTCCGGAAGATTTAGGAAAAGAAGTGACAGAATCTATCGATGTTCCTACAATCGGAATTGGCGCGGGAATTCATTGTGACGGACAAGTCCTCGTCTATCATGATATTTTACAGTATGGTTCCGATCGTTTTCCCAAATTCGTTAAAAATTACGGTGATTTTGATACAATAGGTATTAAGGGCATTAGCCAATATGTAGAGGAAGTAAAAAAGGAACAATTTCCTACAGAGGCCCATACATATAAGGCAAAATAGTTGAAAGGATAAGTAGGTATTACAATGAAAATTACACGTACGATTGATGAAATAAAAACAGAATTAAATAAAGTAAAAGGAAAAACGATTGGTTTTGTACCGACGATGGGATACTTGCATGAAGGACATTTATCCTTAGTAAAAAAAGCCCGCGAAGAAAGTGATATCGTCGTCTTAAGTATTTTCGTCAACCCTTTACAATTCGGTCCGAATGAAGATTTTGACCGTTACCCTAGAGATGAAGCGAGGGATGCGAGTTTAGCCGAGGAAAACGGCGTCGATATTTTGTTTCTTCCGACTGTGGATACGATGTACCCTGAAGAAATGCATATAGAGATGAAAGTAACAAAGGGAACAGAGGTCTTATGTGGTCGGTCACGTCCTGGCCATTTCGACGGTGTTGCAACGGTATTAACAAAACTCTTTCATATTGTAGAGCCAGACCAGACCTATTTTGGTTTGAAGGATGCCCAACAATTTGCCGTTGTCCATACTTTAATTTCCCAACTCAATTTCCCTATCCGGCTTGTTGGTTTACCTACGGTCCGTGAAAAAGATGGTTTGGCAAAAAGTAGTCGTAATGTCTATCTTTCTGAAAAGGAACGAGAAGAAGCGACTATTTTATATAAAGCTCTGCAATTAGGTCAAAGCCTGATTCAAGATGGAGAGAAAGAAAGTGAAGTAATCGTAGAGAAGGTAGTTGCTTATCTTCGTAGCCATACAAGTGCAAGGATTGATTATGTTGAACTTTTAAGCTATCCTGATTTAAAATCAATAGTAGAGGTTGAAGAACAAGTCATTTTAGCCCTAGCCGTACATTTTGAAAAGGCGAGATTAATCGATAACATTATTATAAGTTCTGAAGGAAAGCGAATCGACACTATTATAAAGTAAGGGGAATAAGGCCATGTTTCGAACTATGATGAAATCTAAGATTCATCGTGCTCGGGTAACCGAAGCAAATTTAAATTATGTAGGGAGTATTACGATTGATTCGGATCTCCTGGAACAAGTAGATATTTTACCAAATGAAAAAGTCCAAATTGTAAATAATAATAATGGTGCTCGTTTTGAAACCTATGTCATACCTGGCGAGCGTGGTTCTGGAGTTATGTGTGTAAATGGCGCCGCAGCTCGATTAGTAGAGGAAGGGGATGTCATTATCGTCATAGCCTATGCTTTGGTTGAAGACAAAGACTTAAATACCTTCCGACCAAAGATTGCAATTATGAATGAAAATAACGAAGTAGAACAGTTTATCGAGGAAGAACCACCCTTTACTATTTTATAAGCTACTTTAATAAGCTTATAAATAATCTTCGAATTATTGATAATAAAGAAACGTGTGGTTGGACATGAATAAGAAAAATTCAATACCATGGAAAAGAGTACTGCTATTTGTACTCTTGTTTTGTATCATCCTAGCTATTATTTATGGGGTGTATAGCCTTAGGCAAATCTATAAAAGTAAAGTAGACCGTCACGATGAAGTAGAAGCCTTTGTCATTGAACATAGCGATATAACTTCAATCCAAGAGATCGATCATTTTCAAGATGAAGAAGGCTATTATACGTTAATTGCTGAAGATAAAAAAGGTGAGATGGTTTATGTGTTTTTACGGGATGACGAATCGTTTTCAATTAAAAATTTGTATATCGTCCCAGCTAAAACAATGAAAGAACCAGAAACCTTTGAGGACAAGCTAAAAGAAAACTGTAAAGCTTGTGAAATTGTTCGTTCGGCACCGGCGATGATTGATGGTGTCCCTCTATGGGAATTAACTTATTATGATGAAGAAGATCGCTATGTCATTGAATATAAATATTTAGAAAATGGTAATACCTATGAAAAGTTAAGTCTTTCGAGAAAATACAAAAAGGAATGATGTAAATGGAATTATCGAATCGTGTGTTAGCTTTGACGCCTTCTTCGACCTTAGCTATTCAAGCTAAGGCGAAGCAGTTACGGGCTGAAGGCCATGATGTTATTGGCTTAGGAGTAGGGGAACCTGACTTTAATACGCCCGAATACATATTAGAAGCTGCAAAAAAAGCTATGGATAAAGGAGAGACGAAATATACACCCTCCGGCGGAATTCCGGCCTTAAAGGATGCGATTATTGAGAAATTGAAAGCGGATAACCACTTAAGTTATACAAGAGATGAAGTTATCGTTACGACTGGAGCGAAATATGCTTTATATGCATGCTTCCAAGCTCTTTTAAACGATGGAGACGAGGTGTTAATTCCTACACCTTATTGGGTAAGTTATATTGAACATGTTAAATTAGCTGGTGGAAAACCGGTATTTATCGAAGGAAAAGAAACTAATGATTTTAAAATTACAGCTAGCCAACTTGAACAAGCGATTACGGAAAAGACGAAAGTATTAATTTTAAATTCTCCGAGCAACCCGACAGGAATGATTTACACAGAAGATGAGTTACGGGAAATTGGTGACGTATGCTTAAAACATGATATTATTATCGTGTCAGATGAAATTTATGAGAAATTAATTTATACAGAGGATCCGCATGTGTCAATTGCTTCTCTATCTCCAGCTTTAAAGGAACGAACAATCGTTATTAACGGAGTGAGTAAATCCCATGCGATGACTGGCTGGCGGATTGGTTATGCAACCGGACCAGAAAAAGTTATAAAAGCGATGACGAACCATGCATCGCATGCGGTTTCTAACCCAACTTCTATTGCACAATATGCAGCCTTAGAAGCTTATGCGAATAAGGAAGAAGATAAAAGGATTAACGAAGAAATGAAGAAGGTCTTTTCTGAACGATTAGATCGTTTCTATGAATTAATTAATGAAATCCCTGGCCTCTCTTGTCGTAAGCCTAAAGGTGCCTTTTATATTTTCCCTAACGCTATTGAAGCAGCGAAACAGGGTGGTTTTGCAACGGTTGATGATTGGGTTAAGGCATTATTGGAAGAGGAAAAGGTCGCCCTTGTTCCAGGAAGTGCCTTTGGTGCTAATGAAAACGTCCGTTTATCCTATGCGACGTCCTTAGACCAAATTGAAGAAGCAGCGAAAAGAATTAAGCGTTTTGTAGAGAGACATAGCTAATAAAAAAGGTGTTTCTTCCTCTGAAGAAACACCTTTTCATGTTATACTGGGTAATGAGGTGTACATAGATGGATAATAATCAACTTTCCTCTCTTATACAAAACCAACTAGCGATTCCAGAAAAGCTTTTAACGACGTATACAAAGATTGGTTTAGACGAAGTGGATGTGATTATTCTTTTACAATTACATCGCTTCTTGCAACGGGGAGTTGGCTTTCCTACTCCTAGGCAGATTACGAGTTATTTAAGCTTAAATGAAACGGAATGTGCGCAGAAATTAAGAAGCTTAGTTCAACGAAATTTTCTCCGTATTGATGAATTCCGTAATGAACAGGGGAAAATTTGTGAAGTTTATAGTTTAGAACCTCTTTGGGAACGGCTTGTTACAAAAGAAGAAGAGCCTGTAACGGAGGAAAAGAAAGAAGAAGGCAACCTGTTCCATGTTTTTGAACAGGAGTTTGGTCGGCCACTTTCTCCCTTTGAAATTGAAACCATTAGTGTTTGGCTTGATCACGATCATTTAAAACCAAGCCTCATTATTTCCGCTTTACGTGAAGCTGTTTTGATGGGAAAACTAAACTTCACTTATATTGATCGAATTTTACGAGAGTGGAAAAGAAAAGGAATAACGTCTGTAGAGCAGGCAAAAGAACAAACGGAACAATTTCGTCAAACAAAGACGGTGAAAAAATATACACCTTCTAAAACGGGAGATCGTTCTATTTATTTCAACTGGTTGGATGGGGGAGCATAATGTTAAATAAGAAGCAGATTCGGTTTGTTTTAGATACGATGGGGGAAATGTTTCCCCATGCGCATTGTGAATTAATTCATCGTAACCCTTTTGAATTAACGATAGCAGTCCTACTATCTGCCCAAACGACTGACGAAAATGTTAATCGGGTCACCCGGGAGCTTTTTAAAAAATATAAAACACCGGAGGATTATTTAGCGGTAGATGTTAAAGAATTAGAACAGGATATTCGTTCGATTGGTCTCTTTCGAACAAAGGCTAAAAATATTCAAAAGTTATGTAAAATGCTTATTGAAGAGTATGATGGAGAGATTCCACAAACCCGGGAAGAGTTAGAACGTTTTCCTGGTGTCGGAAGAAAGACTGCTAATGTCGTTGTTTCCGTTGCCTTTGGTGTACCTGCAATTGCAGTTGATACTCATGTTGAAAGGGTATCGAAACGTTTAGGTATATGTCGATGGAAAGATTCGGTTCTCCAAGTGGAAAAAACATTGATGAAAAAGATTCCTAAAGAAGAGTGGAGTATCGCTCACCATCGTTTTATATTTTTTGGACGATACCATTGTAAAGCACAAAACCCAAATTGTGAAGCATGTCCTTTGTTAGATTTATGTCGAGAAGGCCAAAAGCGTAAACGGAAAAAAGAAAGGGAACAGTTACGAAAAGCATCAAAGTAAAAGCCGGAAGGAAAACCTTCCGGCTTTTATATTTATTGACCGTTTTCTCTCTTTCTCTCTTCATTTTCTTCCCGTTCCCGGTTCATTTCATTGGATTGGCCCTGATCCTTTTGTTGTTCTTCCGATTGTTGTTGCTGTTCATTATCTGGTTCTTTTTCTTCCGGTTCATTTTCAGGTTCAGGTGCATCTACTTTTACAGAAGTTGATGCTGTTTCTCCTCGTTGTCCATCTGCTACTGGGGTGACGGCAATAGTATAGGATTGGTTCGGGCTAATATTACTTATTTGCATGCTTGTGTTCGATACCGTCTGTGTTTGCCCACCATTTACAGTTACTTCAAATTGAGCTGGTGGACCATTATAATTCCAATTGACCTGAATGACATTGCTTGCTTTATCGTAGTAAGCCTGAAGGTTGCTTACACTTGGTATGTCTATCTCTTCTTCTTCGCCTTTTACTTTTACCGTAACAGTTCTTGGCTCACTAGTACGGCCAGACGTTTCGTCCTTTGCAATTACTTCAATGGTATAGGTAGCACCTTGTTCTACAGAACCGATCGTTGCTCCTAATTCCTTCGTCGATGTTAAGTTTCTCTTACTACCAGAATCAACGCTATAATTTACATCAAAGGAAATGTTTTTCGAACGGTCGTAATTCCAACTAATATTGATCGCATTACTAGCTTCATCATAAACAGCCTTTAAATTACTTACCGGGGCTAATCCTTCTACTTTTTTGGATACGGCAGTTGGTTCCGTCCCTTTAACGAATAATTCTTTGACAGCATTTCCTGATCCTGAAGAACTATTGACAACTTTCGGTGGGTTAGAACCTTTTTCTATCATTAACTCAACAACAGAGTCAGGTTTTTTAAAGTCTTCTGTTTCTATTCCTTCTGAAATTTTCGTCATCGTATGTTTAAATATAGCATGCGGTACTTGGGTATTTGGGATAATTCGGCTGTTGTCCTTTGGATATCCCGTCCAAACGCCGATCGAATAATTCGTTGTATATCCGACGAACCATGAGTTATTTGCTCCAGATTTTCCTTGCACGTTTGTCGTACCGGTTTTTCCGGCTACAGGTAGATGTGGAATATTAGCGTTTCTACCTGTTCCACTCTCGACGACATCCTTTAACATATCTGTCACCATATAAGCCGTATAGTCTGCCATCACAGCTTCGGATTTAGGTTTTAAATCAACGACGGAATCATCTGGGAAAACGACTTTCGTTACGGCATAGGGTTCAGTATAAATTCCTTCATTACCAAAGGCGCTAAAGGCTCCTGCTAACTGTAAAGGAGTGACAGAAGTTGACGTACCCCCGATAGCATCCTGTGGAGCTAAATATTGGTCAGCAAATTTTATCCCAAGGTTTTCAGCGAATTTTTTTGCGCGATCTGGTCCAATTTCCATGAAGGTTTTTACGGCCGGTACGTTAAAGGAATGTTTTAAGGCTTCCCGGGCGGAAATCCATCCACGATAATTTCGGTCCCAGTTTCGAATCTCATGGCCAGAGCCTGTTTTATATGGTTGGTCGTCGTTGATTTGATGGTAGGTTGACCATTTTTCATATTCGATTGCTGGACCATAAGAGAGTAAGGGTTTAATCGTTGATCCCGGTTGACGATTTAAACTAATCGCATAGTTATCTCCCATGACGTTTTCACGATTGCGACTACCACCGATGGCACGAATTGCTCCAGTTTGTGTATCGACGACGGCTACCCCAGCTTGTAAATCTTGGTCAGGGTAGGGGATAGGGTTAGTTTCACTATCGGTAAGTAAATGTTCCACATGTTCTTGGATTGCGGGATCTAAATTAGTATGAATTTCTAAGCCAGCTGAGAAAATATCTACATCAGGCAATTTTTCTTCAAGTTCTTTAATAGCCTGCTGACGAAAGGCTTCATAAGGTAAAGACTTTGGTTTCTTTTCTGTTAATACCGATGCAACGTCTACTTTTCTAGCTTCCTCAGCTTCCTTCTTATCTATTTTATTATGCCGGACCATTAAGTCTAGAACAGTGTCAACCCGTTCCTGCATTAAATCAGGATTTTCAAAAGGGTTGTAGGCCGAAGGGCGTTGCGGTAGTCCAGCTAGGATTGCTGCTTGGACAAGGTTTAAGTCATTTAAGTCCTCGATATCAAAGTATACTTCGGCTGCCTTAGCTACACCATAGGCATTTTGCCCGTAAAAAATAGTATTTAGATACATTTCTAAAATTTGTTCCTTGGAGAATTCTCTTTCAAGTTTAATGGCCAACCATTGTTCTTGAACTTTAAGCTTTAATTTTTTCTCCGGTGTTAAAAACATATTTTCTACTACTTGCTGGGTAATCGTACTTGCCCCTTCAGAACCAAAGCCGTGCTTGATATTAGCAATGATAGCACTAAAGATTCGTTGTAAGTCGATTCCCCGGTGTTTAAAGAAACGGGCGTCTTCTGTTGCGATGACTGCATCGATTAAAATATCAGGTAATTCTTCATATTTTACATTTGTTCGGTTTTCGGTACCGATATCGGCAAACATATTACCATCTTTGTCGTAAAACTTTGATGAGTAGGGTACATTTAGTTTTTCAACATCTAGCTTGGGTGCTGTTGATATATAGTAACCAAAAACGGATCCAACAGCGATAAAAGATAGGACAATAAGTGTAGAAACGGTTAGTAAAAACTTTTTCCATAACGGGGTTTTTCGTTTTTTAACCATTTGTTTTTTTCGGGCTGTACGAGATTGCCTAGTTGCCATAATATTTCCTCCGTTCCTCTCTAGGTATTCATATTAAAAATAAACTGCTTGCACTACAGATAAATAATCGACCCTTGCTTGGTAGGTGAAAGGAATAACATATCCTTCTGTTTTGATCGTTTCATAAGGAATGGATTTACGTCCACCTTTTAACATGCTGTCCCAGTAAGGTAATATTTTTTCATTAGGGAGTAAGTAAGTTTCGTCATAGGTTGTAAAACGAATAATAACAAAACCAATCCCATCGTGTTCTGTAACTAGACGCATATGGTCGATTTGATGGGTATGAAAGTTAGTTAATGGAAAAGACGTTTTATTTTTCGTTTCCTTTGCTTCAAAATCAATATATTTTCCTTGAAAAAGTCCATTATAGTCAGTAGTCGATTTTTCTTGAAAATATCCTTCGGTAATTTTTGCTGCACTTCTTTTAGGATAATCGACTTTTACTATTTGGATTGGGGTAGGCTTTTTATGTACGACAGCTTTATTAATCGAAAGATAATAGGCATTCGTTGCATTAATATCTTCTTCTAAAGTCATTCCACGGTTAGCAAAGCTAGTTCCTTTTCTTCGGTTGCTAGGAAGCTTTACCGACCTATTTCTACCTACACCTTGAGGATAGTTCATAGTGATTACCTCCTAACATACTATTATAATGGGATTATGTCCAATGAGCAACGGGATACCATACGGAAGTTTGCCTTATATGTTGAAAGAAAGAAGTATATCCTAGGTTGCAAAACTTTCTTAGTTAGCCGATAATACATTATAGTAAAGGAGATAAATTTCATGCAAAAAACAAGTATAATAAGGTGATGGAAAATACATTGGCACATCAAGAGGATAAACTAAAACTTTTAACGAAACAGTTAATCAATCATACAATCGATTTAGAGAATGTCTTTAATGATCCGGAAATACAGCCGGAAAATAGTAAAGCTTTTTTTCAATTTGTAAAAGAACGTACAGAAGAAGTCTTTCATATATTAGAGGATTGGGAAAGAGCGATTACGGAGCATCCGGACTCCCTCTTGCATCCGTCAATGCTTACATCTACCGTTGATAATCTTCGAGCATTAATTATGCATAGTTATTATCGTGATGTTCGAAGAAGACGTTTTATGGAAATAAAACGTTCTTGTCTTTATACCTTACGCTTTGTATTGGAGAAGATTGAGCATGAATAAAGAGAAGTTAATGCAAGCTGCCTTAGAGGCAAAAGCTAGAGCCTATGCTCCATATTCTAACTTTAGCGTCGGTGCTGCTGTTTTAACGAAGGAAGGAAAGATCTACACAGGCGCTAATATCGAAAATAGTTCCTATTCCCTAACTTGTTGTGCTGAAAGGGTTGCGATTTTCAATGCCTTATCAGCAGGGGAAAGGGAATTTAAAGCCCTTGCTGTCGTAGGAGATACTGAGACACCGATTACACCTTGTGGCGCTTGTCGCCAGGTTATGGATGAGTTTTTTGATGAACATGTCGAAATTATACTGCTGAATACTAAAGGCGCATACCGTATGACGAATATTGCGGAGCTCCTCCCAGCATCCTTTATTTTCGAACGCAGAAACAACAATCCCCCTAAGAAATAAATCTCAGGGGGATTCTTTTAATCTTTTAATTTAGGATAGGCGTAAATAACGTATCTTTCCGGTGCACTACCGATGTAGTTAAAGGGATAGCAAGTAGAAATAGTCAATACTTCATCTTGCCGTTGTAAATCGATGACAGTAGTATCGTCTGCATCGACGATCTCATTATCGCGAAACTCGTAGATAAATACACCATTAGCCATTTTGATATGGAATTCATCCCCGTGTTCTAATTCACCAAAATTCCGAAAGACCGTGTCTCGATGACCGGAAAGCAAAATTTGGCGGTTTTCACCAGGATAACCGGTATCTATATAATGACCGACACCGTATTTTAAATTTTCATCATCGGTTCCTTCAACGATTGGTAGTTCTCGGTCGAGCTTTGGGATATATAAAATACCGATCGTTTCCCCTTTAACAAAATCATAATGTTCACTTATTGTTTCATCTACTTCGTGAACAACTTTCTCCGATACGAAGGATTGGGCTTCCTTCAGTCGCTTATTTTCATTAATTTGCGAGTCGAATAGATGAAATAGGCCATAAGCAAGTAAGAGGATGCCTATAAATACAAAAATATAAGAAAGCTTCCGCACGTTTTTTTAACCTCCTCCGGTCATAGCGTCATTTTCTTTCAGTTATTATATCAGAGGGAAACCGTCGCAGACAATAGGGGAAACTATACATTTTTTTAACAACCATGAATATAATGACATACAAGATTATCATGATATAATATAAGTAAAATAAACGAGGTGATACCCCGATGAATGAAATCCGCCTAACTATCGAAGATATTGTGAACAAAGAGTTTAAAAAATCTATGCGTGGCTATAATGAAGAAGAAGTAGACCAGTTTTTAGATATAATCATTGAAGATTATGAGACCTTTCAAAAGAAAATCGATGCTTTAGAAAATGAGGTTAAACGATTGAAAGAAGTTACATCGACAAGTTCTAAACGTTCGACAAACTTGTCACAACCAACTCCGGTAAATTACGATATTTTAAAGCGAATTTCCAATTTAGAGAAGGCTGTCTTCGGCCCAAAAGTTTCCGAAAATAGTGATTAATACAAGCCAATACATAATTGAGCTAGTTACTTCTCTATGGTATACTTAGTGTAGATACTCATGTAATCGCTGCATGATGGTAACATCATGTAGAGGAAAGTCCATGCTCACACAGGCTGTGATGTCTGTAGTGTTCATGCTTGACGAAACCATAAGTCAAGGTCATCCATCTACTGGATGAACGGCAAGATCAATCCTACGTCCCAATCAAGGGATATGGAACGATCTTTGAAAGTGCCACAGTGACGATGCGAGGTGGAAACACTTCGAGTGGAACGCGGTAAACCCCATGAGTGAGCAACCCAAATTATGGTAGGGGCACTTCTTCGAGTAGGAAACCGAACGAAAGAAGAAGACGGAATCCTTCGGGAATCCGTAGATAAATGATTACAGCCGGAGTACGAGGTTGACCACCGCTTGCAGTACGAAGGTACAGAACATGGCTTATCGAGTATCTAAGGGTCAAAATAAAAACCTATTAAGCAGTCCAGAC
>CALJVC010000068.1 GCA_937974845.1 uncultured Pseudogracilibacillus sp. | reverse complement strand
AAACTAAGGCTTATGTTTGACAAGATAATACATTCGTGATATGCTTTCTATGTTAAACTTACGTAGCACCAGTGCTACAACCGCTCAGAACAGGTCGTAAACCTATTCAATAGGTACCTGCATGGCGAGTCTTAGTATATAGGAGGTGCAAAGAACATGTACGCAATTATCGAAACAGGTGGAAAACAAGTAAAAGTAACTGAAGGTCAAGAAATTTACGTTGAAAAGATTGATGCTGACGCAGAGGAAAAAGTTACTTTTGATAAAGTGCTTTTTGTCGGTGGTGACGATGTTAAAGTCGGTACACCATATGTTGATGGAGCGACTGTAGAAGCTAAAGTAGAAAAACATGGCCGTCAGAAGAAAATTACTGTTTTCAAATACAAGCCTAAGAAAAATTATAGCCGTAAACAAGGCCATCGTCAGCCTTATACAAAGTTAGTAATTGAAAAAATCAATGCATAAGAAGTTGGCGCTGGAATGATTAAAGTAAAAATATATCGCAAAGCCCATCGTATCGATTCTTTCGAAATAAGCGGGCATGCTAACAGCGGTCCGTATGGTTATGATCTCGTCTGCGCTGCAGTCTCAGCTGTTTCATTTGGTTCGGTAAATGCAGCCTTAGAATTAAGCGGTACAGAGCTTGAAATTACCCAAGGGGGAGAAGGCGGTTATTTATCGGTCGCAATTCCAGATGAGACCCCAGACGAGGCAAGAAAGAAAATACATGATGCTTTTGAAGTGATGTTTATTTCATTACAAACGATAGAACGGGATTATGGCCAATTTATAAAAATCGAGGAGGTGTCTTCAACATGTTAAGGTTAGATTTACAATTCTTCGCCCAGAAAAAGGGAGCTGGAAGTACGCGAAACGGTCGTGACTCTCATGCGAAACGTCTAGGTGCGAAGCGAGCAGACGGTCAATTCGTTACAGGCGGCTCTATTTTATACCGTCAGCGTGGTACGAAAGTTTACCCAGGTACGAACGTCGGTCGCGGTAAAGATGACACACTCTTTGCACTTACGGATGGTATCGTTCGATTTGAACCTTATGGACGCAACCGTAAAAAAGTGAGTGTCTACGCACAAGATGCATAATAGCTACAGAAGTATAAAATCGTTGTAAAGGGACTATTTTAAATGGTTCTGTCTACAATAGAGTCATAGCCGATCTCTAAAGTAACAGACATTTAAATATAACTTTACAACGATTTTTTATTTGTACATAGAAGAAGGATAATGATGAGGTGAGGTTATGTTTGTCGATCATGTAAAGGTCTATGTCAAAGCCGGTGATGGCGGAGATGGTATCATTGCCTTCCGAAGGGAAAAGTATGTTCCTAAGGGTGGGCCTGCCGGTGGAGATGGAGGTAACGGGGGAGATATCATCTTTGAAGGAGATGAGGGTTTAAACACTTTAATTGATTTTCGTTACCAACGTCATTTGAAAGGAAGCCGTGGGGAAAATGGTATGAGTAAAAACCGTCATGGAAAAGATGCAGACCCCTTAATTGTTCCGGTACCACCCGGGACAACTGTATATGATGCAAACTCCGGAAAACTGATAGCAGACATTACAAAACACGGTCAACGGGCTGTGATTGCTAAAGGCGGAAGGGGAGGCCGCGGAAATGTTCGCTTTGCTACATCCCACAACCCCGCTCCCCATTTAAGTGAAAAGGGTGAGCCAGGAGAAGAAAAAGAAATCCGCGTTGAGTTAAAATTAATTGCTGATGTTGGCCTTGTTGGCTTTCCTAGTGTTGGTAAATCTACTTTACTCTCGGTTGTAAGTGCTGCTCGTCCAAAAATCGCCGACTATCCCTTTACAACACTCCAACCAAACTTAGGAGTTGTCGATACTGAAGATCACCGTAGCTTTGTGATGGCTGATTTACCTGGACTAATTGAGGGTGCTCATGAAGGAGTTGGCCTTGGTCATCAGTTTCTTCGACATATTGAAAGAACACGCCTCATCGTACATATTGTAGATATGGCAAGTATGGAGGGGCGGGATCCATATGAAGATTACATGAAAATTAATGAAGAATTAAAACAATATGACGAAAGTTTAATCGAACGCCCTCAAATCGTTGTCGCTAACAAAATGGACATGCCTGGTGCAGAAGATAACTTAAAGGAATTTAAAAGTAAGTTAGATCCTTCTATTGAAGTCTATCCTATCTCTGCCTTAACAAAAGAGGGTCTAAGGAATTTACTTTTTGCAATTGCGGATAAATTAGAGGAAATTCCGAAGGACTTCTCGTTAGAAGAAGAAGAAATAGTTATTGAATATGAGGAAGAGGAGGCTCCTTTTGAAATTTCTCGTGCCGATGACGGTGCTTTTATTTTAACAGGGAAAAAGTTAGAAAAACTCTTCCATATGACGGACTTTTCAACAGAAGAAGGCGTACAACGTTTTGCCCGTCAATTACGTCATCTTGGGGTTGACGAGGCTTTACGTGAACGAGGAGCTATCGACGGTTCTATCGTTCGGATTCTTGATTTTGAATTTGAATTCATCGATTAAATTAGACAATCACCAACAGCTCACTTTTAAATGCCTATAGTTTATATTAGCGAATCTATTTATTTTTTGATAAAGTAAATGCATATATTTCCTGTTCAAGGCTAGGAAAGGACTGGAGGAACAAAGAATCAATGAAAATAGGATATCTAGGACCAAGAGGAACATTTACAAAACTTGCTGTCGACGTGGCTTTTAATGGGGATAATAAAATCCCCTTTCGAACGATTCCCCAAATCATCGATGCCGTTGACCAAGGAGATATTGATATAGGTGTAATCCCGATTGAAAATGCCATCGAAGGAACCGTACATCTCGCCATCGATTACTTGGTACATCAAGTTCGTTTGCCTATTGTTGCTGAGATTGTCGTTCCAATTCAACAGAACTTATTAGTTCATCCTGATTATACAGGCGGTTTGGAGACTATCGAAGAAGTACATTCCCACCGTCATGCTATTGCCCAGTGTCAACAATATTTACATAAAAAGTTACCAGAAGCTGAAATTCATTATACAAATTCCACTGGCAGTGCAGCGGAAATGGTAAGTAAAGCGCTTCGCCCAATCGCTGCGATAGGAAATATTTTAGCAGCGAAAGAATTCGGCTTACATATTTTGGAAGAAAATATTCACGACTATCCAAACAATCATACACGATTTTTCGTATTGGCCAAAGAACCAGCGGAAGTGACGATTAATCATGAGAAGGATTTAGAAAAAACGACCTTACTCGTTACCCTTCCTGAAGATCGGGCAGGGGTCTTACACCAAGTCTTATCAGCCTTTGCCTGGCGTAAAATGAACTTATCGAAGATTGAATCGCGCCCGATGAAGACAGGTCTAGGAAATTATTTTTTCATCATTGATGTCGATGAATTGTATGATGACGCCCTTTTTGAAGGCGTCCAGGGAGAATTAAAAGCTCTCAATTGTGGTGTAACTATTTTAGGTACGTATCCTGTATATCACCTGAATGTTAATGAAATTAAAGAATAGTTCAATGTCGAATTAGCAAGTCTATTAAGGAATAATTGAACGAAAGCTTACACTTTATCGGTAGAAAACATCACCTCATTCAATTTTAGAATTTGTTTAGATAAATTTATTAGAATGAAATATATATATAACTGTACAATATATGGAAAGGTACCCTAGCGAGCAACACCATTTACACATATTGTATAGCTATAAAAAATATGTGTATAAAGTCATCAACCAATCATGTGTTACCCTCAGACTTTATTCATGTTGAAGGGGATTTTGCCGATGAAAGCTATCTTAATAGATGACGACTTAGATGCCTTGAATGAATTAGCAGCTCTTCTTTCTACATATGATGATTTAAAAGTTGTTGGAAAGTATGAAAATCCTTATGTAGCCATAGAAGAATGCGAACTTGATCAAGTTGATGTAATCTTTTTAGAGACGGTGTTACCTAGAGTAAGTGGAGTGAGCTTTGCGAAACATTTAAAAGAATTGAAACCTACTTTATCTATTGTTTTTATTACAAAGTATGAAGAATACGCCTTAGATGCCTTCAACTTACACGCTTTAGATTATGTTTTAAAGCCAGTCAAGAAGAATCGATTAGACAACACCATCGAGCGCTTAAAAGCTCGTAATCTAAGACATATTAATTAACTTGAACCAATCTATACCCCTTTGCATATGTTAGTAGCAAGTTAAAAGCCTATATAACATATGGAAAGGGGTTTGATTTTTTGCGTATTTATATCGTTCAACGAGGGGATACTTTACGAAAAATAGCCCATAAGCATCATACCCATACCGATCAGTTGCTACGTTTAAATAGTCATATCGCTAATATTCAACGGCTTATTCCAGGAATGAAAATTATCCTACCAAATCGTCCGGAAGCAGAGAAGAGAAAACCTTTATTGATTGATAAAACCGGCCGTGAGCAGCCCTTATCATTAGAAGAAAGAAAGACTGCTACTAACCAGAAACAAGCCCCAGTCTACACTCAATCAAAGAATAACAAGCAGATTCCAAAATCATCCAATAAAAAACAGATGTTCTCCGTAGGTAAACGCGAAGAGAAAAAAGAGCCCCAAGAAGATTTTAATATAGAAAGAAAATGGAACACATTTAATGTAGAAAATGATAAAAAAGTTGAAACAACAACTAACTCTATACCGAAAACGCCGTCCATCTTATCGAAACAGAAACCCAAATTTATAAATGAAGAACAAGATATACCTCCTGTTCCTGCTAGTCTAAGAAAGAAAACACGTCCTTTATTTACTGAATATGAGCAACCTTACTACATTCCTCCACAAGAATATGTATGTCCTTGTTGCCTAAAAGAATCAGAAGACTATCGTCCAAATGCCTTTGTTTATTATTCTTCAAAACGGGAAGTATAACATATAAACAATGTAAAACTATGCTAATATATGGTATGGTAAAAGGGAAAAACAAGGTTGACTTGAAGGAATGGGATTCATTTCTTTCAAGTCAACATGTACATTAAGCAATATAAAAGGATGACGGTCATGGAAGCAAGCATTGATAAGAGAGTTAAATGGTTACAGGAAAGGGTAGAGGACGCGAAGGCCGATGGACTTCTCGTCGGATTAAGTGGTGGCCTTGATTCTGCAGTTGTGGCTCACTTAATTAAAAGGGCTTTTCCAAATAACTCCTTAGCTGTAATCATGCCAATTCAAAGCAATCCGGTCGACCTAGGTCACGCAGAACTAGTGGCTGAAAGCTGTGATATAAAAGTTCAAACTGTAGACTTGACTGAAACCCATTCCCGAATGTTTCAGATGATTCAGTCGACGACAAAGGCTGGCGAATGGAAAGAGGACAAGTCTCGGATTGCTGATGCAAATTTAAGGGCACGACTACGGATGAGTACCCTTTATACGATTGCTACGAACTATAATTATTTGGTTACTGGAACGGATAATTTAGCCGAATGGTATACGGGTTATTTTACCAAATATGGAGATGGAGGCGTCGATATCCAGCCGATTATCGATTTGACGAAGAGGGAAGTGGCTGAGTTGGCACGTGCCCTCGGTGTTCCTGAGCCTGTTATTACCAAGGAGCCTAGTGCCGATCTTTGGACAGGCCAGACAGACGAGGAAGAAATGGGAACGAGTTATGAAATGATTGATAATTATTTAGATGGTTTACCAATTCCAGAAAGAGAAAAGCAAATTATTGAAGCTATGCATATTCGTACCGAACATAAACGACATATGCCACCAGGATTTGG
>CALJVC010000067.1 GCA_937974845.1 uncultured Pseudogracilibacillus sp. | reverse complement strand
TTTTTAATGTCTGTATGTTTTCTGTCATTCGATATGAAAAAGTTGAACTTAAATTATGTAATATAAAGAAAATTAACTATCTTCTTTAATTAGAAATGAAATTAAAGAATTAAGGGCTACCTCCTCATCAGCTCCCTCTGCCATGAGCGTCACCGTTTCTCCAAAGGCTATCGCTAAACTCATTAAACCCATAATACTTTTAGCATTGACTTTGGTTCCGTCCTTTTCTAAAAATAAATCAGAGGAAAAACGGTTCGCTTCTTGTACAAAACGAGCAGCGGTTCGAGCCTGTAATCCAGAAGCTAACTGTACTTCTACCGTTTCTTTTACCATCGATTTCACCCATCCTTTAATGAAGAGTTTATAAGATGCCATTTTTTTCATAAATAGCATCTTATTTACATAAATATTATCGGTGAAATCAGAAAGATGTAAAGTTTCTTTTTCTTATTTTAAATTGTTCGCAATTTCTTCAATCTTTTTAAGACGGTGGTTAACGCCTGACTTTGACAGTTCACCTGATGGTAAAAGTTTACCTAGTTCTTGCAAGGTTACTTCAGGATGAGCGAGACGAACCTTTGCAATTTCTTGTAATCGCTCCGGTAAATAATCGAGCCCTACAGTTTCCTCAATGAACTTGATATTCTCTACTTGACGAACCGAAGCGCTAATTGTCTTATTTAAATTGGCTGTTTCACAGTTTACCAAACGATTAACTGAATTGCGCATATCTCGAACAATTCGAACATCTTCAAATTTAAATAGAGCTTTATTCGCTCCTATTAACCGTAAAAAATCGGCAATTTTATTCGCCTCTTTTAAATAAACGATGTAACCATTGCGTCTTTGTAGCTCTCTAGCCCGTAATTCATAAATATTCATTAGTTCTCGTAACACTTGATTGTGATCTTGATCGAGATTAAAAATCTCAAGATGATAAGAAGAAGTTTCAGGATTATTAATGGAACCTCGAGCAATGAACGCACCACGTAAGTAAGCGCGACGGCATTCATCCTTCGCCAAGGTTTCCATTAAATTTGCTTGCTCAAAACCATCATCTTCATGTTCTATCTGTAAGCTTTCTAATAACTCCTCAACCTGCTCTCTTATTCGAACGATATATATATTGTTCTTTTTCAAACGCATTTTTTTTCGAACTAATAATTCTACTGGACCGGAAAAGACCATTTTTAGAAGGGTAAAAATACGCCTAGCGATGGCAGCACTTTCGGTTTGAATATCGAGAGACATTTGTTCACCGTTAGTTGATAACAACCCATTCATCCGGATGATGGCAGCTAACTCTGCCTTCGGACAAGGGTTATCATCACTTGGGCGAATTAATTCCTTCTTTACGTCCGAACTAAACGACATCATACATCATTCCTTTATATTAAATCATACAATATCCTCGAAATTTTTTTATAATTGTGACGTACCCTATTTTCCTTATAATCGACAACATGGTCGGCGATAACTTGTAAATTTAAGGCTTTTAAGGAGCTATAGTCAACCGTAACCTGTCCTGCCCCTTCCTCCTTATAAGCAAGCAAAACTTTAGGGTCGATCGGCGAATCTTGAACAATGATTGTATCGATAAATGCTGAACCAGTATGTTCATAGATAGCCTGAATATGTTCTGAAGCGGTATAACCAATTGTTTCCCCCGGCTGGGTCATAATATTACAAACATATACAACTCGGGCCTTAGTCTCAACTAAAGCCTGACTAACGCCTTCGATGACTAAGTTAGGAAGAATACTTGTATATAGACTACCTGGAGCAATGACGACCATATCTGCTTCTTGAATTGCTTTAACTACTTGACCATTCGCCCTCAACCCATCCGGTGTCAGAAAGATTCGCTTAATTCTTTTATTTTTCTCCGGTATCATCGATTCCCCTGAAACTACCGTCCCATCGGTCATTTCTGCATGTAAAGTTACCGGTTCATTGACGACAGGATAAATATTAGCCTTGACTTTAAACAATTCTGCTACTTTATGTACCGCTAAAGAAAAGTCTCCAGTAATTTCATTTGTAGCTGCTAAAAGTAAATTCCCTAAAGCATGCCCAGCAAGCCCATTATTCGCCTTAATACGATATTGAAACAAATTATTCAAATCAGTATCTACATTAGATAGGGCTGAAATAACATTACGAATATCGCCGGGGGCAGGAATATTAATTGCTTCGCGAATCTCCCCCGTACTACCACCATCATCCGCTACAGTTACCACTGCGGTAAGTTCCATCGGATAAGTCTTTAAGCCTTGTAGTAATACCGGCATTCCAGTACCCCCACCGATGACAACGACGTTTGCTTTCGTAGTTGCGCCCATTCTCAACGTGCCTCTTTCTTACTTAAATCTCGATGAGTAATATATACGTCATACTCATCCTCCAGCTGTTTAGCATAGTATTCACTTAAAGCTACAGAACGATGTTGTCCCCCTGTACAACCTATAGCAATGACTGTTTGAGATTTTCCTTCAATTTTATATTGTGGTATTAAAAAGCGAAATAAATCGAGAAGCTTCTCATTAAACATCTGGGTACCCGGCCATTTAAAGACATAGTTGGCCACTTCTTCATCTAATCCGGTTAAAGGACGCATTTTTTCAATATAGTATGGGTTCGGTAAAAAGCGCACATCGAAAACAAGGTCGGCATCGATTGGGATTCCATGTTTAAAACCAAAGGATACAAAATGGACAGAAAATTTAATTTGTTGGTCGTCAGTATACGTTTCATGAATAATCTCGCGCAATTGTTTTGGCTTTAAATCAGAGGTGTCGATTATTTTATGGGCACGACCTCGTAATTCATCGAGCAATTCACGCTCTCGCTGGATACCCGTCAAAGGTAATCCTGCTTGATCTAATGGATGCGAACGACGGGTTTCCTTAAAACGAGTAACTAAAATTTCATCCCTTGCATCCAAGAAAATAATATGTTCTTCTAACCACGTTTCCTCAGTAATAAAATCGAGGACATCGTATAATTTATCAAAAAACTCTCGACTCCGTAGGTCGATTACAAGGGCTACCTTATCTAAAGTGTTGGACGTTTCTAACATTAGTTCGAGAAACTTAGGAATTAACGTTGGTGGTAAATTATCGACACAGTAATAACCTAAATCTTCAAAGGTTTGAACGACAACGGTCTTTCCCGCTCCCGACATTCCTGTTATAATTTTCAATTTTACTTTAGCTGTCGTCATTAGCGATCCCCCTAGCCTTCTACTTTCGATGTATAAGATATTTCCCAATTACTTTAATTATACATGAAAGAATTTAGGCCGACAAAATTAAAAAAACTAGTTCGATTTCCTTAATCCTGTAGAAATCGAACTAGTCTTTTGTATGAAACAGGTTACTTCACTGTTTCTGGAAGAGTTTCAATATATTTAATCGCTGTTTCCGCTGCTATACTTCCGTCCCCTGTAGCTGTAACAACTTGGCGGAGATCCTTCACGCGGATATCTCCAGCTGCGAAAATTCCTGGAACTTTCGTTTCCATATTTTCATTCGTTTCAATATAACCTTCCTCATCGACAATACCGAGGGACTTAAAAGGCTCACTTAATGGTACTGTTCCGATATATACGAAGACACCATCGGTCTTAAACTCTGAAGTTTCACCAGTCTTCACATTCTTTAATAGTAAAGAACCGACTTTTCCATTCTCTTCTTTAATTTCTTCAACGACCGTATCCCAAATAAATTCAATCTTTTCATTTTTAAAGGCACGGTCTTGTAAAATTTTCTGAGCTCGTAATTCATCACGACGGTGAATAATCGTTACTTTTTTCGCAAACCGAGTTAAGTACATTCCTTCTTCAACCGCTGAATCCCCACCGCCGATAACTGTAATCTCGCCATCCTTAAAGAAAGCACCGTCACAAACAGCACAGTAGGAAACACCGCGACCAGTAAGTTCTTCTTCACCTGGAATTCCTAACTTACGGTACTCTGCACCCGTTGTGATGATAACGGTTTTCGTACGATAGGTCTTATCCCCTGCGACAACTTCTTTATAGTTACCGTGATCAACAACTTCACTCACTTCACCATATGCATATTGTGCACCGAACTTTTGTGCATGTTCGAACATTTTATTTGATAAATCTGGTCCTAGAATACTTTCAAAGCCTGGATAGTTTTCGATCGCTTCTGTATCCGCCATTTGTCCGCCCGGTACGCCCCGCTCTAACAACAATGTATCTAAGTTCGCACGTGAAGCATAAACAGCAGCAGTCATTCCAGCAGGTCCAGCTCCAATAATTACGACATCATAAAGACGCTCTTCACTCATCTACAATCTTCCTTTCCTTCTAAATAAAACTAAGCTAAATATCTCACATCTTTCGTTCTTATATATAAGCTTATAGCATCCATACGAAGGCGTCTATTTATATGCTCATGCTTGAACAAGCCTATAAGGTAAGCCTTCTGTATACCCCGCACCGTATATAGCTTTAGGCAGTTTTACTTATTGTTGATACTCGTTTTTCGTCGAAAGGATTTGCATTGGGTTGCCTCCTACAAAGGCACCCGCCGGTACACTTTTGTGCACTAATGTTGCTGCAGATACGACTGCGCCATCACCGATTGTTACCCCAGGTAAAATCGTCGTATTAGCACCGATTAATACATTGTTTCCGATTTTCACATCACCTAAGCGGTATTCATCGACGAGGTATTCGTGGGCTAAAATGGTCGTATTATAACCGATAATAGAGTTATTTCCTACTTCGATTCGTTCAGGAAACATAATATCCGGCATAACCATAAAAGCAAATGCTGTTTTTTCGCCCACTTTCATACGAAGAAATGTCCGGTAAAGCCAATTTTTAAAGCGTAAAGATGGGGCATAGCGAGCAATTTGAATTACGATCACATTTTTAAATACTTTCCAAAAGGATACCGTACGATAAATTTGCCAGAGCGAATTAGCACCCTGGATTGGGTATCGTTCTGTTTTTCGTCGCATTAGCTTGCCCCCACAATCGGTAATAAATCAGTCATATCCTGCAATATATAGGTTGGTTCATATTGTTTTAAATATTCTACCCCTTTAACACTCCAGGCAACACCGGCTGTCTTTGTCCCCGCATGATTACCAGATAATATATCATGATAATTGTCTCCGACCATGATTGCTTCTGTCGGCGAAGCACCGAGCTCTTTTAAGGCCTTAATCACCGGCTCGGGATGAGGTTTCGGATGGACTACATCATCGATAGTTATTACCGCATCAAAATAAGAACCGATATTCGTAATTTCTAAACCTTGCTCTACTCCAACACGCATTTTTGCTGAAACGATCGCAAGTTGTAAGCCTTTCTCCTTTAAAGCTGATAAAGTTTCTCGAACATTCGGGAAAAGCTTTACGTAATCGTTATGGTGTTTGGCATTATGTTCCCGATAAGTTCGAATCATTTCATCGGCTAATTCTGGATTGATTTTTGAAAAAGTTTCTTTTAACGGTGGACCATTAAATTGTAAAATTTCTTCCTTTGAAAAAGAATAGCCAAATTGGCTAAAGGTATGCACAAAAGAATTATAAATTAATTCGTTCGTGTCGATTAACGTCCCATCAAAATCGAACAAAATTGTATTAATACTCATACTCTATTTCTCTTCTCCTTTTTTCTACGAATCTAAAACCAAGGGCTACAGCCCACGTAAGAATGATAGCTAAAGTTAAACGAATTACTAATAAAGGCCAAACCGGAATGCCTAGCGGAATAAAGACGACCGTATCTTCCACAACGGCATGACAAGTAACTAAAAAGATTAAGGCAAGGAGCATATCTTTACGAGAAACACCGTCCTCTTCTACTGCCTGAATCATGACACCGGCTCCAAAGGCGAGTCCAATAGTTAAACCTGTTACGAGTGTAAAAGATGTATTTTCTTTCATCCCTAGCATCCGTGTGAAGGGTGCAAACCATTGTGATAAACGATCAAGCCAGCCTAATTCACGTAAAAACTGCATTATTAACATTAAAGGAACAATGATAAGCAATAGTTGAAAAACGGCAATACTCGCTGTCTCTACCCCGTGTAATGCAATCTGCCACCAAGTATCGAAACTTTCTTCGGAAGCACTAATTAAACCATATTGGGCTAATTCAGAGCCACCGTTCCAGAAAAAGTTAATCACAAGAGCTGAAACAATAGCCAAACTAATACGTAGAGATGAAATCAACCACCAACTGACACCAACCCGATGGGCCAAGGCTGATTCAATAAATAAGTTATGGGAAAAAGATAACATCATAGCCATAATAAATACTTCTTTTACTGTGAACTCAAAAGAAACGATGGCACCGATAGCTGCATATAAATTTAGGGCATTCCCTAATATAAGGGGCATGGCTGCTTCCCCAGGTAAACCTAATACTTTCATTAAAGGAGCGACGAGTTCAATCAACCAAGGCAACACTGGAGTATATTGTAAAATAGTTACCGCAATAGTAATAGGGAAGATAATTTTCCCTAAAGTCCAGCCTAATGACAATCCTTCCTTCAATCCGCGTTTAGCAATTTGTAACAAAACAAAGATCCCTTCCCATCTTATTACAATCATTAATCATTATAACGTTCTTCACACCGCTTACCCTTACGACGGTACACCATTAATCCAATCGCTAGAAGGATAATGACTAACGACAAGACTTGTGCCTGACGTAAGACGCCGAATAACATCAAACTATCCGTACGCAAGCCTTCGATAAAGAAACGCCCGATTGAATAGGCAAGTAAATAAGTTAAAAAGACTTCTCCTCTGACAGGGTTTTGCCTACGTAAAAAAAGTAGACCAATAAAGACAAGTAAGTTCCATCCTGATTCATACAAAAACGTCGGATGGTAAAGAATTCCATCAATACACATTTGTTCATTAATAAAGTTCGGTAAATATTTTATAAAGTTTTCATAAACATTGGTCGATACAGGACCACCATGGGCTTCCTGGTTCATAAAGTTTCCCCAACGGCCAATGGCTTGCCCTAAAATTAAACTAGGAGCTGCAATATCTGCTACTTTCCAGAAAGAGACTTTTTTGATCCGTGCAAAAATAATCGTCGTTAGTATCGCTCCAATGAGCGCACCGTGGATGGCAATTCCACCCTCCCAGATAGCGAACACTTTCCAAAAAGGTCCTTCCTTATAGCGCTCCCATTCAAAAATAACATAATAAATTCGTGCAAAAATAATTGCAATAGGTGTTGCAACAATCAATAGGTCTGTCGGAAGATCTTTATCTATTCCTACCTTTTCTGCTTCTTTTGTTGTTAAGTATAGTCCAATAAAAATTGCACTAGCAATAATTACCCCGTACCAGTAAATGGTGAAAGGGCCGAGTTCAAGAAAAACTCGATCTAGTGCTTCGCCCTGACAGGTCAATCCATACCCCTCCTCTTTCATACACTTGTCGGCTAAAAGTAATTATTTTCGCCTTTGCTTTCGATCATAGTCGTTAACTGTTCAGAAAAGTCTTCTGCAGCGTTGACTCCCATTCGTTTTAAACGAAAATTCATCGCTGCTACTTCGATAATTACAGCTAAATTTCGTCCAGGGCGAACCGGTATCGTCGCCTTTGGTATCGTCACATCTAAAATTGTCATCGTATCTTCTTCAATACCTAAACGTTCATATTGTTTGTTTTCATCCCATAACTCTAATTGTATGGCATAGGAAATTCGCTTATTCCTAATTACTGCACCCGCTCCGAACAAAGTCATGACATTTAAAATACCTAGACCACGAATTTCTAATAGATGTTCAATTAAAGGAGGCGCATTACCAATTAAGGTGTCATAATCTTCCTGACGAATTTCTACACTATCATCAGCGACAAGTCGATGACCACGCTTTACAAGTTCTAAAGCGGTCTCGCTCTTTCCTACCCCGCTCTTTCCCATAATCAATACACCGACACCGTAAATATCGACCAAGACTCCGTGGACGGCTGTCGTCGGTGCATATTTCGAACCAAGAAAGTTAGTAATACGAACAACAACCCGATTCGTCGTTCGGGGGGATTTCAAAATCGGTACACCGGCTTCATTCGCCGCTTCTATTAAAGGCTCAGGGATATCTAACCAATTTGAGACGACAATTCCCGGCGTTACGTCAGTGCAGAGTCTTCTTGCTCTGTCGTACTGTTCTTCCGGAGACAGACGCAAAAAATAATTCATCTCAGCCTTACCAATTATTTGAATCCTTTCCTTAGGATAATATTCAAAAAACCCTGTCATCTCAAAGGCTGGCCGTGAAATATCATTGGAAAGGATTTCACGATGAATTCCATCGGCCCCCGCCACGAGGGTTAAATTAAAGTTATCTAAAAGATCCTTTGTTCTGACTACAGGCATTGTCACACCTCCAAATTGATTGCCTCCAGATGTATAAAGCATACCCACTTCTCTTTAACCTACACCTATAGGCAAAGGCATAAATCGTCTTTTTACATAATAGTACATGTTTTTATTAATATTTTCTATTAATTTCTATCTTCCAAGCCTATAGGGAACTATTAGGAAAAGAGGAAAAACGGCTATGTGAAACCTTTCATCCACATAGCCGTACAAACAAGAGGCCTTACTCATCAAACTTCCAAAGGAAAAAGCGCTCCTGACCAAGGCGTTTTTTCAAGCCTTTAATGTATTCTTCTTCTTCCTTTGCTGGAGATTCTAATTTTCGTAACATACCCTCAGCCTGGGAACGGTGCTTTAAAATAGCTTGTAACTTAAATTCAAAGTCGTCCCCTAAAGTAATGACCACATCCGGTTGCCCTAACTCCTCTTCAAAATTATTCGTAATCGCTGCAGCCCAAACTATTGGCCGCTCCTCGGGCTTCATTCTTCTTACCGCTTCGATTGTCGCTTCAGCTAAAGCATTGTGGTCCGGATGGACTCCATGACCTGGATAATGGGTGACAACTAAAGAAGGTTTCGGGTTTAAACTTTCTAATGTTTCCTTCACCTTAGTAGCCACTTCATCTAAAGGTTCAAACTCGATCGTTTTATCACGATAACCTAAAAGTTGATAATCAATATCTAAATGGCGACAAGCATCTGCTAATTCTTTTTTACGAATTTCAGGCAAGGTCTCCCTATTAGCAAAGGGTGGGGTCCCCATGTTTCTCCCCATCTCACCTAAAGTACCGCACAGGTAAGTTACCGGTACATTTTGCGAACGAAACTTTTTTGCTACTCCGGAAGCACCAAAGGACTCATCGTCAGGATGAGGATAAACGATGACAACATGGCTATGAGTTTTTTCCATATATAAAACCTCCTACAGGCTACTATTCAAAGGGCCTTTCACTTATTTGTAAAGCAACCATTAACCGACCATCAGCATCGTGGCCAGCAAGAAGCAACTGTTCCTCATACATTTCCCAATCAGTTAAGCCCTCTGCATAAACCCAACCTAACTCTGTCTTAATCCCGACACGATAACTAGCTGCATCTCCTTTAATAACCGCATTCGTATAGCGGAGCTTAGCATTTCGAATATAGGCACCTACATTGACACCCTTATTACCGAAATGACTGGCATAGGCACCATTAGTCGTTTCTAAATGAATATAAACCTCTTTATTTTGAAACCTTTCTAACTGTGCTTGAACTTCCTTCATTTCAATTGGCTTCATATTCACACCCACCTTTAACCCTACAAATTATTTAGTGATATTATTGTACGTAATGACTTGCAACAAGGAAACGTTTCTGCTTACTAGCTTTACCACCCTTAATCGAGGGTGAGGTTTTTCATTCGTTTACGATCCCTTTCGATAATTCGTTTTAAAAAATGGCCCGTATACGACTGTTCTACTTCCGAAATTTCCTCCGGCGTTCCCGTAGCAATAACAGAACCACCGCCTTCTCCACCTTCCGGACCTAAGTCAATAATATAATCGGCGGTTTTTATCACATCTAGGTTATGCTCTATAATGACAACCGTATCTCCGTTATCGACTAAACGTTGAAGCACAAGTAAAAGTCGTTGAATATCATCAGTATGCAAACCGGTCGTCGGTTCATCTAAAATATAGAAGGTTTTTCCTGTTGAACGTTTATGAAGCTCACTTGCTAACTTTACTCGTTGGGCTTCTCCTCCAGATAAGGTCGTCGCCGGTTGGCCTAATTTAATATAACCTAAACCAACATCGACAAGGGTTTGTAATTTTCGTTTAATTCGAGGAATATTCGCAAAGAAATCTAAAGCTTCCTCAACTCGCATATCTAAAACATCCGCTATCGTCTTACCTTTAAATGTAATCTCTAAGGTTTCACGATTATACCGTTTACCCTTACATACTTCACAAGGGACGTAAACATCGGGTAAAAAGTGCATTTCTATTTTAATAATTCCATCTCCACGACAAGCTTCACACCGGCCACCCTTTACATTAAAACTAAAGCGGCCTTTTTTATATCCTCGCATTTTCGCTTCGTTCGTTTGGCTAAATACCTCACGAATATCATCAAAGACACCGGTATAGGTCGCCGGGTTCGACCGAGGAGTTCGGCCAATCGGTGCCTGGTTGATATCGATTACCTTATCGATATGTTCTAAGCCTTTAATTTTCTTATGCTTGCCTGGACGAGCCTTGGAACTATATAGATGCTTGGCTAAAGATTTATATAAAATATCGTTCACAAGGGTGCTTTTTCCAGAACCGGATACTCCTGTAACTACTGTGAACACGCCGATAGGAAAGCGAACATCAATCGATTTTAAATTGTTTTCTTCCGCTTCGATAACTTCGATAAAACGACCATCCGGTTGACGACGTTCATCAGGTAAAGGAATAAACTTACGACCAGATAAGTAATTACCGGTGAGGGAAGTCTTCCTTCGCATGATCTGTTTCGGTGTCCCACTTGCAACAACCTCCCCACCATGCTCACCAGCGCCAGGACCAATATCGATAATCCAATCTGCTGCTAACATCGTATCTTCATCGTGCTCGACAACGATTAACGTATTATCGAGATCCCTCATTTCTTGTAACGTTTTAATTAATCGGTTGTTGTCCCGTTGATGTAAACCAATCGATGGCTCATCCAAGACATAAAGGACTCCGGTTAAAGCTGAACCGATTTGCGTTGCTAAACGAATCCGCTGGGCTTCTCCTCCGGATAAGGTTCCGGAAGAACGTGATAAGGTTAAATAATTCAAACCAACGTTTCTTAAAAAAGTAAGACGATCTTCAATTTCTTTCAAAATTAGCTTAGCAATTTGCCTTTCTTTTTCACTTAAATCAAGGCTCGCTAAGAAATCTAACGCTTCATCGATAGACAAGTCGGTCACTTCACTAATGTGCTTTCCAGCCACTTTTACAGATAGAGCTTGTTTATTTAAACGATGCCCTTTACAAGTAGGACATGCACTTTCAGCCATATACTCCTCTAAAGTAGAGCGTACAAAATCCGAAGAAGACTGATGATATCGGCGAGCAATATTGTTCAAAACTCCTTCAAATTGTATTTCGCTCGTTTTCTTTTTCCCAAAGTCACTCGTATATGTAAAGGTTATCCGTTCTTCTCCACTACCGTACAAAATTTTATCTAGCTGTTCTTTCGGTAACTCCCGAACTGGACAATCCATATCAATTCCATAATGTTCACACACAGCTTGTAAAAGTTGTGGATAGTATTGGGACCGTACCGGCTTCCAAGCGATAATCGCATGTTCTTTTAAACTTTTATCCCAATCGGGAATTACAGCATCAACGTCGACTTCTAGCTTTGTGCCTAAACCATCACAGGCCTCACAGGCACCATAAGGACTATTGAAAGAAAAAAGCCGGGGTTCTAGCTCCTCTAGGGAAAAACCACACTCTGGACAAGCGTGATTTTCACTCATCATGATTTCTTCCTCACCGATGACATCAATAATTACCCTACCCTTTCCTAAAGGTAAAGCTGTCTCAATCGAGTCTGTTAAACGACCTTCGATACCTTCTTTTACAATAAGTCGATCGACGACCACTTCAATCGAATGGGTCTGATTTTTATTTAGTTGAATTTCATCGGTAACCTCATACATCTCTCCATCGACTCGTACCCGAACAAAACCTTCCTTCTGTAAACGTTCAAAAACTTGAACATGCTCGCCCTTTCGTCCCGAAACAATAGGTGCCAAAATCTGAATCCGGCTACGTTCCGGTAAGGATAGTACCCGGTCAACCATTTGCTGGACTGTTTGTGAACGAATCTCAATTCCGTGCTCTGGACAATAAGGCCGACCGATTCGAGCATATAGAAGGCGTAAATAGTCGTAAATCTCTGTAATCGTAGCTACAGTTGAACGTGGGTTTTGACTTGTCGTTTTTTGATCGATTGAAATAGCCGGGGACAAACCCTCAATTAAATCTACCTCCGGCTTATTCATTTGACCTAGAAATTGTCGTGCATAGGCCGATAACGATTCGACATACCTTCTCTGTCCCTCAGCATAAATCGTATCGAAGGCTAAGGAGGACTTTCCCGAACCCGAAAGTCCAGTTACAACGACGAGCTTATGTTTAGGGATATCGATATCGATTCCTTTTAAATTATGGGCTCTTGCACCTCGAACCTTAATATATTTTGCAGGCATGAATGAATACTTCCTCCCTAAGACTCTATTTCTACACGCAGTTCAAAGATTAAATCACGTAATTCTGTCGCTCTTTCAAATTGTAAATCTTTCGCTGCTTGTTTCATCTCTTCTTCCATCTGCTCAAGTAATTTTAGCTGTTCTTTCTTCGGCATCTTTAAAATATCTGTTAACGACGCATCTTTATATTCCGTCTCTTCCTCCGCAACAACCGTAGCTCGAATAAGCTCTCGAACATCTTTTTTAATCGTTTTTGGTACAATTCCATGGACTTCATTGTATTCCTGTTGAATCCGTCGACGTCGATTCGTCTCATCGATTGCTACTTGCATCGATGGAGTAATTCGATCGGCATACATGATTACTTTTCCATTTTCATTCCGAGCTGCTCGACCCATCGTCTGAATTAAGGAACGCTCAGAACGTAAAAACCCTTCCTTATCGGCGTCTAATATTGCGACTAAGGATACTTCCGGAATATCAAGACCTTCTCGTAATAAGTTAATACCGACAAGGACATCATATTTTTTCAAACGGAGATCCCGAATAATCTCAATTCTCTCTAACGTCTTTACTTCCGAATGAAGGTAAGCTACCTTATAGTCAAGCTCCTTTAAATAGTCCGTTAAATCCTCCGACATCCGCTTCGTTAACGTCGTAATTAGTACCCGTTCATCCCGTTCGATTCGCTTATTAATCTCATGAATTAAGTCATCAATTTGTCCTTCGACCGGACGAACTTCTACCTCTGGATCTAATAAACCTGTCGGTCGAATAATTTGTTCAACGACTTCCTCGGTATGTTCTAATTCATAAGGACCAGGTGTCGCCGATACGTAGATAGCTTGGTTCATTTTCTTCTCAAACTCTTCAAACTTTAAAGGCCGGTTATCTAAGGCGGAGGGTAAGCGAAATCCGTGGTCGACAAGCATCTGCTTTCTCGCCTGGTCACCATTATACATTCCTCGAACTTGAGGAAGGGTCGCATGGGATTCATCGATAATTAATAAGAAATCATCTGGAAAATAGTCAAGCAAAGTATAAGGAGTAGAGCCAGGTTCCCGCAAGGTTAAATGCCGGGAATAGTTTTCAATACCTGAACAAAAGCCCATTTCTCGCATCATTTCTAAATCATAGTTCGTTCTCTGCTCTAAGCGTTGGGCCTCTAAAAGCTTATTTTCTGCCCGGAGCTCTTTTAGACGTTCTTCCAGTTCTGCTTCGATGTTACGTATTGCTATTTTCATTTTTTCTTCCCGGGTAACGAAGTGGGAAGCAGGGAAAATAGCCACATGTTCACGATCGCCAAGAACCTCTCCAGTTAAAGCGTCGACCTCTCGAATTCGATCGATTTCATCTCCAAAAAATTCAATCCTTATTACATCCTGTTCCCGACTCGCAGGAATAATTTCAACAATATCGCCTCGTACCCGGAAGGTTCCCCGTTGAAAATCGATATCGTTCCGTTCATATTGAACGTCGACGAGGTTACGTAGTAAAGCGTCCCGTTCAACTTCCATTCCTACACGTAAAGAAATTACTTGTTCACGATATTCTTCCGGCGAACCTAAACCATATATACAAGAAACACTCGCTACAATTAAGACGTCTCGCCTTTCAAATAAAGCCGACGTAGCCGAGTGACGTAACTTATCAATTTCATCGTTGATACTTGCATCCTTTTCAATATACGTATCCGTCGATGGTACATAGGCTTCCGGTTGATAGTAGTCATAGTAACTTACAAAGTATTCAACTGCATTATGGGGAAAAAACTCTTTAAATTCACTATATAATTGACCTGCTAAAGTTTTATTGTGCGCCATGACTAAGGTCGGACGATTGACTTGTTCAATTACATTAGAAATAGTAAAAGTCTTCCCCGTACCTGTCGCCCCTAACAAGGTCAAATGATTATTCCCATCTTTTACTTGTTGAACTAAGCGTTCAATAGCCTTCGGTTGATCTCCTTGAGGCTTGAACGAAGAGACTAACTTAAACTTTTCAGCCATGCCACTCTCTCCACCTTACGTCGAAAATTGTTTGTATTTATTGTATCATATGGCCGAACGAGTATTCCATTTATCTATTTCTTAAAACATCTCAAAAAACTAAGCTCGTAAACTTAAAAACACTAAGTAAGATCTTCTATTGTCATACCTATAGTTTAACCCTTCTCATGATGCTTTATAGCTTGACCGATTACTCATTATAAAAAAAGACGCCACGATTACTGGCGTCTTTTCCACGTTCCTTCTTTTTTCTATTCGAAGGCTTCGACTAAAGTGTCGATATTTTTCTCCATTAACGTAATATAGTTTTCTTCCGCTTCAATATCTTCTTCAGTTAAAACCGATAAGTTGTGCAAGGTATAAGTTTCAGCCCCTAACTCATCCTTTAGAATTTCTATTAATTTATCTGGAGTATTTTGCTCATAAAATAAGGCTGTGATACCTTCTTTTTCTGCCTTCTCAATAACCTCCGTTAAATATTTTTGGGAAGCCTCTTCGGAAGGAGAAAGGCCGCTAAGGGCAATTTCTTCTATGCCGTAACGTTCCTCCCAATAACTATACGCTGCATGGGGGACAATCATATATTTCTTTTCCTTGTCGGCTAATTCCTGTTTAAACTGATCCTCTAACTTTTGTAACTCAACGAGCAAAGCCTTTTTATTTTCTTCAAATAATTCTTCGTGCTCTGGTGCAAGCTCAATCATCTTATCCCCTATGACTTCAACCATCATCATCATCCGTAAAGGGTCGATCCACACATGGGGATTTCTTTCATGTTCAGCAACCGTCTCTTCCTCTTCAGTCGCTTCGGTATCAACCTTTGGCTTTTCAAAAATTTCATCGTAATTCTCCAAAGCAACAAGCTCTACTTCTTCCTTCTCCAACGCCTCTTCCGCCGAAGAAACGAACCCCTCCATACTAGGACCAAAGTAGATAAAAGCATCGGCTTCCGCTATCGCCGTCATTTCTTTCGACGTCGGCTCATAGCTATGCGCATCTACCCCCGGAGGATAGATCGATTCTACCTCAACGATTTCATCACCGATTTCCTCTACAATAAATTGAATCGGATAAATTGTCGTATAAACAGACAGGTCAGCTTCCCGATAAACTGTCATTAATTCGTCTTTATTACAAGCAGTAACGACAAGACTAAGGCTAAGTAACAACACAACTAAAGGGACTCTATATTTCTTCATATTAATATTCCTTTCCTTAAATTTAACATAAGCTATAGTAACAGTTTTAATTATAGCGAAGGAAAAGAATTTTGTAAATCGTAATTATTACGTTTTACGATTTTATCGAAAGTTTGTCAAAATTATCTACATTACTTTTCTTTTGTAACCTTTTTTAACATGTACGTTACACGTTGTTCGTATGGTTCTTCTGGGAAAATTAATCCTAGTTCATGATGATCATTAGCATAAAAAGCACTTTGAATAAAACGAACTTCTTGGTTATGGTCGAGAACTTCTAACTTGAAAAAAGCACCGCTCGTTTGTAAAGCTTCGTAAAACTCATGGGAATTTGAGACCGGGATCCCGTTTACTTTCTTTATTATTTCCCCGGGTAAAATTTCTAACTCTTTAGCACGACTTCCAGGCAGCGTAGTTAAGACGCGAATCCCTTCCTTCTGCGGTGCAAAAAATGGTACCCCGTAACGATTGCGGAGCTTATTTTTATAGGTAATCCATTCGGTTCCAATAACCGCCACCAGCACCGTGAGTAAAATAAAGAATGGATGGAAAAAACTAAGAATCGCAAGCGCAAGGGTAATGGTAGCTAAGAGAAACTTCTGACTAACGACACGCTTTTTAAACACGATCATCGGTGTCGTAATAGACGTTAATTGGCTACCTAGAAGAAAAGGTAGTAAAGTTATGTAATAGGTTGTATCGCCTATTTGAAAATAAGGCAACAACGGTTGTACTCCGTCCATCGTATCCGTAGGAATCAATAAAAAGACCGGTACGATAAGAAGCCGTTTAACTTGTTGTTCCCCTAACCAAAGCCCCCGTTCACTTAACCTAAGACGACTAAAAAGATCCCCTTCCTTCGCCTGCATTAATAAAAACGCTTCAACAAACATTAATAGGGCTAATAATAAGGCAAACATCGCACCGTCTCGGTCAGATAAAATAGAGAATCCTTCCGTAAAAGAAAAGGATTCCTTGAAAAAAATCAAGACAAGCATATAGAGAAAAAATGTAATTCCTAAAGTATAAGCCGGTGCTAACAACTGAAATGAACCGGTAATACTTAAAATAATCGTCACGAAAGCAAAAAGATAAATCAGCTCCTGTGACCAGACAAAACCAAGACCAAGCGATAATAAGGAAAGAATGAAAGCAAAAAGAAAAGCCAACCAAAAACTTCTTTCTATTTCTTTAAAATAATCGTTAACCTTTACTCCAAAATATTTACGTTCTTCCCTTATACGACGAGCTCCTGCAATGATTAATACAATAAAACTCCAATAGAAGAGCGGATTTAAAAACATCCGCCCTACTCCTTGGACTAATTGTCTTCCCCATTCTTCAAGCATTTACTAATCCCCTACCTTACTTATACAACACCTCTAAGGCTTTTTTCTTTTGTAAATCTTGCTTTCCTTCCCTAATTTGTTCCATAGCCTCCCGTTCTATTGCCGCTGCCGTTTTCTTATCAATTTTTCCAGTTACCTTCAATCCTTGATCCTTCTGGAAAGCCTTAACCTCTTTCTCCATTTTCTCATCGAAATATCCATCTTTTCGTCCAAGAGTATAGCCTATACCATCGAGAAGGACTTGAGCATTTTCCACCTGCTCACCGGCATCATCTACTTGTAATGGTTCTCCTTCGATCACAATAGGACTACCGTAATAAAAATCCGGCTGGCTCTGTTCGACCGTCGGTTCAACTCCGACCTCGTTAATCCAATTTCCTTCCGGCGATAACCACTTATAAAAGGTTAGTTTAATCGTACTACCGTTACGATCTTCTGTAAGAGGAATCGCTTGTTGTACCGTTCCTTTTCCAAAGCTTGTTTTTCCGACGACGTCATAACCAATTTCTTTCAGTGCGACGGCTAAAATTTCTGAGGCCGATGCACTACCTTCATCGATTAATACACTAATTGGATAAGGTTTTTTCTCCTCTAAATCTGTATAAAATTTTTCACGATTACCTTGACGGTCTTCTGTTTGTAAATATGGAATATCCTTCGGAACAAAGTGCTGTAAAATATCTTCGATCGAATGGAGTAAACCACCAGGATTTCCTCGAACATCAATGACTAAGCCTTCAATGCCTTCCGATTCTAATTCTTCTAAAGCCTCCGCAAATTCTACTGCTGTTTCCTCGGAAAAGGTGCTTATTTGAATAATACCCGTCTTCTTACCATCAACCTTCTCTAGCTCAGACTTTACTGTAATCACAGGAATTTCATCCCGAACGACGGTTACTTCAAAGGGCTTGCTTGCCCCTTCTCGCTTGATCAAGAGAACCACTTTCGTTCCTTTTTCTCCACGAATTTTTTCGACAGCTTCATTTAAATCTAGACCATCTAGAGGTTCATCGTCCACCTTTAAAATTTGGTCATTCGCCCTTAGTCCAGCCTTCTCAGCAGGAGAATCCTTAATCGGTGCAACAATCGTCACCACATCATCTACCATGCTAACTTCTGCGCCAATCCCCTGGAAAGAAGATTCGATTTGTTCATTAAACCGTTTCATCGCTTCTTCATTCATATAGGAACTATAAGGATCATCGAGCTTTTCTAACATTCCTTGAATAGCTCCTTCTAATAGGGCTTCTGAATCTACCTCTTCAAAATAATATTCGTTTATTAAATCATAAGCGGTCTTAATATTCTCTAAACTTTCTTCAAAAGAAATTGTGCTACTGTTTGTCAGTCCATCTGTAGCAGTACCCTCATTTAATGCAAAAGGCTTCAAAAGATTAATCGATAAAATCGCTAGGAAAAAGCCGATTGCAAAGGTCATGACTAACATAACGACTAACTGATGTTTTCTAATCTTCATTACTCCACCTCAAATTGTTATAAATGGATTCATTCTTTAGTTTATCATAAACAAGAAGCCTATGCCTATCAACTTTTTTCTTTCTGATAGTATCGGACAATCT
>CALJVC010000066.1 GCA_937974845.1 uncultured Pseudogracilibacillus sp. | reverse complement strand
CTCCGGATTTCGAGCACTTGAGTGTCCGTCAAAACCACCTTCATGCACTTCAAAATGTAAATGTGAACCAGATGAATTTCCGGTATTTCCAACAGTACCTATGACTTGTCCTCTTGATACTTTAGTTCCAGGGCTAACCTTTACACTCGATAAGTGAGCATAAACAGTAGTTATCTTTCTACCATTAATTAAATGAGTAATATAAATGTGATTACCAAAACCACTACCACAAGATCTATTCTTTTCCGCATCTGGGCAACCAGTAACTACTTTGGTCACAATACCAGACTCCGCTGCGTAAACGGGAGTACCTGTTGGTGCTGCTATATCAACTCCTTTGTGATTAGGTCTTTCTGCCGTTCTAAATCCGCTATTAACAGATGCATTAACTGGTTTTAACAAAACACCATTTCCCGTTGGTTTATTGTTGTTAATTACCTTACTTCCTCCAGAACTTTCACGTATACTTGCTTTATTAGACTGGTTTGAAGAAAACGAGGAGGAAGATGACGATTGTTGTACTTGAAGCATCTCTTCTTCAGCTAAAGCCTTTAACTTTTTGATTGCTTCTGCTTCTTTTTCGTAAATCTCTTTTTGTTCTTCTAGTGTCAATTCATACTCTTCTAACTCCGCATACTCCGCTTCTAGCTCTTTTTTCAAACGGCTCTGTTCCGCCTTTTGCTCATCAAGTTGAGCTTTTAAACTTTCTAATTTGTTTTTCTTTTTCTCTAGTTTCTCACGTTGTTGAACTACTTCGGATTTTTTTGTTTCTACCTCTACTTTCTTATCCGCTAAAGCGAGTTGGTCTCTTTGGTGTTCTTCCATAATACTACGGTCTTGATCCATAATGGTATTTACAGCCGTAGAACGCATGATAAAGTCTGTGAAATCCTGTGCACCAAATAGAACCGATAGAAAACGAGATTTACCTCCTCTTTCTTGAATCGAACGGAGGCGATTTTTTAACACTTTATTTCTCTCTTCTATTCTCCCCTCGAGTACATCAATTTCATCATGTAATTGATCAATTTCTCCCTCTAGTCGATTAATTTCTTTTTCCGTCGAGTCAATACTAGTATTGACAGACTGAATATCTTCCCTAGTCCTAACTAGCTCCTCTTCTATAGAGGCTAGTTTTTTTTCAAGAGAAGACTGTTCTTTTTGGTTCTTGTCCATCTTCTGATTAATCTCACGCTTATCCTGTTCTACTTTATCCGTCTTATACTTAAGATTTTGCTCTTGCTCTTCTAATTTTCTTATTTTTTCTGAATTACTAGCACTTGCTTCAACAAAAGAAAGATTAGAGCTAAAAGTAAACGTAAGAACTAATAGCGCTATAAATAGGTTGGTAAGTCGTTTACTCATTGAACACTCTCCTTCTTGATGTTATTAACCTGCTATACTTTTAAAAACTTACGAACGCTCATACCACTACCCCACATACCAATCAATGCGCCAATTAATACAATAATTAATGACAGCTTCCATAAAAAGGGACTTAAAGGTATTAACTCAACGAAAGGAAAGGTTGTTTGACCGACTAGGGAGTTATAGATGTAACTATAACCTAGACTTAAAAGTGTAATTGGGAGAATAGAACCAAGTACACCTAGTAAAAAACCTTCCACAAAAAAGGGCCAACGAATAAAGGCGTTAGTTGCTCCAACTAACTTCATAATTCCTATTTCTTCACTTCTTGCCATAATCGTTAACTTAATCGTGTTCGAGATTAAAAAGATAGCTGTTAACACAAGGGCCGTAATTAAAATGGCACCTGTGATCCTTACATAGTTGTTAAATTTAAATAACTTGGGAACCACATCTTGTCCATAATTTACTTTATATACATGATCTAACCGTTCAATTTGCTTAGCGATGGACTCGGTTTCTTGAGGCTCTTTCGCCTTTACAATGTAGGCGTGATTTAATGGGTTATCTTGTTCATACAATTCCCAAGCCTTCCCTTGCTCTCCCATATCTTCAATTAAGTTTTGGAACTCGTCCTCTTTAGAAGAAAAGTCAACGCTCTCTACGCCAGATATGGCTCCTATCTTTTCACCGAGTTCCTTAATTTCATCTTCTTCAGCTGTTACTTCTATTAAAGCTTTTATTTGGACATCCTCTTCAACCTTTATCGTCATCTGATTAATGTTAAGCATTAGGATTATAAAAGTCCCTACTAATATAAGGGTAACAGTTACCGCTCCGATAGATGCTACAGACATCCAACCATTGCGAATCACATTTTTCATACCTTCTCTGAAATGTCGCTTCAATGTACTAAATTTCATAGCCATAAACCCCTTGTTCTTCGTCCCTTACAACCATTCCATTTTCGATGGCAATGACTCGTTTTTTTACTGTATTTACAATCTCTTTACTATGGGTCGCCATAATAATCGTAGTTCCTCTATTGTTAATCTCTTCCAAAATTCGCATAATTGACCAAGAAGTGTCTGGGTCTAAGTTCCCGGTCGGTTCATCAGCAATTACTATTTTTGGATAATTCGCTATTGCCCGGGCAATAGAAACCCGTTGTTGCTCTCCTCCAGATAACTCACTAGGAAAAGATCGCGCCTTATGTTTTAAACCTACCAAGTCAAGGACTTCCATCACTCGCGACTTGATCTTATCAGGAGACATTTCAATAACTTCTAAAGCAAAGGCGACGTTTTCATAAACCGTTAACCTTGGTAAGAGCTTGAAGTCTTGGAAAACGACTCCTATTTGTCTGCGGAAATAAGGAATTTCTCTTTGCTTTAATTTAGATAATTCAATGTCTTGTATTCTAATTTCTCCTTTTGTTGGGACTTCTTCCCGATAAATCATTCGAATAAAGGTCGATTTACCTGCTCCACTCGGACCTACAATATAGACAAATTCACCCTGATCTATTTTTATATTTAAACCATTTGCGGCCGTAACTCCATTGGGATACGTTTTATATACGTCGATTAACTCTATCATTTTTACCACCTTATTTTTCTCATTTATCTATTAAACTCACTTTTCTTATCATTTTCTTATCATCCTTCTTAAGCATAACATAAAACGACGTATTTTTTACTTAAATTTATGTTACAGTTTCTTTTCAATTTTAATCTTCGATGAATTTTTCGTTATTCTTGGATTTTTATAGAAATTCCCTCAACTGTTAAAGAAGTTCTTCTAAAAAAGAAAATACCCTAGGTCTAGTATAGGACTAAATCTAGGGTATTCATATTTTCTCGTTAATTATTAGTGATGGTTTAATTTGCTACAATGTTAACTAATTTTCCTGGCACGACAATCACCTTGCGAATTGTCTTTCCTTCGATCCATTTTTGAATCTTCTCATCTTCTAAAGCTATTTTTTCTAATTCCTCTTTCGATGTATCCTTGGCGACTTTAACTTTCGAACGCACTCGTCCCATTACTTGAAGGACGATTTCTACTTCATCTTCAACTAACTTACTTTCATCGTAAGTCGGCCACGGTTCATACGTAATAGTGTCCTCATTTCCTAAGCGATCCCATAACTCTTCCCCAATATGAGGTACAATCGGATAGAGTAATTTTACAAAGCCTTCAATATATTCCTTAGAAATTTTATCAGCTCGATAAGCTTCGTTAACGAAAACCATCATTTGTGAAATCGCTGTGTTAAAGTGTAAGTTTTCGTAATCTTCTGTAACTTTCTTAACTGTTTGATGGTAGATTTTCTCTAATGCTTCGGTTGGTTCGTCGACAATTTTATCTGATACTTGACCTTCTTCGTTAATAATTAGGCGCCATACTCGATCAAGGAAACGACGGGCACCATCTAAGCCTTCTGTCGACCAAGCTACATCAGCATCGAGGGGACCCATGAACATTTCGTATAAACGTAACGTATCAGCTCCATGGGATTCAATAATATCATCAGGGTTGACGACGTTTCCTAGGGATTTACTCATTTTTTCATTATTTTCTCCTAAAATCATCCCTTGGTTAAAGAGCTTTTCATAAGGCTCTTTCGTCGGCACTACTCCGATATCGTATAAGAATTTATGCCAGAAACGTGCATAGAGGAGGTGTAATACAGCATGCTCTGCTCCTCCAATATATAGGTCGACCGGTAACCATTTCTTGAGTAATTCAGGATCAGCGATTTGTTCATCATTATGCGGGTCGATAAAACGTAAATGATACCAAGAACTTCCTGCCCATTGTGGCATCGTATTTGTTTCACGACGACCTTTCATTCCTGTTTCTGGACAGGTTACATGGATCCAATCGCTATTAGCTAATGGCGATTCCCCGGTTCCTGAAGGCTTAATCTCATCCATTTCAGGTAGTTCTAATGGAAGTTCGTCCTCTGGAACAGTTGTAATAGAACCATCCTCCCAGTGGATAATAGGAATAGGTTCTCCCCAATAACGCTGACGGGAGAAAGTCCAATCCCTTAAGCGGTAGGTAACCTTTCTTTTCCCTTTGTTATTCTCTTCTAACCATTGAAGCATCGTTTCGATCGCTTCATCCTTCTGCATACCATTGATAAAGTCTGAATTAATATGTTCGCCGTCCCCTGTATAAGCAGCCTCTTCGATATTTCCACCTTTAACAACTTCTACAATTGGTAGATCAAAGGTCTTTGCGAATTCATAGTCCCTTTCATCATGGGCTGGAACGGCCATAATGGCACCTGTACCATAGCTTGCTAAAACATAATCAGCAATCCAAATTGGAATCTCTTGATTATTCACAGGGTTGATAGCATAGGCACCGGTGAAAACACCTGTTTTTTCTTTTGTTGTATCGGTACGTTCGATTTCTGTTTTATTTCTTACTTCTTCAACATAGGCTTCGACCGTTTCACGCTGTTCCTCTGTAACAATCTTTTCCACTAACTTATGCTCTGGGGCAAGGACTGCATAGGTTGCTCCAAACAAAGTATCTGGTCTCGTCGTAAAGACTTTGAACGTCTCGTCATGGCCTTTTACTTCGAAAGTGACCTCTGCACCTTCTGAGCGACCAATCCAGTTCCGTTGCATTTCTTTAATATTTTCAGGCCAATCGAGCTCTTCTAAGTCTTCTAAAAGACGATCAGCGTATTCGGTGATTTTTAACACCCATTGCCTCATCGGCTTCTTCACTACTGGGTGACCACCTCGTTCACTTTTACCGTCGATAACTTCTTCATTAGCTAAGACCGTGCCTAAAGCTGGACACCAGTTAACTTCTACTTCATCCATATAAGCTAAGCCTTTTTCATATAGCTTAATAAAAATCCACTGGGTCCACTTATAATATTCAGGGTCTGTTGTACTAAATTCCCGATCCCAGTCATAGGAAAAACCGAGCTCTTGAATTTGTCTCTTAAATGTCGCGATATTCTTTTCTGTAAACTCTGCTGGACTATTTCCAGTATCTAGGGCATATTGTTCTGCCGGAAGCCCGAAAGCATCCCAACCCATCGGGTGTAAGACTTCATAACCTTGCATTCGCTTCATTCGAGAAACAATATCCGTTGCAGTATACCCTTCTGGGTGACCTACGTGAAGACCGGATCCAGACGGATAAGGGAACATATCGAGAGCATAAATCTTCTTCTTATCTGAATGGATGTCCGTCTTGAAGGTTTTGTTCTCTAACCAATACTTCTGCCATTTCCGTTCAATTTCCTTATGATTATAACTCACTGCTTTACCTCCCTAGTTCTCTTTAACTCCATCGTAAATACAATCCTTTTACTTGGAGGACACTAACCTTTTCAATGACGACAAACGATTATGTAAAAAGGGTATAAATACCCATTAACCTATGTATACGGATACTAGAATTGTAGAGAATGAAAGATTATTTGTCAAGATTCGTGCCATGTCATGATAAAATTTGTCGCTCTTGAGTATTTTTAATGTTACACTTGTCATAACAAGTAAAAGCAACTTCACGGAAGGATGAACATGGATGATTTTAGAAGGTGCCATCCCTTTTGCACATAAACTTTTAGAAAAGGCTGTAAGCAAAGGGGGAACCGTCGTGGACGCAACTTGTGGTAATGGCCACGACACCCTTTTTCTAAGTAAATTAGTTGGGGATACCGGTAAAGTGTATGCCTTTGATATTCAACAGCAGGCGATCGATTCTACCTCTGCATTACTAGCCTCGGAGCATCGGAAAAACGTAACCCTTATTAAGGATAGCCATGCCGAGGTAGATCAATACATCAAAAACTCTTCATCCGTTGATGCAGCAGTTTTCAATCTTGGTTACTTGCCTAGGAGCGATAAGACGATTATTACGAAGCCTAAATCAACAATCGCTTCTTTAGAAAAGCTCCTTCCTCTTTTAAAAGAAGGAGGAATAATCGTTCTTGTCGTCTATGCCGGACATCCTGGGGGAGAAGAAGAGAAGGAAGCTGTATTACAATTCGCTCGTTCACTAGATCAAAAAGAATATTTAGCAATTACTTACCAATATATAAATATGGTGAACCACCCTCCCTTCGTGGTCGCCATTGAAAAAAATAATAGGAGGAATAAAGCATGATTCATCCATACAAAGATAAGAGCCCAAAAATCCATCCAAGCGTCTTTGTTGCCAAAAATGCTACAATTATTGGTGATGTTGAAATTGGCGAAGAATCGAGCATTTGGTTTCAAACAGTGATTCGGGGAGATGTGGCGCCAACAAAAATTGGTAAACGCGTCAACATCCAAGACCTTTCCTTAATACACCAAAGCCCTAACTTACCGGTTATTATCGAAGATGATGTCACCGTCGGTCACCAAGCTACTTTACACGCATGTATCCTAAGGAAAAATGCTTTGATTGGTATGGGATCACAAGTCTTAGATGGCGCCGAAGTCGGTGAAGGGGCCTTTATCGGTGCGGGAAGTCTTGTCACACCAGGAACGAAAATCCCACCTAACACCTTAGCCTTCGGTCGTCCAGCAAGGGTCGTTAGAGAATTAAATGAAAAAGATTTAGCTGAGATGGAGCGAATTCGAAAATCCTATGTAGCTAAGGGACAATATTATAAGAAGGAATTAAAATTAGGAAAGGATTAACGGATAAGAACGAAGGACAACTCCTTTCTTCATTAATAAAGGACTGGTTCTAAATTTAGAACCAGTCCTTTATTAATGCGTACGAAAACTTATAAATATTTTTTAATATCAGAAACCCGATCTGTCCGTTCCCAAGTGACGTCTAAATCCTCCCTACCAAAATGACCGTAAGAGGCTGTTTGACGATAAATAGGACGACGTAAATCTAAAGATTCAATTATACCTGCTGGGCTTAAGTCAAACTCTTTTCGAATAATATTAACGATTTCCGTCTCGGATAACTCGCTTGTCCCAAAAGTATTAACAGAAATGGATACCGGTTGGGCGACCCCGATAGCATAGGCAATCTGTACTTCTAATTTTCTTGCTACACCGGCAGCGACTAAATTTTTCGCCACGTAACGTGCCGCATAAGCAGCAGAACGGTCCACCTTTGTCGGGTCTTTTCCACTGAACGCTCCACCGCCATGATGGGCATAACCTCCATAAGTATCGACGATTATTTTCCTTCCGGTTAAACCTACATCTCCTTGCGGTCCGCCAATGACAAAGCGTCCCGATGGATTAATGAAATACTTCGTTTCTTCATCTAATAACTCAGCTGGAACTACCGGTGTAATCACTTGTTCGATAATATCTTTATAAATTGTTTCCTGGCTCACCTCTGGATGATGTTGGGTAGAGACGACGATAGCATCGACACGGACTGGTCGATCGTCTTCATCATACTCCACTGTCACTTGAGTCTTTCCATCTGGTCGTAAATAAGACAAGGTACCATCTTTTCTCACTTTCGCTAATTGTCTTGCTAACTTATGAGCCAAATCGATTGGTAAAGGCATCAACTCTTCGGTTTCATCACAAGCATATCCAAACATGAGGCCTTGATCTCCAGCACCTAGCGTACGATCTCCTTCCCCCTCCCTAGCTTCTAGGGCAAGGTCTACCCCACCGGCAATATCCGGTGACTGCTCATCAATAGAAGTTAAAACTGCACAGGTTTCTGCATCGAAACCAAATTTTGCTCTCGTATAGCCAATATCCTTTACCGTCTCCCGAACGATAGATGGAATATCGACATAGGTCTTCGTAGTAATCTCGCCTGCAACTAAGACAAGCCCGGTCGTCACTGTCGTTTCACAAGCGACACGAGCAAAGGGATCTTCTTTCAAAATAGCATCTAATATAGCGTCGGAAATTTGGTCACTCATCTTATCTGGGTGACCTTCCGTAACAGATTCCGATGTAAATAAACGTCGGTGATTTTTCAATGTAAAGCCTCCTAATATGACAGTTTACGGAGCTCTTAAATCTAGAGAAAGATTCTACAAACAAAAAATCCTTTCCTGCATGAGGAAAGGAACGTACACAACCTTTCACTCTTATTGTTCAAGGTATCAATACCTTGCATCAGGTGAGCACCTTTTCACATCCCGTGATGGTTGCTGGGTTTCCTCGGGTCTGTCCCTCCACCGTCTCGGAATAAGAGTCCGTTATTATACACCTAATTGATTGTTTACATATATTGTACTAATCAATTTAACGGTAGTATAACAAGGAATAGTTTTTAAAGCAACCAACTTACTATTCTAAACTAAAAGAGAAAGCTCTCTCAAGCTGTACTTAATTTAATGGAAAAGACCTTTTTTCGAGCTGTTTTTCTCTTCGTTTTCTTAAAAAATAACTTTCCTTTTAAAACCTTGAAAAATAGTATATTTTATAATTAGAAAAGTTTAGCCATTTCATTTGGTACTAAAGGGAGAACTTTGTTAAACTATACTTACTTTATGGAATAGCTTTTATTAAATTTGTCTATCTTTGTGAGAAGTTTCACTAAACTGTAACTTTTGTGTATAATTTTACTAGAAAGCGTGACATATTTAATAGGTGTTATTAAACCTAATATGTTATACTATATAAAAATATTGAGTAATTCAGGAAAAAGGATGGTAGAGTAATGAGTATGACAGCAAAATCAACTGCACCCGAAAAGTTTGCAAATCACCCAAATTTGCACAATAACTTATCAGTTCCATTGCTTGTTGAAAAGTTCTTATCACGAAATGAGGGTGTCTTAACTGCTACTGGTGCTGTTCGCGCCACTACGGGTAAGTACACAGGTCGTTCCCCTAACGATCGCTTTATTGTTCGTGATGAAGTAACCGAAAATACGGTTGATTGGGGCGCTGTAAACCAGCCGATTGACGAAGCGTCTTTCCAAAAGCTATACAAAAAAGTTGTCGATCACCTCAATGCAAAGGATGAGCTATTCTCCTTTAAAGGTTTCGCTGGTGCGGACAAAAAATATCAACTCGATGTTCAAGTAATTAACGAATATGCTTGGCATAACTTATTTGCTCGTCAACTTTTTATCACACCGACAGAAGAAGAATTAGAAAACCACGAAACAGCCTTTACAGTCTTATCAGCACCAACTTGCAAGGCTGATCCAGAAGTTGACGGTACAAATTCAGAAACATTTATCGTTATCTCCTTTAAAGAACGCGTTATTTTAATCGGTGGAACCGAATATGCTGGAGAAATTAAGAAGTCTATCTTCTCAGTGATGAACTATCTCTTACCTCAAGAGAACGTCTTATCTATGCACTGTTCAGCTAACGTTGGTAAAGAAGGTGACGTTGCACTCTTCTTTGGTCTTTCCGGTACAGGGAAAACAACGTTATCAGCGGATCCATACCGTAAGCTAATCGGCGATGACGAACACGGATGGAGTCCAAACGGCGTTTTCAATATCGAGGGTGGTTGCTACGCTAAATGTGTAGATTTATCCGAAGAAAAAGAACCACAAATTTATAACGCGATTCGCTTCGGTTCTGTATTAGAAAACGTGGTAGTCGATGACGATACCCGTGAGCCTGACTATGCCGATACATCTCTAACAGAAAACACTCGGGCTGCCTATCCTCTAGATAGCATGGATAATATTGTAACTCCAAGTATCGCAGGACATCCAAGCACGATTATTTTCTTAACAGCTGACGCATCCGGTACCTTACCGCCTATCAGTAAGTTAACGAAGGAACAGGCTATGTACCACTTCCTAAGTGGCTATACGAGTAAGTTAGCTGGTACAGAGCGCGGAATTACTGAACCAGAACCAGCTTTCTCTGCTTGCTTCGGTTCACCATTCCTTCCACTTTCACCGGACAAATATGCAGATATGCTTGGTGAAAAAATCGATCAATTCAATGCCAATGTCTTCCTCGTGAATACTGGATGGACAGGAGGACCATATGGCGTCGGTGAGCGTATGCAATTATCCTATACCCGTGCCATGATTACTGCAGCCCTCGAAGGAGAGCTTAATAAAGTAGAAACAATTGTTGACGATATTTTTGGATTACACATTCCAGCCCATGTCCCTGGGGTACCAGATGAAGTCCTAATCCCACGAAACACTTGGGAAGATAAGGATGCCTATGATGCACAGGCTAAAAAGTTAGCCCTTGAGTTCCACAAGAACTTTGAAAAGTTCACAAATGCAAGCGACGATATTAAGGCGGCTGGACCAACATATAAAGAATAAAT
>CALJVC010000065.1 GCA_937974845.1 uncultured Pseudogracilibacillus sp. | reverse complement strand
CGTCTCACTTAAAGCAGATTTCCAATGAAAGTCGCGCGCGGCGGGCGGCGAAGTAATATTCAGACTCTAATACCTCCTGTTTCCTGTCTTATCAAGTCCACCAAAAACGTGTTCCCTCTAATTAGACTTATAAAATCCCCAATTGGATTTATTCTAATTAAAATTCGTAGGGAAAACGAATAACTAAATAATAAACGATTATCCATCTATATGGACATAACAAGTAGGCCAATAATTAATTTACGCAACAATATACTAAAATTCGCCGAAAGGTATGATAGATTTGACTTATCGAATACGAATGACAGCGATGTTTCTGATTGATTCCATCATTGTCAGTTTTGCCGTTTTCTTTGCTCATTGGCTTATTTCGCCAAATGATATGAATGCTTTCGAAGAACCAATTATTATAACAACGGCCTTATTTATCCTAGCCTTTCACCACTTGTATGCTCTTCATTACAAGCTTTATCATAAAGTATGGGCGTATGCGAGTATCGGTGAACTGATAGCGATTATTAAAGCCGTTACCTTGACAATTCTATCCGCAGCTATTGTCCAATTCTTACTTAATGACTTTACCGTCTATCGTCGTGCTTTAACGATTACATGGATGCTACATATTATTCTTATCGGAGGATCTCGCTTTGCCTGGCGAGTGATTCGTGACCGATTTATTACAAACGGATATAAAAAGAATAAACGAACGCTAATTGTAGGCGCAGGAGACGCCGGAGCAATGCTCGTTCGACAATTAAATAATGAACATAGCGATTCAGGCTTATTGCCAGTAGCCTTTGTTGACGATAGTGAATATAAACAAAGAATGCAACTATACGATATTCCAGTAGTAGGTAAAGTAAAGGACATTCCATCCATTGTAAAAAGTAAACAAATCGAACATATCATCATTGCCATTCCATCGCTGAAACAATCCCAACTACAAAAAATTGTCGCCCATTGCAATAAAACAAAGGCCCAGGTTCAAATGTTACCAAAAATCGAAGACATCGCTACAGGAAAAGTCACTGTTCAACACTTACGCGATGTAGAAGTAGAAGACTTACTAGGAAGAGAACCGGTAGAATTAGATATTGATAGTATTAAAGAAACAGTTACCGGTGAGACAGTGATGGTAACCGGAGCAGGGGGATCTATTGGTTCCGAACTATGTCGTCAATTAATTCCCTTTAAACCAAAACGTATGCTTTTAGTAGGTCACGGGGAATTTAGTATCTTTGAAATTGATAAAGAATTACGCAGCTATGATGAAGCGGAAGATGTAGATATCGTTCCACTAATCGGTGATGTGAAAGATCGAAAACGGATGAAAAACATTCTACAAACCTATCGCCCGAAAATTATCTATCATGCTGCAGCCCATAAGCATGTACCATTAATGGAAGATAACCCACATGAAGCGGTGAAAAATAACATTATCGGTACAAAAAACATCGCAGAGTTAGCTAACGAAGAAAAGGTAGATACCTTCGTCCTCGTCTCGACAGACAAGGCCGTCAACCCTACGAATGTCATGGGAGCAACAAAACGAATTGCCGAGATGATTATTCAAACGCTAAGCAAAACGAGTGAAACGAAATATGTCGCCGTTCGCTTTGGCAATGTCTTAGGAAGCCGAGGAAGTGTCATCCCAATCTTCAAAAAACAAATTGAATCCGGAGGTCCTGTCACTGTAACCGATGAAAAAATGACACGGTACTTTATGACAATTCCTGAAGCCTCTCGCCTTGTAATACAAGCCGGTACTTTAGGAAAAGGCGGAGAAATCTTCGTCTTAGATATGGGAGAACCCGTTAAAATTATTGACCTAGCGAAAAACTTAATCCAATTATCTGGCTATTCTGTCGATGAAATAGGAATTGAAATTACAGGTATACGACCCGGAGAAAAATTGTATGAAGAATTACTAAATAAAGAAGAGTTGCTACCTGGACAAGCCTATGAAAAAATATATGTAGGACGCACCGTCCCTTTTGACGAAGCACGAATCGAAAAACTATTAAAGAACTTTTTAAGTATGGATCGCAAGAAATTAAAAAATGAACTAATGGAAATCGTCTATAATAATAAAAATCCTCTACCAGAAGCTAAATAAAAAATGGAGGTTATAAAATGAAACGTGTAAAAAAAGCTATCATTCCAGCTGCAGGCCTTGGTACGCGCTTTTTACCTGCAACAAAGGCTATGCCGAAGGAAATGTTGCCAATCGTAGATAAACCGACAATTCAGTATATCGTAGAAGAAGCTGTCCAGTCAGGTATCGAAGACATTATTATTGTTACCAGCCATACGAAGCGGGCAATCGAAGACCATTTTGATACAAACTTTGAATTAGAGGAACACTTACGCCGAGCGGGTAAAACAGAATTATTGAAAAAAGTAAAAGAAGCGGAAGTAGATATCCATTACATACGGCAAAAGGAACCAAAAGGACTTGGCCATGCTGTATGGTGTGCACGAAAGTTTATCGGTGACGAGCCATTTGCTGTTCTTTTAGGGGATGATATTGTCGTCGCTGAGACTCCTGGATTAAAGCAACTGATTAATCAATATGATAAAACAGGCTGTTCCGTTGTAGGAGTACAGACGGTTGCAGACGAGGAGACAGATCGTTACGGTATTGTTGATCCTGGTACAAAGGAAGGTCGCCTTTATGAAGTCAAACAGTTTGTAGAAAAGCCAAAACTAGGTACTGCCCCGTCGAATTTAGCGATTATGGGGCGTTATGTATTTACACCAGAGATATTCAAGCATCTCGACAAACATAAGATTGGCGCCGGTGGTGAAATTCAATTGACCGATGCTATTCAAATGTTGAATGAAGAACAGAAGGTCTATGCTTATGATTTCGAAGGGAAACGTTATGACGTCGGTGAAACCTTAGGCTTTGTCACTACAACAATTGAATTTGCCTTAAGGGATGAACGGATTAAAGATGATGTGTATGAGTTTTTGAAAGA
>CALJVC010000064.1 GCA_937974845.1 uncultured Pseudogracilibacillus sp. | reverse complement strand
CAATCTTTTTCTAGCCTAGCTTGTACGAGATAGCATTTTAGTTATTTTTTTCTGCGGCATAGGAAGTAGGCTAGGGATGCCGCTACAGCTGAACCAACGATTACTGGTGTTTTCTTTAGACGATTGTCAGAATCGTAAAGCTTGTCTTTAATGATTAAGTTAATGTTTTGTGGACGTTCAGCTAAACGTCTCATAAAGTAACCGTACCAGTCTTCACCGAAAGGTACATAAGTACAGAAACGGTATCCTTCTTTAGCTAAAGCTTCCTGCATATCCGTTCTGAACCCATATAACATTTGGAATTCGAAGTTGTTTTTGTCGATGTTTTCTTCTTCAACAAAACGTTTTAATTCATTGATAATGTTATGGTCATGGGTAGCGATAGAAGTAAAGGCATCGCCTTTAAGACGTTTTTTCGCTAATTTGAGGAAGTTCGCATCGATTTCTTCTTTCGTTTGGTAAGCGACGGAAGGACTTTCCTTATAAGCTCCTTTAACGATTCGAAGGCGAGTATCGCTGAGGCGATCGACTTCGTCTTCCGCACGGAATAGGTAAGCTTGAATTACCGTACCGACATTATCGTACTTCTCTTTTAAGGCGTCTAATACGCGGAAGGTAGGATCTAAGTGTAGGTAATCCTCCGTATCGATATTGATGAAGATATCGTATTGATTCGCTTTATCAACGATTTCGAACATATTATCTAAGCAAAACTGCTCGTCAATATCAAGGCCAAGTTGAGTCAGTTTTACTGAGATGTGGCAATCCACTTGCTCTTCCTGAATTCGTTCGATTAAATGAAGGATATTTTCTTTTGCTTGGAGGGATACGGAACGGTCAGTTACGAATTCTCCAAGATGGTCAACCGTAGCAGAAATTCCTTTCTCGTTTAATCTTTTGACACTTTGTAACACGCTATCTACATCTAGCCCTGCCACGAATTGTTCCGCGCCAAGTCGAAGGCCCCATTTTTGGGCTCCTTTATTTAATAATTTGTTGTTCGACAAGGCAATAAAAAAGTCTCTTGTCAGGTTAGACATGATGAAACATCTCCCTTTCCGGTTATAATATTATCTATCTGTACATACTTATCATAACATGCTAACGAAAAATTCGCTTCTTTAATAGTCCTAAAAAGTAAAAATTAATTTTGCCTTTTAGCTTGTTTCAATGGAAAGAATATATGTATTAAAGGAATAAACTTTAGTTGGAAAGTGTTTGTGAACAATCGTTGACATTTTTCTAAAAGGAGCAGGTTTTTTATAGAAGGAATGATAAAGGAAGAAATTCGAATACAGGCTACTAGCCGGCTTTAGAGCTACCTTTGATTTGTCGGGGAGTTAATCCTTGCATGTTTTCAAAAAAAGTTTTAGAATAATGTTACGATAAAATTCGACACAAAGAGCGTCCAGCAAGGGTCCTCTTAGCACTTCTCAAAAAAATTAATAAAAGATTTGACAATTTAAAAAAAGTGTTGTATATTTGTAAATGCTGTTGTGACTCAAGGCTTTTACAAATGAAATAAAAAGCATATTCCACAGTAGCTCAGTGGTAGAGCAATCGGCTGTTAACCGATCGGTCGCAGGTTCGAACCCTGCCTGTGGAGTTGTGGAGAAGTACTCAAGAGGCTGAAGAGGCGCCCCTGCTAAGGGCGTAGGTCGTTTTATACGGCGCGAGGGTTCAAATCCCTCCTTCTCCGCCATCTCAATGGCCCCTTGGTCAAGTGGTTAAGACACCGCCCTTTCACGGCGGTAACACGGGTTCGAATCCCGTAGGGGTCATTTCACCTTCTTTATGGTGAACAGAATACATTATATTGGGCTATCGCCAAGCGGTAAGGCAGCGGATTTTGGTTCCGCCATTCCTAGGTTCGAATCCTAGTAGCCCAGTCTTTTATTTTTATTAAAAGGCACTTTTGAAAACTTAATACTTTGACATCTATATGTAGAGCGGTCGTGGCGGAATGGCAGACGCGCTAGGTTGAGGGCCTAGTCGAGATTACTCGGTGGAGGTTCAAGTCCTCTCGACCGCATTGAAACATTTTTCTTGCCAAAAGAAAACTACTATGCTATATTAATAAATGTCGCTTGAAAAAGTGAATTTGCGGGTGTAGTTTAGTGGTAAAACTTCAGCCTTCCAAGCTGACGTCGTGGGTTCGATCCCCATCACCCGCTCCATATTATACGTACAGGGGCCTGTAGCTCAGTTGGTGAGAGCGCACGCCTGATAAGCGTGAGGTCGGTAGTTCGAGTCTACTCAGGCCCATCAGTCCCTACTTTGATACATTTAAGATGTAGGGCAACAATAACATGATTGTCAGTTTTAACCATAAACCTGGCCCTTGACATGTTCAATGTGCTAGGTTATAATTATGGGACTGACAAAGAAATTGCTCTTTGAAAATTGAACATGGACCAATATGTGCGAGCAAGTTAAACGT
>CALJVC010000063.1 GCA_937974845.1 uncultured Pseudogracilibacillus sp. | reverse complement strand
GCTGTTTCCGTTTGTTCTAAATAGTTAACATTGTTATCATCATTTAAAATAGGTAATTCTAAATGTTCTTTAAAGGTTTGAATAGTTTCTACTAATGCTACTTCATCCACTTGATAGTAATAGATACCATTCGGTTGATAATCTTCACCTTCTAAAGTGTAACGATCGACGGTTAAATTTGTCCCATCGGTCGCATAATGGAAAAAACTCTTCATTTCAGCAAAGGTCATATTCGTAGACATATTGTTTCCAACAGCCTCAATGATGTCGTCATATTTAAATAAAGAGCTGACATTTGTCGCTTTATGGATAACCGATTCGATAAGTTCTAATTGCCTCTTTCCACGTTCGATATCGTTATCCATCTTTCGAGTACGGGCAAAAGCTAATGCTTCTTCACCATTTAACAGTTGGCGACCTTCTTCGAGATGGATACTGTCCTGTTTATCGTTCGAATCAGATTCCGTAAATTCATAAGGTACATCGACCTCAACACCACCAATGGCATCAATGACATCGACAAAAGCATGGAAGTTTACTTTCACATAGTAATCGACCGGAATATCAAGTAAATTCTCCACAGCATCGATTGTTGCCTTCGTTTCACCATAAGCGTGGGCATGGTTAATCTTATCGTAACGTCCTACCTCAGGTATATACACATAGCTATCCCGGGGAATACTTAAAAGTTTGACACTTTTTTCATCCCGGTTTAAACTTGCTAAAATTAAAGCGTCCGTTCTCGTTTTATCCCCGTAACGCATTTCCCGTTTTTCACTTTGGTCTATACCCATAATCAAGACCGTGACGTTATCAAACTTAGGATCAACCATTTCATCACGGAGATCTGATTTACCTTGCTCCCTATCATCCTCTTCGTAAGCTCCTGTTAAGGCTGAGTTAGCTTTTATATATAGATAGCCTCCATAAGAGGCTACCGCTAAAAAAGCGATGAGAAGTGTCGCTATTAGAATCTTTATTTTCTTTTTCATTTTACGTTTCGGTGTCTTTACTTCGACTCGTGATGTTGGATATTTATTGTCGGACATCTCTTAGAAGCTCCTTTTAAATTATGTAAACGAATTTTCACAAATACTACTTTATTATTATACTATGAAACTACATTTTAGTACATAATACGAATATTATTTTTGCTTTACAAATGTAACTAAGCTGTAATATTAACCTAGGATATATCTCCCTTTTAAAAAAAG
>CALJVC010000062.1 GCA_937974845.1 uncultured Pseudogracilibacillus sp. | reverse complement strand
GTTTTGTCCCAGCCTCTTTTTTATTGTTCACTTAGCTACATAAAAGGATGAACTTATTTTAGCTTCAATACATTCCCAATCAAACAATATATTTTTTACTAAACGGAGGACTGAACATGAACAAAAAACATCTATTACTCTTAGGATTTATGCTATTTTCATTATTTTTTGGTGCCGGGAACTTAATCTTTCCGCCTTTTTTAGGGATGGAGTCAGGAGAAAATTTTATTCCAGCGATTGCTGGCTTTATTTCAACAGCTGTTCTCTTTCCTTTACTCGCTGTCGTATCCGTATCCCTATCTAGTAATGGACTGCTGGCTATTGGTGAACGGGTTCACCCTATCTTTGGATTAGTCTTTGCTATCGTTGTCTATCTATCCATCGGTGCCTTTTATGGAATACCGCGAGCATCGAGTGTAGCTTATGAACTAGGTTTCGTTCAGGTGTTTACCATCGATAGCTCTTTTAGCTTATTTCTTTTTTCTGTAATTTTTTTCGGAGTAACTTATTTCTTAAGTGTCGATCAAAACAAGATGATTGACCGCCTAGCTCAAATCCTTACTCCAGCTCTTTTACTCGTACTTTCTATTTTGTTTTTAAAAGCTTTTACTAGCTTACAATATACAGCGAAACCTGCAACAGAAAAATTTGCGACAGCTCCCTTTTTCAGTGGTTTTTTAGAAGGATACTATACCATGGACGCCATAGCTGCGCTAGCTTTCGGAATTGTTATTATTAACGGACTAAAGGCCAAAGGAGTAACAAAGAAAAAAGATCTCATCCGTGGTACGACCTATGCTGGATTAATTGCTGGTTTCGGCTTAACAATAGTTTATTTATCGCTAAGCTGGATTGGACGAGTGTTGTCCTATCCAAAGCCAATGGACAACGGTGCAGAAATTCTCGTTCATGCTACTAACACCCTGTTTACTGTAGGAGGAAATTGGCTTTTTGGTAGCATCGTCCTATTAGCCTGTCTCACTACCTGTGTAGGTTTAATTAATGCCTGCGCAAGTTTTTTCCATGAAATCTTCCCAAGATTTTCTTATAAACAATATGTTGTTTTATTCGTTTTTATCGGACTTTTTATTACGAATTTAGGTTTAAATACCATTTTATCTCTTGCAACACCTTTACTCGTATTCGTCTATCCTTTTGCAATAGTTTTAATTCTACTTTCCCTCGTACAACACTTTGTTGGGGAAAGTAAAAAGATGTATGTATACTCTATCTTAGTGACAAGTATCTTTGCAGTAATGAGTGTGTTAGACTTTTTTGAAATCAAAATTGAAACAATCGATGCGCTACTACAGATTTTCCCTTTATACCAAAACGGGCTCGGTTGGGTTCTTCCGACCTTTATTGTAGCCATCATCGGTTACTTTCTTGATGTACGAAAAGGAAAAGTAATAAAACATCCTCGCGCTTCCTTGTCCTAAGTGATGAAAAAAGAAGCTCGTTTCTGAGCTTCTTTTTTCAAATATATTTTATTTATTCATTTCCTTCATATACAGCAACGAGACGGCCTTTAACTTTACCTTCTTTCAATTGCTGAATACCTTGAGGAATATCTTCAAATTTAATTTTCGTCAGTTTAGGCTCTAATTTTCCAGCTGCCATTAATTCATAAAGATCGGCGATATCTTCCTTCGTACCACCTACGTTAGCTAATAAACGTTTTCCACCTGTAATAAAGTCAAACGTATCGACGGTTGTTTCTAATTTCCCCATACCGACGAGGACTACCGTTCCACCGGCACGAACCGTCTTTAATGCATCGGCAGTCGTTGAACCGAATCCAGCATAGTCAACGATTAAATCTAAGCCTTCATCTTTTAACTTATTCACATCATCGACGACAGCCTTCGCACCAATTTCCTTTGCTAAATCTCTTGCCTGTTCACTAACATCGATTGCGTAGACATGCTCAAAGCCTTTTGCGATTGCTGCACGAAGCGCAAATTGACCTAATCCACCGATACCAATTAAACCAATTTTCATATCTGCAGTCGCTTGACCGATTCTAAATAAAGCTGAATATGAAGTCATACCAGCATCTGTCGCTGCCGCTGCCTGCTCTATAGATAGTCCCTCTGGTACGAGAACTAAATCCGAAGCAGGTGCATGAATCTTAGTACCGAAACCTCCATCATAAGCATATCCTGGAGCTAGGCCGGAAGGGCCAGTTGGACAAATTGCCACACGATCGCCTACTTTAAAGTCTGTGACTCCTTCACCAACTTCGGAAATGACACCAGCATTTTCATGTCCCATGATAACAGGCGCATTCATTAAAGCCATCCAGTCTTCATCTTCTAAAGTCCCTACATCAGAGTGACAAATTCCTACAGCCTTTGTATCAATTACCACATGGCCTGGCTTAGCTGTTGGATCCTCTTTTTCTACAAGCTTTAATGGTTCATGAGTTTTTGTAAATTGCCAACCTTTCATTGAAAATCCCGCCTTTTTATAAATTTTTTATTTCTGTGTACAATCATTCATTGTTAATTTGAAACAAACTTAGATTTCTTATTCGATTTGTAATTTATCAGTTGCATGTCAGATTTGTTTATCATAAGTCATTATCGTGAAAGCTTCCCCTTGGTCTTTAATAATATAGCCAACTTTTTTCCCTTTATACGAGATTTTCATCAAGCTTGTAAAAAATTTGGCGCAAGTACTCGAGTATGCTTTTAACGATTAATACTGCTAAAGTTTGTTCAACTTACTTCATTACAAATACAACATATTTTACAGGGTTTAGTGTAAAGTAAATGCAAGATTAAAGACAGTTCTCGCCCTTCCAACAAAGCCTAAATTAGTCGAATATCAACAGTAAATAATGCTAAAAATCAACTTTAAGTCAAGGTGAAATCAATTTCTGTCGCTAAGCTTTGTAATACCGGCGACTGTTTTAAGGTCTGAAGACTTAAGGCTTCTAATTCCTGCCTCTCTGCCCTTGACTCAATGGTAAGTTGCATTTTTGGTTCTATCACACCAGGATCCCCTTCATTCATCCCTAAAAAAGGACGCTGGTCGAATTTACAATTCAAATGAATAGCTACTTTATCTAAAGATATACCTTTTTCATAAGCATTTTTATGTAAAGTCGTGGAATAACATCTCGCCATTGAAGTGACTAGCATTTCGATAGCTGTCATTTGTCCTTCTGGTAATTCTGGACTACCTGGAATCTTAATCTCATTGACGTTTTCTAAGGAAGAGGATACAGGTATTCCCTGTTCAAACTGAAAATTACCTTCCCATTCACTAATGGCCAAACTTTCATCTTCTGCAATTCGTTTAGCCATCTCCTGGAACATTTCCATTTTGTTCATCTTTTCACTCCCTCCTTCTCTTAATTATACCCGTTTGGGTAAGTTGCTGTACAGAAATAAGTTTGATTTTAAACTAGTAAAATGATATTTAAACGACTTTCTTTTACTAATCTTCTTATAAGTTCAACTATTATACGAAAAACGATAAGTTAAACTTTTCGTTTAAACTCTAGATATAGTACACTTAAGTAAATAATAGATTATCCAATGGCTAATTAAACAATGGAGGAATAAAGATGGGAAAAAAAGTTAAACAGTTCAAAAAATTTTACTTAGAAATTACTTCCGTATGTAATTTAGCCTGTAGTTTCTGCCCTCCTACTTTACGGGCAAAACAATTTGTTTCCCCGGAAGACTTTGCCTTTCGACTAGATCAAATAAAACCCCATACATCGTATATTAATTTACACGTCAAAGGAGAGCCCTTGCTCCATCCTCAACTAGGAACTCTATTAGATATTAGCTATGAAAAGGGCTTCAAAGTGAACATTACAACAAATGGCACTTTAATAAAAAAACGTCGAGAACACCTAATTAATAAGCCTGCTATAAGGCAGATGAACTTTTCTTTACATAGTTTCGACGATAATATTGGCTTGAGAAATAAGGATACTTACATGGCAAATATCATCAGCTTCGTAAAAGAACAAGTCGCAAAGACAGACATGATTGTCTCCTTTCGTCTTTGGAATCTATCGAAAGATAATAAAACAAACCTAGAATTACAAAGAAACCGCGAGCTCTTATCCATGATCGAAGAAGCCTTTAATTTAGACTTCCAAATTGAAGAAAAAGTCGAACCTGGTGGAGGCATTAAGATTGCTGAAAGGGTCTATGTGAATCAGGACTATCAATTTAAATGGCCTTCGCTCGATGAAGAGGAAGATGACGGAAGAGGCTTTTGTTATGGATTACGGAATCAGGCAGGTATTCTTTCTAACGGTACCGTTGTCCCCTGTTGCTTAGATGGGGAGGGGGTTATTAATCTTGGAAATATTTATGAAAAGTCCTTTTCTGAAATTATAGAATCTGAACGAGCCCGAAACTTGGTCGATGGTTTTTCTCGACGGGTTGCAGTAGAAGAGCTTTGTCGTAAATGTGGTTTCCGCCAACGATTTGGTAAGTAGTTTTTAGTAAAGGTAGTGTAACGGATGACTCTCTTTCTAACCTATGTCCTTGCCGGCTTCGTTATCGCCCTTCCAATAGGTGCAATGACAATAGAAATGATTCGACAAGGATTAAAAAATAGTTTTTTACATGGTTGGGCCGTTGGACTAGGTGGAATGACAGTAGACCTAGCCTTAATCCTAGCCTTATATTTTGGCCTTGCTTCTATCCTTCAATATCCTTATATCCAGCTTCCTTTGTGGCTAGTTGGGGCAGGCTTCCTTGCTATGGTTGCCTACGAAGCAATTAAAGAGGCCGACCAGGAAATTACACTCAGCGGAGAGAAACCGACCAAATCCTTACGTTCCTCTTTTCGAAATGGACTTTTCGTTGCGATTTCGCCCGCTAATATCGTCTTTTGGATCAGTGTCTTTGGCGTCGTTTTATCGGATTCCTATGAAAAAACCAATTCGGGTAAATTTATTCTCATGTCAGCTGGTATATTAGCCGGTATTCTGCTCCACGATCTCGTTTTACTTACAATCGTAGCTACGACTAGACGGGTTATGAGTCGCTCGATGATCAAAGGTTTTTCCATTGTAGCAGGAGTGATCTTGCTCGGATTTTCCTTCTACTTCCTATATCGCTTTGCTACAGATTTAATGACCTATATCTAGCAAGTAGGTAGACCTACTTGCCCCTTTACAAACTAAATTACTATTTCGACGGCCGAATCCGCTCTTGTAAACAGATAAAATTTTTATTAACAAAGACACTATCTAGCGTATACAGAATCTCTTTATAGATACATCGAAACTGTTTATTGTAAATAGAAAAACTAGCTGTACATAATGGAAGGTTCTACTGTATACGGCTTTAAAGAAAAAAATTTTCTGTATACAACAATCAACTTTACTGTATACAGTTTTTTTAAAAAGTTTTTTCTATTTACAGTAAACACCCCTAGTGTATATGTAAGGGTTGGTTCGTTTACAAGAGAACCATTCTCTGTATATAGGAAAATAAACCATTTACAAAAACTCAATTGACTGTATATAAAAACTAAACCTATTTACAAGCAAACGTAAAGAGGCTGGGACAAAACTCAGCCCATAAAAAAATGAAGCTCAAATGCGAGCTT
>CALJVC010000061.1 GCA_937974845.1 uncultured Pseudogracilibacillus sp. | reverse complement strand
CGTCTCACTTGGAGTGGATTTTCCTCGATAGTTGCGCGCGGTGGGTGCTCCGCGTCTCAAATAAAGCGAATTTTCTTTGAAATACGTGCGTGGCGGGGTCGCCGCGTCTCACTTGGATCGGATTTTCCTCGATAGTTGCACGTGGCGTCGACATCACATATCAATCAAGGAGCATTCTCTTCAAAAAATTCGCGCAGTAGGTCTTAAACTTTCCGCTAAAATATTTTTTCTCAAAAATTATACGGCGTATTGGTACTAGACCTCCGTCACAGCGGTTTTTACAGAAAAATTGGATTTCAAGGACGAACTAGAGGAGCCCTAAAAAACGTCCGAATAAAATTAGGGCGAACTAGGTAAAGATAAAAGGAAGGCGAACTAGGTAAAGTCCTAGTCCGCCTTTCCTTGGAGAGGATTATATCGCTACTGCTTTACGTAAAGCAGTGGATCACTTGCTAGTTAAGCCTTGATAAATTTTATCGATATTATATTGCAAATATTTCACATACGTATCGCCTTCTTCGCCAGGCTTTCCTATTTCGTCGGAGAAAATACCACTAAAAATTTCTACACCAGTTTCTTTAGCGACAGTTTCCAATGGTCTTGGGTCTACATTCGTCTCTAAAAATAAAACAGGTGGTTTTTCTTCTTCAATGAATTCAATTAAAGACGTAATTTGTTCCGGTGAACCATTCTCCTCTGTATCTAAGGCCCAAATATATCCTTCTTTTAAGCCGTAGCGATCGGCCATATATTGGAAAGCCCGCTCGCTCGTAACTAAAATCCGTTTTTCTTCCGGGATGGATTCGATCTTTTCCTGATATTCTTGATCGATTGCTTCTAATGTTTCGATATACGTTGTCGCCCTATCTTCATAGGTTGCTTCGTTATCAGGGTCTACTTCTATGAGGGCATCTCTTACATTCTCTGCCATTTGAATCCCGGCTACTGGGTCGATAAAAGCATGGGGGTTAATTTCTTCTTCCTTCCCATCTTCTGAAGTTAAGTACATCGGCTCAATACCTTCAGACACTTCGAAAACACGTTCTTCCTTTTGGCCGACGGATTCGACCATTTTAGCAAACCAACCGGACTTCCCACCTTCTAGATTTAAGCCGTTATAAAATAATACATCGGCATCGGTAGCTGCTTTAATATCATCCGGAAGGGGCTCATATTCATGAGGGTCGGTGCCGATCGGTACGAGGTTATAAACTTCGACGCTATCTCCACCGATTTCCTTCACCATATCTTCAATGATAGTAAAACTAGTCACTACTTGTAATTTCCCATCTTTATTTGTAGCTGTATCTGCTTCCCCGTCCTCCTGACAGGCGGAAAGTAGAAAAACAGCTAGTAAACTAATACTAATTATCGTAAAAAAACGTTTCATCCTATACACTCCTTAAAATAATTATTTCGCTTTTGCCTTCGTAAATCTCCATAGTAGTCCCTGTTTAGGGGAGAAAATGAAGGTAAGAATAAAAATAGTCGTTGTTACTAAGACAATAACAGCACCGGAAGGCAAGTTCTGTTTAAAACTAATGTAAAGACCAATAATAGATGAAAGAGCTCCGATGGTACTAGCTAACCAAATCATGAGCCAGAACCGATTCGTTAAAAGATAGGCTGTAGCCGCCGGCGTAATTAACATCGCTACTACTAGGACAACACCGACTGTCTGTAAGGAGGCGACTGTAGCCATCGTTAATAAAACCATCAATACATAATGAATAAAGCGAGTAGGAAGGCCATAGGTAGCGGCCATCGTTTCATCGAAGGTGCTCACTAATAATTCCTTATAAAAAAGGGTCACGACGACGACGATAATTATGCCCGTAATCAAGGTCATGATCATATCTGATGTCCGTACCGACAAGACGTTACCAAATAAAATTTGAGTAAGGTCCGTTGCGGTCTGAGCCTTCGCAATTAAAATAATCCCTAGCGCAAAGAATGCACTGAAGACGATACCGATGGAAGAGTCGTTTTTGATGCGGCTATTTTGGCTAACAAAACCGATACCGATTGCACTTAAAATACCAAAGGCAACCGCACCATAAAAATAATTGATGCCTAACATATAGGAAATAGCGACGCCCGGTAATACCGCGTGGGAAATCGCATCCCCCATTAAGGCCATG
>CALJVC010000060.1 GCA_937974845.1 uncultured Pseudogracilibacillus sp. | reverse complement strand
CCAGAAATAGTTTCCTTTTCAAATAAACAATCAGCTATAGCATGTAGGGCATCCTCATGCTCCTTTAAAATCTCCATTGCCTTAGCATAACATTCCTTGATCGTCGTCTTGACTTCCTGGTCCACCCGGGTTGCGGTTTCCTGGGATACGAGTAAGGTCGTATCGTCACTTAAATAAGGATGGTTGATCGTCTCCAAGCCCATCATTCCAAATTCTTCACTCATCCCAAAGCGGGTAACCATAGCCCGAGCAATTTTCGTCGCCTGTTCGATATCGTTCGCTGCCCCAGAGGTAATCCGATTAAAGACGAGTTCCTCCGCTGCTCGACCACCCATGAAGGTAGTGATTTTTGCCAAGGCCTGCTCCTTGCTCATAAGAACTTGATCCTCTTCCTCCACCTGTAATGTATAGCCTAAGGCACCAGAGGTCCGGGGCACGATTGTAATCTTATGGATCGGCGCTGAATCTTCCTGGACATGGCCCACGATGGCATGGCCAACTTCATGGTAGGCAATCGTGTACTTGTCCTCCCTTTGAAGCACCTTATGCTTCCGTGGATAACCGGCAATAACAACTTCAATCGATTCCTCTAAATCCTCCTGGGTCACCTGCTTCCTACCCTCTTTAACTGCCCGTAAGGCCGCTTCGTTTACGATATTGGCTAAGTCGGCCCCGCTTGCTCCTGGAAGCATCCGGGCTACTTCTAACAAGTCCACACCCTCTGCTAGCTTGACATTGCGGACGTGTACCTTCAAAATAGCTTCCCTAGCCTTCAGATCTGGCAGTTCTACCGGGATATGACGGTCAAAACGGCCTGGACGTAACAAGGCCTTGTCTAAAATTTCCGGCCGGTTCGTCGCCGCTAAGATGAGAATACCCTTATCCGCATCAAAGCCATCCATCTCGGAAAGAAGTTGGTTGAGCGTTTGCTCTCGTTCTTCGTTTCCACCCTGGAGACCGCCGATGCCCCGGCTTTTTCCAATGGCATCGATCTCATCGATAAAGACGATACAAGGTGCCTTCTCCTCCGCCTGCTTAAAAAGATCCCGGACCCTAGCCGCTCCCGTTCCTACGAACATCTCGACAAATTCAGAACCGGAAATAGAGAAGAAAGGTACCATCGATTCACCAGCTAAAGCCTTGGCTAGCAAGGTTTTTCCCGTACCCGGTGGTCCGACGAGCAAGACCCCCTTCGGCATCTTCGCCCCGATTTCTTTATACTTTTCCGGATGATGTAAGAAGTCTACGATTTCTAACAAGGCTTCCTTGGCCTCATCCTGCCCCGCTACATCGTCAAAGGATTTTCCAGTCTCCGCTTCAACATATACCCGGGCATTACTTTTCCCAAAGGTCATCGCATTGCTAACTCCGCTTTTAGCTCGGCGCATAAAGAACCTTCCAATCATAATTAAGAAAACTAAGGGCAGAACCCAAGTGAAAAGAATCATAAATAAAGTAGAATAATCCTTAGGAACGACCTTCGTAAATTCTACCCCTGCCGCATGAAGCCGGTCGACAAGATTAGCATCCTCAATTAAGGTCGTTTCATAAATCGTTTCCTCTTCACCTTTCACCGTCTTAAAGGTAATAAAATCTCCTTCAATTTCAACTTCCGTCACGATACCTTCATCGACCATCGTTAAAAAAGTCCCATAGTCTACTTCTTCCGTCGATGGTTCAAAAATACTCGGAAATACGTACGCATTCAACAAAAGTACAAGAATAATAATGGCCGTATAATATATAAAAGGACCACGTTTTTCTTCTGGTTTTGCCATTTTCCTTTCCTCCAATTAAGTTTACCAAGCGAAGTATTTCAAACTTTAAATATGCCTTTCTACCCTTGCATCGTCCTTTAATTTTTCAATCCGGGAACGCAAGGCTTCCCCTTTACGCATCTGTTCTAAATGTTTCTTAAAAGTATCGTACATCTCGGTCAATTCTGGGAGGTCTTCGTTTTCTTTCTTCATCTCTTCATAAGCATCTTCTACGTCTTCCTTCGTTAATTCTAATTCAATTTCTTGATCGATAAATTCTTCATAAGTAAATTCATAAACGAGCTGGTGTAGAAGAAGGTCTTCAGTAATTTGATATTGTTCTAGCAAAATATCGATGCCTTCTTGGTTTTCTTCCTTAATTTTGTCGAGTTCCTTCGCTACCTCTTCCTCTGTCACTACAATGCCTACTTCCTCTGCTTCTTGTAGTAAGAGTTGACGATCGATCAACGATTCAATCGTTAATTCTTTAATCTCTTCCTCTGTTAGGTCCTGGCCAGTATGGCTAGCTTCTAACTTTAATTGGGAATAGACGAGATTATAGGTTCGACCTGTTACATCATCATCATTGACTGTTACAATCACTTCATCTTCGTCATATTTTTCATCCTCGGATATTTCAACTTGAGTCTCCGATGCCCCCTCGTCTTGATCTCCGCTACAAGCAACGAGGGAGAGACTTAAGAGAATTACCATAAATACGGACAGATATGTTTTTTTCATATATTCACACTCCTTAAAATAGGGGATAGGCTGTATTTCGCTACCTTTCCTATAGATACGTTAATTATACCACAGGAAAGGAACACCATCCCTTTCCCAACTTCTACCACCATTCACTTATACTAAAGGTCCTTACATATCTAGTCGAAAGTAGTTAATATATGGAAAATACTTCTATATATAGTTAATTTTACTTGATTTTTTCCCTTTTTGCTGTAAAATATAATGTAAGCGCTATCAACGTGTTTGTCAAGGAAAAGTTATATGTACTATAATGGGTACATGGCCTTGATTTAACAGGATAAGGGAGAGAGAGAAAATGAGAAGAGAAGATTTAATCGCGCCAGAAAAGTATAATATCGCGATGGAAATTGAACAACATGCCGAAAAAGAAGATTTAATTGCTCTACATTATCGCGATAGCGAAGGAAACGAAAAAAAGGTCACGTACAAGGAACTGATGGAGAATGTAAACCGAGTAGGGAACAGCCTACTGGACGCAGGTTTACAACGGGGAGATAAGGTGCTTATTACGATTCCCCGGATGATCGAGGCTTATGAAGTATACTTAGCTTGCCTAAAAACCGGGATCATCATTATTCCAAGTTCCGACATGTTAAGAACGGGTGACTTGCAGTATCGCGTATCCCATGCCGACGCTAAGGGAGTGATTAGCTACTATCCTTATGCGAAGAACTTTGAAGGCTTGAAACAATTCGATGAACTGCACACCTTTATCATCGGCGAAGCCCGTCCTGGTTGGAAGCTTTTGGATGCCTTAAAGCAAGAAGCGTCTCCAGAATTAGAAATGGCAGATACTTCAAGGGACGATATCGCCTTTTTACCTTATACTTCGGGGACAACTGGAAATCCGAAGGGTGTCGTTCATACGCATTCCTGGGGTTATGCCCACATTCGTACCGTAGCAAAAAACTGGCTCGACATTCGCGAAGGCGATAAGGTCTGGGCAACAGCAGGACCAGGTTGGCAAAAGTGGGTTTGGAGCCCTTTCTTATCTACCCTCGGTTCTGGGGTAACTGGATTTTTATATAACGGTCCATTCGATCCACAAGTTTATTTGAATTTTTTACAAAATGAAAAAATTGACGTCCTCTGCTGTACTCCAACAGAATATCGTTTTATGGCTCAGCAGAACAATTTACAAGACTTCGATTTAAGTCATTTACGTAGCGCTTTATCTGCAGGTGAAGCCCTTAACTTAGAAGTGATTGAAACCTTCAAAAAATATTTCGGCATCAATGTTCGTGACGGCTATGGACAAACCGAAAGCACCCTATTACTTGGCATCATGAAGGATATGGAATTACGTCCTGGTTCGATGGGAAAGCCTACGCCAGGAAATGTAGTGGAAATTATCGATGAAGACGGCAATATCCTACCACCTGGAGTAGTTGGAGACATTGCTTTAAGAACCGATAGCCCTGCCCTCTTCAAAGAATACTATAAAGATCCGGAAAGGACCCAAGCGGCTATGCGTGGGGACTACTATGTTACCGGTGACCGGGCTCGCCGCGATGAAGATGGTTACTTCTGGTTTGAAGGCCGGAGTGACGATATTATTATTAGTTCTGGCTATACTATAGGACCTTTTGAAGTCGAAGATGCGCTTATTAAACACCCGGCTGTAAAGGAATCCGCCGTTGTAGCTAGTCCTGATGACATTCGTGGTGCTGTCGTAAAGGCGTTTATTGTCCCACGGGAAGGTGTAGATATCAACGATCCTAATCTCATCCCTGACATCCAAGAACATGTTAAGAAATTAACTGCACCTTACAAGTATCCACGGCGCATTGAATTTATCGATGAACTACCGAGAACCATTTCCGGTAAAGTCCGTCATGTCGAATTAAGACAAAAGGAATACGAGAAATACAGCATGCAAACAAACCCAGCTTTTTCAAAGAATAATTAATACGTGCTTTTATAACATAGGCGGAAGCAGATAATCATCTGCTTCCGCTACTATTTTATGATGAGTCTAGCACAGCATCCTATCTTAAAAACCTTGAATCCTGATCACGCAAACACTTGGATTAGTACATAGTAATAGGCTTTTTAGACACGAAGGCTCCGCCACGCGTGACTCTCGAGGAAAATCCGCTACAAGTGAGACGCAGTGACCC
>CALJVC010000059.1 GCA_937974845.1 uncultured Pseudogracilibacillus sp. | reverse complement strand
ATTACTCCCACTCAATCGTACCAGGGGGTTTCGATGTAATATCGTAGACGACCCGGTTGACATGGTCGACCTCAGTGACAATTCTACGGGAAATTTTATCTAATAGTTCCCAATCGATTCTCGCCCACTCGCTCGTCATCCCGTCGACAGAATGGACAGCCCGTAGGCCGATGGTATAATCATAGGAACGCCCACCGCTTCGGACGCCGACACTGCGGATATTCGGTAGGACGGCGAAGTACTGCCAAATATCCCTTTCTAAACCGGCCTTACGGATTTCCTCCCGTAAAATAGCGTCCGCCTCTCGGACGATTTTCACCTTATCTGGCGTGACTTCGCCCAATACTCGAATACCTAGACCTGGGCCTGGGAAAGGTTGCCGCCAAACAATCGTATCCGGAAGGCCTAGGGCTGTTCCAAGCTCCCGAACCTCATCCTTAAACAGGGAACGGAGGGGCTCTAAGAGCTCGAGATTCATCTCCTCGGGTAAGCCACCGACGTTATGGTGGGACTTAACCTTTTGTCCGGTGAGGGTACCACTTTCTAGAACGTCACTATAAAGGGTACCTTGGGCTAGGAAGCGGACATCGGTTAGCTTTTTCGCTTCTTCATCAAAAACTTCGACGAATTCATTACCGATAATCTTACGTTTTTCTTCCGGATCTTCTACTCCTTGTAACTTAGAGAAAAAGCGCTCAGACGCATCGACCTGGACGATATTCATGTGTAGCTCGCCAGCTAAGGGGCCCATTACTTCTTCTGCCTCATTTTTCCGTAAAAGCCCGTGGTCAACGAAGATACAAGTAAGTTGGTCTCCAATTGCCCGATGGATTAAGGTCGCAACGACGGAAGAATCGACCCCGCCACTTAAACCACAGAGGACTTGCTCCTCGCCTACAACCTGGCGAATCCGTTCAATCTCATCTTCCATAAATTTTTCAATCGACCAATCTCCTCGGCATTCGCTTATCTCAAAGAGAAAATGCTTCAATAGATCTTGACCATAGACCGTTTCTTCAACTTCGGGGTAAAACTGGATTCCGTATATCGCTTCCTTTTCATGACGGAGGGCGACGGTTTCACCAGTGTCTTCCTTAGCCTCAGCAATAAGCGATTCTCCTAGGGAAGCCACCGGTGTTCCTTGGCTCAACCAGACCTCGTGACTTTTAGGAAGGGAGGCGTTCAACTTACTATCGCCCAGAAATTCGATCTTCGCCTTTTTATACTCTCGACTTCCTTCTTGGATGACCCTCCCGCCAAACCGGTCAACGATTAGTTGCATACCATAACAAATACCCAGAATAGGGATACCTAAATCATAAATTCCTTCATCTACACGAAAACGGTTCTCGTCTTCGATATAATATGGACCGCCGGAAAGAATGATTGCTTTTGGTTCTAATCGAGCAACCTCTTCCTTTGTGATCGTATGGGGATGTAGCTCACTATATACCCCTAGCTCCCGAACTTTACGGGTTAACTGTTGATTATAGGGGCTTCCGAAATCTATAATGAGAACTAATTCTCGCTCGTTCATGTCATCTTCTCCTTATATGTTCGCGTTTCGTGTTATCATTATATCTCTTTACCTAAAGGGCTTAAACTAATTCGACTGTAAATGCAGAGGTCTTTCGGTTAGACCAATCCATAATGGAGACTCTTCTAAGAAGGCTGCCAGTTGCAATAAGCGATGTTCCTGACCTTTATTTGCCATCAACTGTACACCTAAAGGTAGACCTTCTGACGTAAGGTGTAAAGGTAGACTAATGGCTGGTTGACCGGTTAGATTCGCTAATTGTGTAAAGGGTGTATAGGTTAAGCTTGGTAAAAACATTTCGTCGATAATATCAACCTTTTGCAACCCTTCTGCTTTCTCTAATCGATCGTAAAACTCATGGATTTCCTTAGTCGAATAAGCTAGTCCACCGATTTCCGGCGCCGGATAAGCTGTTGCTGGTGTAATATAAAAATCATACGTCTCATGGAGCTTGGCCATTTTTTCCGCTGCATCATCCCATGAGGCAAGGCTTAAAGAAAAGTCAGCAGCTGAAACAGCTTCCCCAGCCCGGGCGAGTAACCAGCCTTCAAATTCCACTTCCTCCCGTTCAATTCTACGACCTAACTGGCCTTCTAACTGACGGAAGAGGGCGGACATTTCCCCGCTATTCATCATATAATAATGATGCATTAATTCCTTTCCATCTACTGGGAGTGGAACTTCTTCAACTATATGTCCCGCTTCTTCAAGGTATTTAACCGTTTTTTCCACCGCTTGAATAGCATCGTCAGATACCGGAGTACCAACCGGAGATACTGTCGTAAAACCAATGCGATATTTTGTCTTCTCTGCTTTCTTTAAACTAGCCTCATAGCCCTCTTCATATAAAGGTACCTGAAAGGCAGCAGAAGCTTGTACCGTCTGAAGCTCGTCTAGAGCCCGGGCCGTATCCCGAACGGAACGCGTAAGTAAAAAGTCGATGGCCGCCCCCTGCCATTGACGACCGACACCAGGACCGACGGGAGTTCTACCGCGGGATGGCTTGAGACCAACTAGACCAGAAAAAGAAGCAGGGATACGGATAGAGCCACCTCCATCGCTAGCACCAGCAAGAGGGACAACTCCCGCTGCCACTAAAGCGGCAGCTCCACCACTAGAACCCCCTGGAGAGTGGTTCGGATTCCAAGGGTTTCTCGCCGGACCATATAGGACAGGTTCAGTAATATTTTTCAAAGAAAATTCTGGAGCCTTGGACTGGCCGACGCTGACAAAGCCCGCCTTATACAAGGCTTTGACAAAATTTGCTGTAACGGGTGCCTTCTGACCTTGTAAAATTTTTGCTCCCGATTGGATGACTTCCCCCTCTAGGGATTGGGCGCTATCCTTTAAATAAAGTGGTACACCTTTAAAAGGAAGTGCTTCAGCCTCCTTTACCTCTTCCAAGGCCTTTTCCTTACGTGTATAAGTCGTAGCCGTAATCGCTCCTTCTACCTCTTCTAATCGTTGGAAGCTCGCTTCAATAATCTCTTCCTGCGTCACTTCCTTTTTCTCTAATAATTCCGTTAAACCTATAGCATCAAATGTCGTATACTCTTTTACTTTCAACCTATTCCACCTTCTTTCCTCAAATTATTTATAAATCGATATCTGTAATAATATAGGCATTCGGATGGTTTTGTAGCACGGAGGCTGGCACGTTTTCTGTCACTTCTCCATAGACGATTTTCTCTAAAATTTCGGCCTTATGCTCCCCTTGTACAAGTAACATCACTTCTTCCGCTTCCATAATCGTACCGATTCCCATCGTCAACGCTTGTTTGGGGACTTCCTCCAAGGAATTAAAAAAACGTGAATTCACTCGGCGAGTAGATTCTTCTAATTCCGCTACATGCGTACGAGAATGAAAAGATGTTCCTGGTTCGTTAAAACCAATATGCCCATTTAATCCCACACCTAAAATTTGCAAGTGAATCGGTCCGACCTTTTGTATCGCCTGTTCAAATCGTTGACACTCCGCCTGTAAATCATTGGCTAAACCATCTGGTATGTATACATTTTCTTTTTTAATATCGACATATTCAAATAGATGTTTTTCCATATAGTAACGATAACTAAAACTATCCTCAGCCGAGAGACCAACATATTCATCTAAATTGAAGGTTGTTGTTTCTTTAAAGGAGACTTCTCCTTTTTGATACCGTTCAATTAAAGTTTTGTACAGTGGTTTTGGGGTAGAGCCAGTCGCTAGGCCTAAGACAGGCTTCTCCTCTTGATGAAGTATGTCACAAACTCGATTTGCTGCCTGACGTCCTAACTCTTCCTTATTTTTCACTTTAATTACCTTTATTTTCATCGCCATACACTCCGATACTAACAATTTAAAGAAAAGGCTTTTGTTCCTATGTACTTTTCTCTCTAGAGACCTACTTCTACTATTGCAGAACATCACATTTTACGATAAGATTGACAATAAATAACACCTTCTATTATAACAATAAAAATACCTTTTCTGAAACAAATATTGATAATCTAATTACATCGTTATATATAAGATAAAGGGGTTTATATTATGCATAAAGAAAAGAAACAACCATCGATACAAAAAATGTTCGGCCAACTCTTTATTGCTCCATGGAATGAAGAAGAAGCAAAAGGGGAAGCAATCACCTTAATCACGCAACACCATATCGGGGGATTCTTGCTACATCAGGAAGCGATCAAAAAAGAAAAGAAGATAAAAAAGCTTACCCAACGATTACAAGCCTATGCCCTTCAGGAAGCTCCTCTCCTCATCGCTATCGATGCTAGCCAGGACGAAAGGATTCCTGTATTACCTAGCCTACCGAGTATCCAAACGTTCCAAGCCATGACCAACCGTCTCTATGCCGAACAGTTTACCGAAGCAATTGGTGACAAACTGAGGGAATTAGGTATTAATACTATCTTTTACCCTAGTTTAGAAGAAGAAGAGAAGCTCGACCGTACTACCCTTGAAACAACAGCATCCTATGGTTCTAATCTAGTCAAAGGCTTCCACAAAAGCGAGCTTGCGACTTGCCTTACAGATTATCCAAGGGAAGATGCGATCGACTTGCATACACGTAGTGATCGAAAGTCTTCCGACCTATATCCTTTTTACAAAATTCTCACGGAACAAGGATCCTTATTATTATTAAAGGACTATGCAGCAGAAACAATCGACCACTACGTTCGACAGCACCTAAACTTCAATGGCATTATCATCTATGATTTAAGGGGAGAAGGCAATAGCTTAAAATCTGAAAGAATTCTCGATCTTCTTGATGCCGGAGTCGATTGCTTTATTCTGCCTGAGGACTTTGAATACCAAACGGCAATTTTAACAGAGCTCTTTGATCATCTTGAAAAGACTGAAAAGAAAGGTATCGTTCAATCTTTTCATAAGTTAAACCAACTAAAGAAAGCTTTCAACTTCGACAAATTAGAAAGGGAAAAACCTTTAACACCCTACCAGAGAAAACGTTTGATCGAGCGAATTACAACATCATAAAGATATAAATATTTTACCCGTGTGCATAGGCCCCCTTTTCCCCCATAAAATGGTGGATAGAGCGGGCCTTTCACACGTTTTTCTTTGCCTAAAACTATCACTCCATACATTACGAGCTTTCTTCTTAATTACTATTTATTAGTTGAAAGCTAGTATGTTTTTCCTAGATTTGTTATGATATTGTAGTAATTAACTTTTGCTTTCCCGTCATCACAATTAAAGGAGTTTAGCACCATTGATTACTACATTTATCATTCTAATTATTACAACTTTACTATTTATCCATGGTAAATTGCGAACCGACTTGGTCGCTATCGGCTCTGCCATCGCCCTCACTCTATTTGGTATTATTACACCGAGCGAAGCGATTGCCGGCTTTTCGAATCCGGTCGTTATCATGTTCGCTGGACTATTTGTCGTCGGTGCTGGTATTTTTAATACGGGCTTGGCTGAGCAAATAGGGAACCGACTGATTTCCCTAGGAAAAGGGAATAACACCCGATTACTGATTATCATCATGATTACCGTTGGTGTATTCAGTGCCTTTATGAGTAATACGGGAACGGTCGCTGTCCTCATGCCTGTAGTCATTAGCGTAGCTATTAGCATGAAAGTGAACCCTAGCCAATTACTTATGCCTCTAGCCTTCGCTAGTAGCTTAGGCGGCGTACTTACACTAATCGGTACTCCACCTAACCTTGTAGCTAGTAACTTAATGAGAGAACAAGGCTTTGAACCGATGGGATTTTTCGCCTTTACACCGATCGGTTTAATCGCCTTAACTACTGGAATTATATTCATGGTTACGGTAGGTAGGAAGCTTCTACCGAAGGGGAAGGAATCGGCGATTGAATTTGAAACCTTTGATCCGAATCAACTTGCCGGGACTTACAAAATTTATCCTCATTTACATATCGTAAAGGTCGGGGAAGGATCGAGCTTAATCGGGCGTCCCTTAGCAGATTTACAATTAACTAATAAGTATGGTGTCACTATCGTATCTATCGAAAGGAAACAAAATGGCAATTTTACTCCTTTTGAACAAGTCGAGCAAATCGTTCCTAAGGCGAAAACGACGTTAGAAGCTGGGGATCGCTTGCTCTTACTAGCTAACTTAAAAGATAAAGAAAGTTTCTTTACCCGTTACGAGCTTATTGATGAGACCGAAGAGCGAAAAAATAACTCACGAAAATACTTACTTTCCGATGCTTTTGGAATCTCTGAAATGATCGTCACACCGAACAGTCGTTTCGAACATAAAACCTTCCGTGAGTTACATTTCCGTAAGAAATATGGCTTAACAATTCTAGCAATTTATCGAAACGGTCGTTATATTCAAACCGATGCAGGGAAAGTCCGATTAAAGGCAGGCGATGCTTTATTAGTTCATGGAAAATGGAGCAAAATAGAAGCCTTTGCCCGGGCCTCGAGGGACTTAATCGTCGTTGGTCGCTTGAGCGATGTCGTAGCTACAGAAGTAGCAAGAGGTAAGGCACCTATTGCTGGAGCAATTATGTTAGCAATGCTCGTTGCGATGACTTTAGAAATTTTAGACCCGGTCATTATCGTCCTAATCGCTGCTCTATTAATGGTGTTAACCGGCTGTGTCCGTTCGATGGAAGACGGATATCGAAAAATCAATTGGGAATCGATCGTCTTAATCGCCGCCATGCTTCCGATGGCTACTGCGTTAGAAAAAACCGGCGGTGTGCAATATATTAGCCAATCGGTCATATCCCTTTTAGGCGATTACGGCCCTGTTGCGGTTTTAGCAGGTTTCTATATTTTAACGATGATCATTAGCCAATTTATTAGTAACACAGCCACGGCAGTTATTTTCGCACCAATTGCGATAACGACAGCCCTAGAATTAGGCGTCAGTCCCTATCCTTTCGTGGTGACAGTTGCTGTCGCTGCTAGTATGGCCTTTGCTACTCCAGTAGCTTCACCGACTAATGCCTTAGTAATGAACGCAGGAGGCTATAAGTTCGCAGACTATGTCAAAGTTGGTATTCCATTACAATTAATTTTAACAGTCGTTTGTTTAATTTTTATTCCTATTTTCTATCCTTTATAAATCAAAAAAACGCATGGATAATAAATTTCCATGCGTTTTTTATCTCTTTAAATTAAATATAACTCTTCCCCTTTACGAATATCTAGCATACTTTTTCGCTAATAAGGATACGATATAGAATAGATTGTACCTAGCTATTTATTTGGGGAATAAAAACGGAGTTAGATTTTACCTAACTCCGTACCTAAGATAAATTAAGTAGGCTTGTCCTTTATTCCATAAGCATATCGTGTACTTTCGCTTTCTCTTCTTCCGAAACAATTAAATAGTACACTCCATTAATAGTCGTTCCTTGCCCTTCTAACATGTATTCTGTCATGTTTTTACGCGTATCAAAATAATTTGTAAAGAGAATTTTCATATCGTCGAAATCCATATTCGTCGACATATTTGAGCCCAATACTCCCATCAGGCCTGTAATATTAGAAAGACTACCAATGGAAGCTCCCTTTTGAACAATTCCTTCGATGACTTGACGTTGACGCTCGGTACGCCCAAAGTCACCTTTAGGGTCCTTTTTACGCATTCGAACGTATGCTTCTGTCTTCGCACCATCTAATTCAATAATTCCTTCAGGGAAGTCATAGGTTCCATCGTTCCAAGCAGTTGTATTATCAACTGTAATTGAGCCGAGTTCATCGACTAATTCGACTAAACCTTTCATGTTAATACTAACATAGTAATCAATCTCTATATCGAGTAAATTCTCGACGGTAGCAACAGACATATTTGCTCCACAAGGGGCACCACATTCATTTGCTCCGAAGGCAAAGGCGTGGTTAATTTTATCTTCTTTTCCACGTCCGACGATCTCCGTCCTAGTATCCCGTGGAATACTGATAACTTTCATCTCATCTTCCGCTGGATTTAACTGCATAATCATTATGGCATCCGAACGGCCAATTTGATCCTCTTCAGAGTCGATACCTAGTAATAAAACATTTAACTTCTCTGTATTACGCAACTTCTCCTTCGTTAAAGCTGTATCAATGGCATCGACGGGATTATGCATATCTTTGTTAACAAGACTTTTTGCCTCTTGATATAAATAAAAAGCGTATCCACCGACAGCTAAAAAGACGAGTAGTATAAAAATAAGAATTCCTTTCAGCCATTTTTTGCGCTTTTTTTGCTTTTGTCTAGTTGTTCTCAATTCCATATTTAATATTCCTTTCGTATCACAATAAAATGAGAATTTTAACACTTTTTTACTATAAAGTCGACAAAATTATATCATATTTTACCTTCTATATAAAGAGATTTCTAAACTTACAGACAACTTTTATGTCCTATCGACACTTTGCACTTCGAAGGCTTCCTTCTCCAGCGGTTTTTCCTTACGGTAAGAAAACCAGCCTGCGATTTTATTTGCTTCTTCCTCTCTAAGATGAGCTAAACTATAATGCGAACCCATCCCTTGGGTATTGATTAACGAAATTGTAACCGAAGCCACTTGAAAAAGAGATTGAAGCTTATGTGTCCGTTTTTCTAAAGCTTGGATACGGTTCTTCTTGGTATAAAGAGTAAGCTTATTGAGCGAACGTCTCTGCAAAGTCAAGCCTTCTCCTTTTATATGATAACCTGAATCCTTATACTGAAACATACTTAATATTAGATTAGCTAACAAAAAGACGATGGCTAGCCAATATAAGGACGGTATGAAATAAAGTAAAATAAACAGTAGAAGCAAGGGGTACACTAAAGCTTTAGCAATGAAAAAACTAACACTTTTTTTAGGTAAACGATGCAAAGGAGCATTAATAGACCGATGACTATAATCCGGCACAAACTCTCGAAGAAAGGCATCGACCTCCCTTTGATGGAGCATAGGAAAAAGGACAGGAAATTCCTCTAATTGATCAAAGGACCCTCCCGCTACGACGGCAAAAACCGTCACATAACCAAAAGGTTGGCGGATCGGGCTTTGTTCGACACCTATCGCCTGGATACGATCAAAAGGAATTGTCAACTCCTTTCGTTCAAGAAGTCCCCTTTTCACAAACAATTCCTTTTCACCTTTTTCAATTCTAAAGCCACCATAACGAAGCATTGTTCCAGCAATTCCAAAAATCCATAGCAAAAAAATAAAAAAAGCTAGTAAACCGAATATTCGAAAGCCCCCATCCCCAACAAGCCAATGAAAAGCAACATTGAAATAGTCCCGGGGGATTAAATCCTCAATCTGAGAAAGAAAAGTTAAAAGGGCAAGAAGGATAATACCGACGCTTCCTGAGGTAGTCCCTGCAAAAAACAGGCGCTTCCACGTAATTTGACGGAAAGTTTGTTCTAGTTCTGGCTCTTCAGATACTTTTGCCGACTTTTCCTGTTGCAATAATTGACGAAGTTCCCGGGCTTCCTTCTCCCGAATCGCCCGTAAACTTACTTCTGCTTCATCGCTATTACTAGCCGTGTCAATTTGTACTTGAACAAGCTGAAAAGGACGGTGTAATATATTCGCTGTTATATCTATTTTATGGATGCGATGAATAGAGATATATCTTTTCTTGCGCACAAAGACCCCCTGTTCAATGCGCAGTTCGTCCCCTTCTATATAGTAAGTAAAGCGATACCAACGGAGCACACTGAAAACGATTAAAAAAAGAAACAAACCGATACCGAACACTGCAAAAAAGACGAAGGATTCCCTGAGCGTAAGCAGTAAACCGATACCTATTTCAAAAATTAACTCCCTGATTGTATGGAATAAGGAGAAGACCATGGCAATTGGATGCAAACGTTGAGGCTGACTGAACTTTGCTTCGAGGTTAGAGGTCATCTTCTTCCACCCTCGCTAAGGTCGAGATTCGATCGCGCAAGGCCGAGGCATCTTCTTCTTTCAAAGCAGGAATAAAATGGGTCGTCGCTGCCGTAGAGATGGAAACCGTTGCTAAATTGTATCTTTTTAAAATAGGTCCCTGTTCTGTATCGACATGTTGGACACGAAGCATCGGAATAATCGTTCGTTTCATAATAAGTACTCCATGTTGGATGTAAATTTCTTGATCAAAAATTTCATACCGCCAGCGACGGTACCGAAGCAAGGGAAGTAAATAAACAAAAATATATGTACATATAAGCCCTAGCACTAAAAAAAGAATACTATAGATATAAGAAAATTCGAAGACATAGGCTAGGACTGTAAGGACGATAAGAAGTATAAAATAAGCCCCCATATAGAGACTGGCATGAATCCGCCAGGCCGGGATTACTTCAGGGGCAATTCGATGTTTCGGTTGTTCCCGCATCGCTTTTCACCTCTTCCTTATTATAGCAAATCTCTACTTTTTATAGAATTTTTAAAAAAAGATGCCTCGATTACTCGAGGCTTTAACTAGACTATATTTTTATGAAGGGCGATGCTTCCCCCTAGTACGTTTTTTCGAACGATGGTAATTCCGAGCCGATGCCTTCGACGGCCTACGGTCAAAACGCTTCCGCCCTTTCCCCCTATTTTTAGAAGGGGTTTTAACACTAATTGGCTGGATCGATGAAATTCGAACCGGTACATCCCGTCTTTCCTTCGTCATGACTTTTAAAGCAGCGGCAACAAGACGAATCGAATCGTGTTCTTCTAATAATTCACTTGCTGTTTCTTTAAAATCGGTTAAATCTTCATCCTGTAACACTTTCACTAGCTGTGTTGCAGCAGCTTGCTGGACACCCTTTTCTGCCTCCTTATTCGTCGGTGGTAGGCTACGTTTCATTTTACTTTTAGTTACTTGTTCTATTAAACGTAAGTGCGGTATTTCCCGAGGGGTCACAAAGGAAATCGCCTCCCCGGTACGTCCGGCTCGCCCAGTTCGACCGATTCGATGAACATAACTTTCAGGGTCCTGTGGGATATCGAAGTTATAAACATGAGTTACACCGGAAATATCTAATCCTCTAGCCGCTACATCGGTCGCAACTAAAATCTCAATCCTTTTTGTCTTAAACTTCTTTAATACACTTGTCCGTTTACCTTGGGTTAAGTCGCCATGAATCCCTTCCGCGCGAAAGCCTCTCACCTGGAGACCGTCGGTTATTTCATCGACTCGCTTTTTCGTACGGGCAAAAACGATCGCTAACTCTGGAGTAGTGATATCTAAATGATTCGTCAAGGTATCGAATTTTTGCCGTTCTGGCACTTCCATAAAATATTGATCGATATTTTTAACCGTCATCGCTTTCGCCTTTATTTTTACTTCTATTGGCTGATTCATCAAGTTCGTAGCTATTTCTCGGATTTCCTTCGGCATCGTTGCAGAAAAAAGCAAGGTTTGCCTCTTCTGTGGAACGAGTTGTAATATTTCCTTGATATCATCGATGAATCCCATGTTTAACATCTCATCGGCCTCATCTAAAACGACGGTTTGAATCCCATTTAGACGAATGGTTCGTCGTTTCAAATGATCTAACAGACGGCCAGGTGTAGCTACGACAATTTGGGGACGGTCTTTTAAAGCACGAATTTGCCTACCCATTTCTTGCCCCCCAAAAATCGCTAAGGCTCGGATTCCTTTATAACGACCGAGTCGATTGATTTCTGCAGCGACTTGAATAGCAAGCTCCCGTGTTGGAGCCACGACTAAGCCTTGAATAGCGGAGGCCTCTTTGGTAAACTGTTCAATCATTGGAATACCAAAGGCTGCGGTTTTTCCTGTTCCGGTCTGGGCCTGTCCAATCATATCCTTTCCTTGCATCGCTTGGGGAATCGTCTCCGCTTGAATCGGAGTAGCTTCTTCGAACCCCATCTCCTCTAATGCACGTAATACTTCTTTTGATAATTGTAATTCTTTAAATCTTGCCATACTTTTCTCCTTATTTTAAAAATCATGCTCAAAACTAAAAAGGTAACAGCTCATCTTCTGATTGCTCGTTGCCTTCCTCTTGACAATGCTTGTATACATATAGAGCTATAGTATATCATAAAGGTTGCATCGGTTACCATATTAAGTTACACTTTTGTTGTCTTTAGAAGTATAAATGATAGGTGTTAGTACCGATTAAAATTACTTATGGATCCTTTTGAAGAACATAACTTTTTACGCTTCAAAATGTATTGTAAAGGAGACATGACCTTGCGATTTCCACCCTTTAACCCTTATATTGCAGTCATTATCGGTGTCATCGGAGTATCGACATCGGCGATTTTTGTAAAGCTTGCCTCCGACGCACCGGCTGGTATTATCGCCTTTTATCGTTTAGCTTTTGCCTCTTTATTTATGTTACCTTCCATTGTATGGAAGTATAAAGAGGAATTGAAAGAAGTGACACGACGGGATTGGATCTTAACTTCCATTTCCGGTATATTTCTAGCCTTACATTTTATTCTTTGGTTCGAATCATTAAATTATACCTCCGTGGCAAGCTCGGTAGTCCTTGTTACTTTACAACCGATTTTTGCTTTTATCGGTACATATTTTTTCTTTGGGGAACGTTTCTCCCTCGCCGCCATCCTGAGCATGATTATTACAATAATCGGAAGTTTCATTATCGGATGGGGCGACTTCCAAGTAAGCGGTCTAGCCCTCTTAGGAGATATTCTTGCCCTACTTGGGGCAGTAACGGTTACAGCTTACTTTTTACTAGGACAACAGTTACGTCGTAGGTTATCTTTAATGACTTACACCTTTATCGTCTATACTATTAGTGCCTTAACCTTACTCGTTTATAATTTATTTCTTCAAAATGACTTTACCGGCTATGCTTGGGATCACTGGCTCTGGTTTATTTTACTCGCTATTGTCCCGACCTTTTTAGGCCATACCTTATTTAATTGGGCTTTACGTTGGCTCAGTAGCGCAACGATTTCCATGGCTATCGTCTTTGAGCCTATAGGTGCGACGGCCTTAGCCTACATTATCCTAGGGGAAAAGGTAACGGCTAGCCAGTGGCTAGGAGGAACGATTATTATTGCTGGTCTCTTCCTCTTTATCGTTAGCACAACTAGAAAAAAACAAGTAACGATTTCGAAATAAATTTCCGTTTCTATAAAATAAATCGGGAGCAACAAATTTTTGTTGCTCCCGATTTTTAAGCTTTTTTTACTTTTGTTCTGCCATTGCAGCTTCTACCTTACTCATCGGAATTCCTGCTGCTCGGGCAACTCCTTCACCATAAGCTGGGTCAGCCTTATAACAGTTAATAATATGGCGAATCTTAATAAACTCTTCAGCCTCTGCGAAATCCTCCGCTGTGTTTTTAAACAGACGCTCTTGTTCGTCCGCTGTCATTAAATTAAAGAGCTTGCCTGGTTGTTCATAATAATTATCGTCATCTTCACGGAAGTTATAGTGCATGGCATCGCCTTCTAATTTTAATGGTGGCTCCATTAACTCCTGATGATCCTCCCACTCACCATAGCTGTTAGGGTTATAGTGTAGAAGACTTCCTTGGTTACCATCTACGCGCATCTGTCCATCCCGGTGGTAGCTATGGACGGGACAACGAGGAGCGTTTACTGGAATCTGGTGGTGGTTAACCCCTAAACGATAACGCTGAGTATCCCCATAGGAGAAGAGACGTCCTTGTAACATACGGTCCGGTGAAAAACCGATACCCGGTACAATATTTGCTGGTGAAAAGGCAGCTTGCTCTACATCTTGGAAGTAGTTTTCTGGATTTCGATTTAATTCCATAATCCCTACTTCAATTAATGGAAAATCTTTCTTATACCATACTTTCGTTAAATCGAAAGGATTATATGGCATCTTTTCAGCCTCTTCTTCCGTCATTACTTGAATATACATTCTCCATCTTGGATAGTCGCCATTTTCAATACTTTCATAGAGATCACGCTGATGGGACTCGCGGTCTTTCGCAATTATAGCTTGAGCTTCTTCATTCGTTAAATTCTCAATACCTTGTTCTGTCCGGAAGTGGAACTTGACCCATACTCGTTCATTATCGGCATTGATCATGCTGTAGGTATGGCTACCGAAGCCGTGCATATGACGGTAGGACTTTGGAATTCCACGGTCACTCATAGTAATAGTAACTTGGTGTAAAGCTTCTGGGAGAGAAGTCCAGAAATCCCACTGGTTGTTCGCTGAACGCATGTTTGTTCTTGGGTCCCGCTTAACTGCCCGGTTTAAATCAGGGAACTTTAATGGATCTCGGTGGAAAAATACCGGTGTGTTGTTTCCTACTAGATCCCAGTTACCTTCTTCTGTATAAAACTTTAAGGCAAAGCCTCGAATATCTCGCTCGGCGTCTGCAGCGCCTCGCTCCCCAGCTACCGTTGAAAATCGGGCGAACATATCTGTTTTCTTACCTACTTCTGAGAAAATTTTCGCTTTCGTATATTTTGTAATATCATTTGTCACTGTAAATGTACCAAACGCACCAGAACCCTTAGCATGCATACGACGTTCCGGAATAACTTCACGGTCAAAGTGAGCTAGTTTTTCAATAAACCAAATGTCTTGAAGTAACATTGGTCCCCGACGTCCGGCTGTTAATACATCCTGGTTATTATACACTGGCATACCTGCTGCTGTTGTCATTTTTTTCTTTTGATCACTCATTAGAAGAGCACCTCCGAGAAATTTCACATTAAAATAATTTCTTATTTGTAATTATTATAATATCATAATCGTTTTAAATGTCAACAAGTTTGAGCAAAAAGCTTAAAATAGCTATATTTCTTGCTTATAAGGAGCGGATGCATACCTTTATCATTTAAATATTGGCAATTGATAATCAGTTTTTATAGGTGTTATTGAGAATCGATGCTAGTAAAAATCTATAATATACTATGTTGATCGTTCTTATTTGCTAAAAAATTAGTTAAAAATTTTCCTCACTTTATTATGAGAAATAAATAAAAAAAGA
>CALJVC010000058.1 GCA_937974845.1 uncultured Pseudogracilibacillus sp. | reverse complement strand
AGTAACGTAATAACTGCTTCTTTCGTAAGCATGAATAAGCACCATCCCTTTGGTAGAAAAATATTTCACTAGATTTACTGTAAGTATAACACAAATCACTACGATTCTACGTGATTCGCGCTTTAAAAGCCTATATCGACTATTATAAACGAAATCGCTTTATTTTACATCGTTTCTAACTTTAGAAAACTTCCTTACTCCTCTTCTTCTGGGAGAGGTGCCTCAACGTAACGTAAAATACCTAGATACATGCTCGCGGCTAGCTGTTGTTGGTAGCTTTTTTTCTTCAAAAGCTCCCTTTCCTCAGGGTTGGAAAGGAAACCTAATTCTACTAAAGCCCCTGGTACTTTAGCGTATTTTAATAAGTAAATATTATTAAGTTGCAAGGGGACCCGAGTAGTATTTTCTAATTGACGGATGAATTCATTTTGAATCGTTGTGGCTAATTGCTTATTTTGCTCAAAGCTAGGGTAGAAAAAAGTTTGTGCTCCACGCCAATGGGAAGAAGGGAGGGAGTTCAAATGAATCGATAAATATAAATCCGCTTCCGCTTCGTGAATAAATTGCAAACGCCGTCTCAAATCCTGGGATTTTCGGTTTGAACTTCCATGCATTTCTGGATCAGCTAAATCTTTGTCCGTTTCCCGGGTTAAATATACAATCGCACCAGCTTGTTCGAGATAGACGCGTAACATTTTAGCAATTTCTAAAGTGATGTCCTTCTCTTGGGTTCTTTCTTCGTCCTTAGCAACCGCTCCGCCATCCTGCCCGCCATGGCCAGGATCGAGGACAATTACGTGCCCTGCTAAAGGGAGCTGTTCTACTGCCATAAAGACTGTTTTCAACTTAGGTCCGTACACAATCATAAGCAACAATACGATAAATCCCGTTAACCAAAGTCCAAGATAATAGATTCGCTTCATTTTACTTCCTCTTTTCCTTAAATGTTTCCTAGGAGAAAGCATCGTTTTTCGATGTTACAAATAGGCAATAGTCCTTCTCTATTACTATACCTATGACACGCTCGTACAATTGATGAATTTCTTTGTCTCTATATGATTTAACAGGATAAAATTGTGGTATAATAGTGGGAAACTATATCGTTTACAAATATCCGAAGGGAGGCTCCGCTTGTTGACTAGAAAACTATGGTTTCAGGTAGGTATTGGGATTTTATTAAGTCTATTAATCATCAAATATATTGTTGAGGTAAATTGGTTATTCCAACCTATTTTTATCATTATTAAAACGATTTTTATTCCTCTGCTAATTGGTGGGGTTTTATTTTACATAACGGTACCAATTCAAACCTTTTTAGAAAAATATAGGGTGCCACGCTGGGGAAGTATTGTCATTATCTTCTTCTTACTTATTACAGGAATCTGGATTGGTTTATCAATTGTCGGTCCACCGATTATCGATCAAGTTACGAACCTATTTAAAAATATTCCTGCCCTAGCAACTGAAGCAGAGATATTAGTGCTTCAATTGATGGAGCATCTCGGGGATTTACCAGATTGGGCTAAGGAAGAAATTAATAAAGCAATCGAGTCGGTAAAGTCCTTCTCCCTCGAGTTCGGTAAAATTGCCGTACAATTCTCTCAATCGATTATCTCTGGTACCTTCCAAGGGGTTGTCGTCGCAATCTTATCGCCCTTTTTCCTCTTTTTCATGTTGAAAGACCATGAAAAGTTCGTCCCTGCTGTGACGAGAATTTTTACAGGGGAAAGAAAGAAGTGGATAGAGAAAACTTTACGTGACATCGATGAAGTATTACGCCTTTATATCCAAGGACAATTATTAATAAGTTTTATTCTCGCTTGTATGCTTTATGTAGGTTATTTAGTTATGGGATTAAACTTCTCTTTACTTTTAGCAGTTTTTGCTTTCTTTATGAACGTGATTCCTTTTATCGGTCCTTGGATTGCTTTCATTCCTGCCCTAATTATCGGGGTGATTCAGGATCCGGTCATGGTCATATGGGTATCTTTAATTACACTCATCGCCAACCAAATTGACGCTAACTTAATTACACCGAATATTATGGGAAAAACCTTAAACATCCACCCATTAACGATTATTACAATCCTTTTAGCTGCGGGTAAAATTGCTGGTTTCTTCGGTATTTTACTAGCCGTACCAGGCTATGCCGTCGGTAAAGTGATCGTCGAAAATATTTATGAAAAAAGACAGGAGATTAAACGTTCAGCAAATAAGGTCGTTTAAATAAATTAAGGGCGGAGACATTCAGAGAGTACAATTCTATGGTCTTATGTTTAGCGGATACCGTCTCCCTTTTTAAAAGCTTGCGGATACTCCCCTATAGCCGCAAGCTTTTGTTTTTTCCTTATATTCTAAAGGGGAAAAATGATAAAAAAATAAAAACCGTATGAAG
>CALJVC010000057.1 GCA_937974845.1 uncultured Pseudogracilibacillus sp. | reverse complement strand
CTTCTATGTCTGGTGGAGATATTGCTGAGCCATTGGCTAACTACTATATCCAAGCTTGGAATGAAGTTGGCTTAAACGTTCAGTTACTCGATGGTCGTTTACAAGAGTTTAACACTTTCTATGAGCGTGTAGGTCAAAAGGGAGATGACGACCCAGAAGTTCACGTATACATGGGTGCTTGGAGCGTCGCTTCAGACGTTGACCCTGCAGGCTTATACGGTCCAGATGCTCTCTTCAACTTCCCACGCTATGAAAGTGAAGAGAACAACCGTCTGTTAGAAGAAGGAGTTTCAGAAAAAGCTTTCGATATTGACTATCGAATCGAAGTATATAAAGAATGGCAAGAGTTAATGGTTGAAGAAATTCCAGTCTTCCCTACACTCTATCGTTCAATCTTAGTTCCAGTGAATGAGAACATTCGCAACTTCTCAGCTGGGCATACAGACCTACCTCAATTACACTTAACTGGATTCGCTAAAGGTACTGACCTTTCTGAATCAGACGACGAAGACGAAGCTGACGAAGAAACAGAAGACGAAGAATAAGCCAAATATTCTACCCTTAAACCACAAAAGCGGATGGGAATAACCCATCCGCTTTTTTTAATTATTTTTTTCTCGATTAAAGCAGGTTTAACTTCTTAAAAAACTTTACTGTATATAGAAAATACGTACGGTATACAAGACAGCCTTTTACTATATATGAAAATACATTCTATTTACAGTAAATCTTCTTTCTATAAACGGATTCCTATTTCGTTTACAGTAAAGCTTTCTACTGTATACAGGTTTTAGAAAAATTTTATTCCGTATACAGTAAACATGATTACTGTATACAGGATCTTTAGAAACTTTATCCTATTTACAGTAGCGAGCTCCACTGTATATAGAATGAGCTTCCATTTACAAAAAAACCGTCTACTATAAACAGAAATAATTTTCATTTATGACAAAGCAATTTACTGTATATAGAAATTATTTTTATTTATAGCAAAGTAGTTTACCGTATATACAAATTATTTTCATTTATAAAAAATCTAGCTACTGTATCTAGGAAAAAATCCTATTTACACCATCGATCTTGCCTCGGCCTTTAAATCTATAGTAAAAAAATAAGGAAGCAAGCAACTAAGGCTTGCCTCCTGATTCAGGATAGCGTATCGACTTTTCTTAACTTATAACTCAACTTGGGTAACTCGATCAAAACCATCGACAGCACGAACTAACTCCAGTTCTTCATCCGTTAACGGGCGGTCGATCGTTAAAGTCATAATCGCCTTTCCACCGATTGTTTCACGGCCTACTTGCATCGTCGCAATGTTTACATCGTTTTCTGCAAGTAAAGTTCCTACTCGACCAATCATACCTGGCTGGTCTGTATGATGAATCAGTAATAAATGCCCCTCAGGTACGACGTCCATACTGTATTCATTAATTTTAACAATTCTTGAACCTAAACCGTTTAATAAGGTTCCAGCAACACGATAGGTACCTTCCTTGGTCACAACTTCGACGGTAATTAAATTCGTAAAACCACGGGCTGCCCGACTCTTCTGCTCATTAATTGTAATTCCTTTTCTTTCCGCTAAATAAGCAGCATTGACATTGTTTACATGAGAACCTAAATGACGGCTTAAAAATCCTTTGACAGTATTTTGAGTTAAAGGGGCAATTTCAAAAGCCGTTAAGTCACCAGCGTAGCTAATGTTCATTTCTTCTACGACATCCTCGCTCATATGAGCTAAGAAGAGACCGAGCTTTTCAGAAAGATAGAAGTAAGGCTCAATCTTCCGAAGGACATCGCTTGGAACCGATGGAATATTCACCGGGTTACGGGCTAAGCCACCGGAAAGAATACGGACGACATCGTGGCTAACATCGATTGCCACACTTTCTTGAGCCTCGATCGTACTAGCACCTAAGTGAGGCGTAGCAATCACGTTCGGTAAATCTAAAACCTTGTGATCAAGGGCTGGCTCTTCTTCAAAAACGTCTAGCGCCGCTCCAGCTACTTTTCCTTCTTTAAGCGCATCGTATAGAGCGTCCTCGTCGATAATTCCTCCCCGAGCACAGTTAATCACCCGTACCCCATCTTTCATTTTATCGAAAGCTTCTTTGTTAATAATATGGTAAGTATCTTTAAGCAATGGTGTATGAACGGTGATAAAATCACCCTTTTCAATCACTTGCTCAAAGGTACCGTATTCGATTCCCATCGCTTCTGCCTTTTCCTCAGAGAAAAACGGATCGTAGGCAATGACATTCATACGCTGACCCTTCGCACGACGGGCTACTTCTGCCCCGATTCTCCCTAAACCGATAATCCCTAAGGTCTTATCCTTTAATTCTACACCGACGTAGGATTTACGATCCCAACGCTTTTCTTTAATAGACATATAAGCTTGAGGAATATTTCGAGCTAAAGACATAATCATTGCCATCGTATGTTCCGCAGCAGAATTTGTATTGCCATCTGGAGCATTAACGACGATAATTCCATTTTCTGTCGCTGCATCAAGGTCGATGTTGTCGACCCCGACCCCTGCCCGACCAATAACTTTTAAATTATGGCCCTTTTCGATGAGCTCTCTAGTCACCTGGGTTTGACTGCGGACTAATAAGCCATCGTATTCTTCGATAATATCGAGTAATTGGGCTTCGTCTAAATCAGTTTTAATATCAACTTCAATATTTCCCGCTTCTCTTAACGGATAAATTCCCTCTTCACTTAAGGGATCACTGATTAATATTTTAAAGGCCATCGTTTTACATCCTCCCTGATGTTCTTAACTTTTCCGTTTTAAATAAACTTCCTGCGCTGCTTTTACCCCTTGGCCGAGGGTAATATCTTCACCTAAAGCTTTCAAGCCGATTTCGATTAAACTAATAATTTGTAAAACATCTGCCGGAGAGCAATATCCCATATGACCAATACGGAAAATTTCCCCGCTTAACTTTTGCTGACCGCCAGCTAAAGATAGATTGAAATGTTCTTTTAAGTAACTACGGAGTTCATCGGCAGAAAAAGTTTCTGGTTTGACAGCAGTAACCGTAGCTGCCGCATACTCATCCTCCGTAAGCAATGGAATGCCAAGGGCCTTAATGGCTGCCCGGGTCATATCTCTCATTAAAGTATGTCTCTCATATACATTTTCTAAGCCTTCTTCCTCTAATAGGCGAAGGGCTTCATCTAAACCAAAGAGTAAGGATACAGCAGGTGTATACGGCGTAGAGTCCTTCGCTAAGTTATCGCGATATTTACGTAAGTCAAAGTAGAAACGACGGGACTCGACCTTGTCGATTACTTCCCAAGCCCGTTTGCTTACGCCGATAAAAGTTAATCCTGGTGGTAACATCATCGCTTTTTGAGATCCTGTAACAAGAACGTCAACTCCCCAATCGTCCATCTTCGTGTCGACACCACCAACACAGGATACCCCGTCGACGACAACGAGAGCATCAGAGTTTGCATGGACGACTTCGCTAATCTCGGCGATCGGGTTTTGAATACCCGTCGAAGTTTCGCACTGGGTCATAAAGACGGCCTTGATATTTTTATTTTGTTGTAAAAACTGTTCCACGTCCTTCGGATTAACAGCTGAACCCCACTCATAATCTAAACGGTGAGTAACGAGATCTAACGATTCACAAATCTGTGCAAATCTTTCACCAAAAGAACCAGAAACAAGTACAAGTACTTCTTCACCGCTAGAAGCGACGTTAACAGCCGCCGTCTCTAAACCAGCAGTTCCACTACCTGCGATGAAAAATACATCCTCTTCAGTTCCGAAGACTTTTTTCAAGCGCGGTTTAATTTTCTGAATCAATGCCTTTGTCTCAGGTCCACGATGTCCAATCATCGGTTTGGAAATGGCACGTTCCACACTTGGTGGAATCGGCGTTGGTCCAGGGATTCTTAGTAAACTAATGTCTTGTTGTTGCACGATAGTTCCTCCTCAAATTTCGAACTTTTTATGGTAAAAATAATAAAAAAACTTTTCTCCCCTGCGCTAGCATAAGGGGCGAAAAGTTTAATCTTTACGCGGTACCACCCTTTTTCACTGCATAAAAACAGATACAACTATACCCATGCAGTCTTCATCGGTTCGTGTATAACGCACACGATACGTACGGACCTACTTCCAAAGGTTTCGTTCCGTCCATTCCGAAGGGCTATTCATCATACTGTGTACTAGTTTCCACCAACCACTAGCTCTCTTGAAAGCACTCGTACAATGAACCTGTCTTCATCATCACTGTTATTTTCTACAATTTTTACTTATATCATATCAAAGGGAAAAGTTTTGTCAATTATTTTACAATTCCCACGATGACAAAAAACGTCATCGCTTTTATACTACCTTGGCACCTAAGGATTTTTCAAAATGTTCTAAGGCCCACGTATGCCCGACCGGGTTAAAGCTCGCTACCGCATCGCGGTGAATAACGATATCGAAACCTTTATTATAGGCATCGATGGCAGTATGCAGGACACAAATGTCGGTACAGACCCCTACGATATGCACTTCGTTAATCCGGCGCTCCCGTAATTTTATTTCTAGGTCCGTTCCAGCAAACCCACTATAGCGCGTCTTTTCATAGTAGTATACATTCGGTGCGTCTTTATGAGCTTCGTATAAAGTTTTTAACTCACCATATAATTCCATCCCCGGAGTTCCAACAATATTATGGGGCGGAAACAACTCCGTCTCCGGATGCAAGGGATCATTTTCATGATGGGCATCGATACCAAAGGCGACAAAGTCCCCCGCTTCGATAAACTCCCGCGTAATGCGCACGATTCCCTCTTCAATTGCTTGTCCGGGTACTCCACAGGTCAATCTTCCATCATCAGCGACAAAGTCATACGTATAATCGAGGTTAATTAAGGCTCGTTTCATTTTCCTCCTCCTCTTTCATCCTATATAAAATAAGTCCTTAGAGCCTTTCTGAATGGACTATAATTTCATGGGCTTCGCCGTATTTACGCTGGGCCGCATGGTAGGTGGGCCCAACTAAGTCTGTATAACTAAAGCTATGGGCGATTGCTGTCGTAATAAAACTTTTCGCTAGGTGAACCGCTTCGGTAATCGATTTCCCTTGGGCTAGACTAGCTGCAATCGCTGCCGAATAAGTACAGCCGGCTCCGCTCGTATTTTCCGTATCGATTCGAGGAGCTTCTAAGGTAGTGATCGTCGTTCCTTCAAATAAAACGTCGATAGCTGGTCCTTCGAGACGGCCTCCTTTAACTAAGACATATTTTGGACCGAGGGCGTGGAGGTCGACCGCTGCCTGTTTTAAGTCATCGAGCGTCTTTAAAGGACGGTCCCCTAATAAAATTGAAGCCTCCGTCATATTCGGCGTAATAACCGAGGCCTGCGGAATAAGCTCCCTCTTTAAAGCTTCGATCGCATCGTCCTCGAGCAACTTCGAGTCTAGTTTTCCCACCATCACAGGATCTAGTACAATATGCTCGACATCTACTTGACGTAGAAGGTTGGCTACCGTATCGATAACCTCCTTGGAAAAAAGCATCCCAATTTTTATAGCGTCAAAATTCACTTGACGATAAGCTGTATGAAATTGTGCCTCAATCGCTTCTAGACTTTGTGGGTGAACGTTTTTCTGCGTCTCTGGATGGCGACCCACAATCGCTGTGATGACACTAACTCCATAGACATCGAACTCTTGAAACGTTTTTAAATCAGCTTGGATTCCAGCGCTACCACCCGAAGCAGCGCCAGCGATGGTGAGGGCACGTTTTGGTTTTGTCATCGAAGTTCCCTTTCCTTCTATACTACATGTAGTGATGAATATTTCCGTTACGTAAAGTATACCATATTTAACTGTATATACATAAGTAAAGTTATCATGAATCTTACCCCTTCTAGCCTACAAGACGATGTAGAGAAAGAAGATAACGATGAGCAAAATTTGTAAAACTCCCTTGACCACACTGCTACTAATGATGCTGGCTAACGTAGCCAAACTAACCCGTATTCCCTTTCGATAGGAACCTTGAAGATAGCTTTCTATCATAAAAATGAATAATAAAGGGAGGAGTAAGATTCCAAAGGGAGGATAAATAAAGAAGCCGAAGATTAGCCCAAATAACGAGGCCCACTGGCTCCAAACACTCCCACCAAACCTATTAACAAAAAATACATTCATATAAAAGTCTGCACCAAACATCAATAATGTAAACACGGTTGTCAATATCCAAAAGCTAGCAGGTAATCCTGGATCTCCTAAAGTAAATTGATACAGTAAGAAACCGCCCCATAAAAAGAGCATCCCAGGTAAGATTGGTAGGATCAGACCTACTATACTTAAAACAAATAATAAAAGGATTAAAATCCATAATGCCGTTTCCACTTCTACCACCTACTTATCTCCTTAAAAGAGAAAAGACGTCGATGCATTTTTTCCGCATCCACGTCCGCTGGCCTCCTCGATATTAGGCAATCAACTAGCTTCCCTTCGAAAAAAACTGCGCAACTTCATTTCTTCCTTTTTCATAATACGGTTAAAATTTTCCCGATGTTGCCACAAAAATAAAAGGGTAAATATAACCGAAAGCATAATCGGACCCTTCTCCTGAGTATAGGAGGTATAAAGTGTAAAACTTACGTAGCCCGATAACGTCCCTAAGACGAAATAGTTCGTTACAAAGGCGAGCACTAAGGCAATAATTACACTAAAGAGGGCAACCTTCCAATTTAAAAATAAAAGTACTCCTAAAAAAGAAGCCGTCCCCTTTCCACCGTTAAAGTTCATCGTGATTGGAAAGTTATGGCCTAAGACGACGAAAAGTCCATTGATTAATAAATAAATAAGGTGGGAATCTATAGGCACTTGGAAATAATGCAGGATATACATAGCTACCTGTAAAGAAAGGAGAGCCTTCCCGATATCGATTACTGCCACAAGGACGCCGTATCGCCAACCGAGTATAAGTGTTGCATTCGAGGCTCCGGCATTTTTTGTGCCGATTCTTTTAAAATTAATACGCTTCAACTTACCAACAAGTTGCGAGCCATGGAGACAACCAAATAAATAACCAACGAGGCTTAACAAAAATAAAACGTTCATGTTGGCACCTCACATTTCTAGCAGGAAGCCCTCCTTTTCTTAGAAGAAAAAGCGAACTATCCTTTTTTCTTACCTAAGATCATCCTCAACCTCTTCTTGCTTTTCTTCCTTGGTGACTGGGGGATCGATCGTATGCTTATATCCGTAACCCTTCTGGATTGTAAGGAGGGTTAATAACAAAATAAGTACCGTCAAAATCATACTCACGACAAGCGACCACATCACCATTTCCGGCACGCTCCTTTTTGGTTTATGAACCTATGGAGGGCGACGGTTCGACTTCATCCTCGCCGATAATCCGTACCTCCCGTTCTAGTTCTACCCCGAACTTTTCCTTGACAGTCTTCTGTACATGTTCGATGAGCGCAATATATTCCTCCGCTGTAGCATTATCAATATTGACAATAAAACCGGCATGTTTTAAAGATACTTGAGCACCGCCGATAGTATAGCCTTGCAAGCCACTATCTTGAATAAGTTTTCCGGCATAATGGCCTGGCGGACGCTTGAACACACTGCCACAGGAAGGATATTCTAAAGGTTGCTTAGACTCCCGACGTTCTGTTAAATCGTCCATCAGGGCTTTGATTTCCTCATAGTTTCCTTCCTTCAGCTGAAAACATGCCTCAAGAACGATATAGCCTTCGGTTTGAATTTTACTCATCCGATAGGAAAGTTCTAAGTCTTCAGCTTGGATATCACGCACTTTTCCTTCTTGATCGACGACCTTGGCCGATACTAACACATCTTTTATCTCCCCGCCGTAAGCACCGGCATTCATGTATAAAGCACCACCGACGGAACCAGGAATTCCACAGGCGAACTCTAATCCCGTCAAATGATGGCTGAGGGCTAACTGGGAAACGTCAGCAATCAAGGCGCCGGCCTCTGCCCTGAGCTTCGTACCTTCTACTTCCATATGCGTCAATTCGCCTAAATACATCACGATTCCTCGTATACCGCCATCTTTAATAATTAAATTAGAACCATTTCCAAGTAATGTAAAAGGAAGCCCCTTTTCCTTTGCATATTGTACGATTGCTTGCACCTGCGACGAACTCGTCGGAGTGACAAAATAATCCGCCTTCCCCCCTAATTTCGTATACGTATGATCTTTTAGGGGTTTATTACGCTCTACCTGGGATTCCCCAACAATCTGGCTAAGCTCCTTATAAATTTGCAACACGAATCATTCCTTTTGTCTTAACAAATAAGCTACTCCCTATTATATAAAAAAGTAGGGTAAATGTCTTTATTATTTTAGCAATTTTTTTAACTCGTGAAAAACCGGTTTTTCTTCCTTGAAAGTAGCGATATAACGGAAGCCTATCTCATCTAAAAGTTGTAACACTTCTGGGAAACGATGGCCAACATGTTCTGGTTTATGGGCATCGGAACCAATCGTAATAATTTCCCCGCCTAGTTCGTGGTAAAGGGTTAAGATATCTTTACTAGGCATAGCACTTCCTAAGCCATAAGCAAAGCCGGATGTGTTAACCTCGATTCCCTTTCCTTTAGGAATAATCGTTTTAAAAATTTCCGCTATAATCTCATGGAAATTACGGTCGCTATCTAAGGTCTGGTAACGTTTTACCAAATCGATATGCCCTAGAATACTGTATCGATCGAAGCCCTGTACGCAGTAGAGTAGCTCTTCATAATACTTTTCATAAGCTTGTTCTGGACTCTTTCCTCGGAAGAAATCCCCATTATGCAGATCCTTTCGCTCCGTAGCGTGCATCGAAAGAATAATAAAGTCGAAGGTTTCTTTCTCTAATAGAGTATGATAACGGTCGAATAAATGTGGCTGGATACCGATTTCAATACCCTTCCGAACGGTAATTTGTTCCCCATACCTCGCCTGCATTTTCTTTATGTATTCCTCGTAGGCCTCCACATCTAAATCAAAGGTAAAGTCTGGATCCGGATAATCGTAATCGAGATGTTCGGTAAAACAAATTTCCGTAAAGCCCTTGGCTATCGCTGATTCAATCGTCTTTTCCATCGGTGTGTCGCAGTCTTCAGAAAACTGGCTATGCATATGAAAATCAAACATAGTAAAAAATTCCCCCTAACCTTTGTACTTGACTTATACTTAGTTTACTATTAAGATAGAATCCAACTTTCCACTTTAGTCTAGTAGAGTGATAAAGTGAACGTGAAAGGAGCTTCCCTTATTGATGTACGTATATCATAACATAGAAACCGACTCCGTATTAGAGGCAAATACCCTCTATGCCCGGAGAAGCTTGATCGAACGATTAAGCGACCATTTTGAAACCTATGGCTATCGTGAAATATCCACGTCGACCTTTGAAAAATATAATTTATACGCCACGATGAACGGGACCGTTAACCACCGTGAAATGGTAAAGACGATCGATCATACCGGTCAAGTGCTCGTTCTAAGACCGGATGTAACGATTCCCTTGACGAAACAGCTTGCTGGCACGACTCCTCGTCTAAAGCGGGACTTACGCTACTACTACGTATTAGACGTCTATCGGCAAGCACCGGAAACCCACGAATACCGGGAACATACCCAAGCCGGTGTTGAATATTTTGGCAATCCTTCTGCCGAAGCCGACGGTGAAATTATCGCCTTAGCGGCTGATTTTTTAAAGCAAGTAGAAATCGGCACCTTTACGATCGAAATCGGCCATGCTGAGTTTTTTAAGGAAATTATAGCGGATGTAGATATGAGCGAGGCGCAATTCCTCGAATTAAAACAACTCATCCAAGGTAAAAATATCCCAGATATTGCGGAATTCGTCAAAACCTTAGAAACGACCGAGGAAAAACGCGAAGTCATCAAGGCCCTACCCTTACTTTACGGTAAGCTAGCGGACGTGCTAACTAAGGTAGAAAAACTACCTTTAACAGAGAAATTAAAGCTTAAGCTTAACGATTTGAAAAAAATTTACGCCGTCCTTGAAGCCTATGACGTTACCGATCATATCGTCTTCGACCTTAGCTTAATCAACCATATGGATTATTACTCGGCCATCGTCTTTCAAGGTTTTATCGAAGGAATTGGTAAGCCCGTTCTAATGGGAGGACGTTACGATTCCTTAGCAGGACATTTCGAAGCTGATTTTCCAGCCATTGGCTTCGCCTTTAATATTGATCTTTTACTTGCTGGTAGTAAGGCGGTAGAAAAAAATGCGCTTCCTAGCCTCCATAGCGTCATTACCTATACGAAGGAGCATGAAAAAGAAGCCATCGCCTTAGCCCAGGCCTTACGTCAACGACGCTTCCATATCGTTACGTATGCCTTTGAAGAAGAAAAGACTAAACTACCGGAAAGTAAAAGCACCATTTCTGTTACAGATGAAGGTTTTACCTACAGGGCAGGAGAAGAAAGCAAAACCTATCGCGAACCCGAAGCCTTCATCCAATATCTTGTGACAACCTGGGGGGACACTTAAGTGGCACAACTTACTTTAGCCTTAGCAAAAGGCCGTACAGCCCGCGATTCTATTGAACTGTTAGAACGGGCGGGTATTTATTTTCCAGACTTTAATGAAAAAAGTCGTAAACTTGTATTTTACAATGAGACGAAGGACATTAAAATGATCTACGTCAAAGCCGTCGATGTCACGACCTACGTAGAACAAGGGGCTGCCGATATAGGCATCGTCGGAAAGGATAATATTTTAGAAGCTGGAGCAAATCTTTACGAGCTCCTCGACTTAAACATCGGGCGTTGTAAATTTTCTGTCGCCAGTCTGCATAAGACATCGATTGAAAAAGGGATCCCGGTCAAGGTAGCATCGAAATATCCAAAAGTAACGAAAGACTACTTTAAAAAGCTCGGCATACCAGTCGAAGTGATTAAATTAAACGGCTCCGTTGAGTTAGCCCCTATTATCGGACTCGCCGACTACATCGTCGATATCGTCGAAACAGGTAATACAATCCGGGAAAACGGCCTGTCAATCTTAACCGATGTCGCCGATATTAGTACACGATTAGTCGTGAACAAGGCAAGCTTTGCGACAAAAACCGAAGCCATTCAACGGCTAATTGACCAACTGAAGGAAGTATTAGACGAAAGCGAAGCCTAGTCCGCTTCCTACGAGTCTTACCAAAAAACAAAGCTAGTAAATTTAGAGGAGTGAGTCGAGAAGTGAACATTATCCAAGCGAAGGATTTTTCTATCGAAAGTTTAGAAGCAAGCACCGATGCGGAACGTATCCAAGCCATCGATAAGGCCGTCCTTTCTATTATAGAAAACGTCCGTACAAAGAAGGATCAAGCCTTAAAAGAATATAGCGAGGCCTTTGATAAAGTAAGTTTGAGCAACTTCCAAGTGACCGAAGCGGAGTTCACTAAAGCGATGGACGAAGTATCGCCGGCATTTATCGAAGCGATTGAACAGGCGAAGAAAAATATTACCGACTTTCATCAAAGACAAAGGGAAAACTCTTGGATGATGTATAAGGAAGACGGTATTATGCTCGGACAGAAACTTACACCGATGGATCGCGTCGGTATCTATATTCCTGGTGGAAAAGCCGCCTATCCTTCAACGGTTTTAATGAACGCTATTCCGGCCTCCATTGCCCAAGTCGGGGAAATTATTATGACGACTCCCCCTCAGCCCGATGGAAGCGTCAATCCCCATGTACTAGTCGCGGCCAAAATCGCCGGCGTAAACCAGGTGTATAAAGTCGGCGGTGCCCAGGCTATCGCTGCCTTAGCTTATGGTACAGAGTCGATTCCTGCCGTCGATAAAATTGTCGGTCCTGGAAACGATTATGTCGCCCGGGCTAAAAAGTGGGTCTACGGTGATGTTGCAATCGATATGATTGCCGGACCGAGTGAAATTTTAATCATTGCCGATGAAACGGCTCCCGCCCACTATGTCGCAGGGGATTTACTATCCCAGGCAGAACATGATGAGGCTGCGAAGGCCCTTTGCCTAACGACGAGCGAACGACTCGCAAAAGAAATAAAAGAAGAAGTAGAAAAACAACTACAAAATTTATCTCGCTATGAGATTGCTAGCGCTTCGATTGAAAAGTTCGGCCACATCATTCTTTGTGAAGATTTAGAAGAAGCCTTTCAACTAGCCAACGAGATTGCACCGGAACACTTACAATTAATGATAGAAAACGCAACGGATTCCCTTAGTAAAATCACCCATGCAGGAGCGATTTTTCTAGGAAACTATTCGCCAGAACCTTTAGGAGACTACTTGGCCGGACCGAACCATACGCTACCAACTAGTGGAACGGCAAAGTTCGCCTCTCCCCTCGGCGTCTATGATTTCGTAAAAAAATCGAGCATCATACACTATTCCGAAACCGCCCTGCTTAAAGAGGCGGAATATATTGAAACAATCGCCAACATGGAGGGGTTAGAAGCCCATGCAAAATCAATCGCCCTCCGGCGACTAGACAAGAATAAGAGGAAACTATAAAGGAGGACATAACATGAGACGACACCAAATTCAACGGGATACAGAAGAAACGAAAATTAAGTTAGACTTTTCCATCGATGGGGAAGGAAAGGCGGAAATCGATACGGGAGTAGGGTTTCTAGACCATATGCTCGTTCTCTTTACTGGTCACGGGTTGTTCGATTTGAAGGTGGAAGCTGACGGAGATACCGAGGTCGATGACCACCATACGACTGAAGATATCGGTATTGCCCTAGGCCAGGCCTTTGCCACCGCTATCGGGGATAAAAAGGGCATCACCCGCTACGCCTCCGTTTCCATCCCAATGGACGAAGCCCTAGCGACCGTCCACCTTGATATTAGCGGACGGCCCCATCTCGTTTACCGGGTGGAAGGGCTCAAGGACAAGGTCGGTAGCTTTGACACCGAACTCGTGCAAGAATTTTTCCAAGGCTTCGTCAACCATGCCCGGGTTACCTTACATATTCAAGTGGAATATGGAACGAATACCCACCATATGATCGAAGCGATCTTCAAAGCCTTTGCCCGGGCTCTCGACCAGGCTAGTCAGCTGAATCCACGCGTCAAAGGAATTCCTTCTACAAAGGGACTATTGTAGAAAAAATTTTCTTTAAAAAGGAGAAAGACGATGATAATTTTTCCAGCGATTGATATCTTACAAGGCAAGTGTGTACGACTTATCCAAGGAGACTATAATCAAGAAAAAATATATAGCGATTCCCCCGTCGATATGGCTAAACAATGGGAGGAAAAAGGAGCCGAGTTTATCCATATTGTCGATTTAGACGGGGCAAAATCTGGTCAATCGATTAATGAGTCCATTATTTTAGACATCGCAAAACAAGTCCAAGTACCAATTCAAGTCGGAGGCGGTATCCGTTCGATGGAGACCGTCGAGCGATACTTAGAAGCCGGGGTAAACCGGGTCATTATCGGAACTGCAGCAATCCAGGATCGAACCTTTCTGCAAGAAGCCGTAAGCAAGTATAAGAAACGCATCGTCGTCTCCCTCGACGCAAAAAACGGCTATGTCGCTACCGATGGTTGGACCGATACGAGCGATGTCAAAGCTCTAGAACTCGTCAAAGACCTAGAAACAATCGGCGTGCAAACAATCGTCTATACTGATATTGCTAAAGACGGTATGTTGCAAGGACCAAACCTAGCCGAACAAAAAGCGATTAACGAGGCAACCTCTATGGACGTCATCGCTTCTGGAGGAGTAACGACCCTAGACGATGTCGAACAATTACGTAAGCTAAACCTGTACGGTGCTATAGTCGGAAAAGCTTTATACGACGGTAAGGTCACGCTCGAAGAACTACTGACGAAATAACAACAAAATAGCCGACATCATTGGAGAGAAAAGGAGGAAAGGCGTCATTTACGCCAACAAACGTGAAGAAACGAATCATCCCTTGTCTCGACCTGAAGGATGGACGAGTCGTTAAAGGAAAAAATTTCAAGAACCTTCAAGAAGTTGCCGATCCCTTCTCCTTAGCGACCAACTATGAAAAGGACGGCGCCGACGTATTATTCCTTCTAGACATTACGGGAAGGAACCGTGAACAATTTTTACAGATTGTAAAGGAAATTCGTACTGCTACTAGCTTCCCCCTCTACGTCGGCGGGGGAATCCGTTCTTTAGATGATATCGAAGCAACTTTAGAAGCCGGTGCAACGAAAGTTTCGATTACAAGTGCCGCAATCGAGCAACCAGAACTCCTGTCGCAAGCTACAGAAACCTTTGGAAAAGATACGGTAGTTTTATCAATCGATGCGAAGGCCGTTGGAAACGGTCGCTGGCACGCCTTTACGAAGGGTGGACAGGTCGATACAGGTCTCGATGCGATCGAATGGGCTAAGCGAGGAGAAACCCTCGGTGCTAGCGAAATCTTGTTGAACTCCATCGATGCCGACGGCGTAAAATCTGGCTATGATATCCCATTAACTAAGGCAGTAGCCGAAGCCGTCACCATACCGGTTATCGCTAGCGGTGGAGCCGGAAAGCTAGAAGACTTTACGACACTCTTTACTGAAACGAAGGCCCAGGCTGCCTTGGCTGCATCGGTCTTTCATTTCGGAGAACTTTCAATTAAAGATATTAAAGAGCAAGTATAATAAGGAAATAGGGAGAGATTTTATGTTATCAGAAATAAAGTACGACGAAAACGGACTAATTCCTGCCATCGTTCAAGATGAAAGAACTGGAAAAGTCCTGATGCTCGCCTATATGAATGAAGAAGCGCTACAAAAGACCCTCGAGACTAAGGAAGCTTGGTTTTATAGCCGTTCCCGTCAAGAACTATGGCATAAGGGAGCCACTTCCGGTAATCGACAATTAGTAAAAGCCATCGAACTCGATTGCGATAAAGATAGTCTACTACTAACTGTCCAACCTTTAGGCCCGGCCTGTCACACAGGGGAAACGTCGTGCTTTTTTCATAGTGTCGACCAATCCGAAGCGAAGAAGCGCGAAATTTTATACCAGCTTGCCGATGTTATTGAAGCACGGCGGAAAAATCCGAGCGACGCTTCCTATACGAGCTATCTCTTCCGCGAAGGAATCGACAAGGTGCTGAAAAAAGTCGGGGAAGAAGCGGCCGAGGTCATTATTGCAGCTAAAAATATGAACAAGGAAGAAATCAAGTGGGAAATTGCCGACCTTGTCTACCATACCCTCGTTCTAATGAATATTACGAACGTCTCGATCGAGGATATTACTTCCGTCTTATACGAAAGACATCATAAAAAGGACGATGACGATGAGTAAGTTTTGGAGCCAATTAGCCAAAGAAGCTGAACCTTATATTCCCGGAGAACAAGTGAAGCATGATCAACTGATCAAGTTAAATACGAACGAAAATCCATACGGACCTTCACCTAAGGTTCTTTCGGCTATACAAGACGCCTTAAACGAAGACCTGCGCCTCTATCCTTCACCTACGATGGATGATTTACGGACAAAGATCGGTGAATATTATGGTCTCTCTAAGGAGCATGTCTTCGTCGGGAACGGTTCCGATGAAGTCCTTGCCTTTTCCTTCATGGGCTTTTTCGATCCTGGAAAAACAATCCGTTTTCCAGCGATTACCTATAGCTTTTACCCTGTCTATGCTAAGATTTTTCAAATCGATTATGAAGCTGTCCCATTGAATGAGGACTTCACCATCGAGCCTAGTCGTTTTTTCGATAGCCCGGGAGGAGTTATTTTTCCTAATCCTAACGCGCCGACGAGCCTCTATTTACCCCTAGAGGCGATAGAGGAAATTTTGCAACATAACCAAGACCAGGTCGTGATCGTCGACGAGGCCTATGTCGACTTCGCACCTCGTTCGGCCGTCTCCTTAATTGAAAAATACGAGAACCTACTCGTCATCCAAACGATGTCTAAATCCCGGTCACTAGCGGGATTACGGGTCGGATTTGCCCTAGGACAGCCGGATTTAATTCAGGCCTTAGTCCGAATGAAAGACTCCTTTAACTCGTATCCCGTTGACCGACTAGCCCTAGTCGGAGCCCAGGCCGCCATAGAGGATGAAGCCTACTTCCAAGCCAATATCGCTAAAGTACTGGCCACGAGGGAGTGGTTTACCGCCGAACTTGAAGAGCTATCCTTTGAAGTTCTACCATCGGCGACCAATTTCGTCTTTGCTAAACATGAATCCTTCCCGGCCGAAACCCTTTACCGGGCCTTACGCGAAGAAGGTATATTGATTCGTTACTTCGCTAGCGAGCCAATCGATCAATACGTTCGCATTACGATCGGTACTGATGAAGAAATGCAGGCCTTGATAAAGGCTATTAAAAAAATCCTCGACCAAGGCTAAATCCAGCTCTTAAGTAGGGTAAGTTGCCCCTTCCCTAGCCAATCAAAAGGCCGATCTATTTCTAAAAACCGGATACGCTACAAGTCGTCGTATAGTTCGTCTAGAAAACGGCAAGCCTGTAATGGGGACTTTCTTCAGTTTCAAGGGGAAGGTCCCCATTAGACCTACAAACGATACATTCATCTATTAGGATAAAAGAGGATAGGACTAGAAAGGAGCTGGTCAATTTGAAGGAAAAATTCCCTTGGAAAGGGCGCTTCATCCAATCTGTAACCTTCTTTTTTATTACGGCCCTACTTATCCAGTTTGAAGCCATCAACCGTATGGATGAAAAGATAAGCGCCGGACTACAAGCCTTAGAAAGTCCTTTGCTTACCAAGGCCTTTCTTGCCTTTACCCATATGGGAGCTTGGCAGGCCATCCTACTAGTCTCCTTACTCGTCTTAGTCATCCTGTGCTACAAAGGGGCTTGGGGTGAGGCTCTTTTTCTTAGCTTATTAACAGCCTTAACTCCCTTGCTAAACGCACTCCTAAAGCAAGGCTTTATTCGGCCACGGCCATCTGCCTATCCGCTAATTGAGATTTCCGGTTATAGCTTCCCCAGTGGCCATACGATGGCTGCCTTTTCCCTTTATGCTGGAATCATACTTTTGTTAGTTCCACACCTAAGGTCCTCCCCTTTACGGAACTTGCTCAAGCTTTTTTGTAGCTTCATGATTCTAATGGTGGCCCTCAGCCGAATCTATCTAGGCGTCCACTACCCAACCGATATTATCGGAGGAATCTTCGCTAGTTATAGCCTCCTTGCCCTTTTAGCTCTAGTTTTCCAATTCGGACGTAGAACCCTTCAAAAATCATGAAAAAAG
>CALJVC010000056.1 GCA_937974845.1 uncultured Pseudogracilibacillus sp. | reverse complement strand
TTGAAGCTATGCATATTCGTACCGAACATAAACGACATATGCCACCAGGATTTGGAAAAAATAAAAGTGATTTTTCATAGGAAAAATCACTTTTTTATATATGGATTATGAATAAGAAGTATTACATAACATTTTATGACATTATTACGATTAATTGATAGAATTATGTTGAATTATATTTTGTTAGCAATTAATTGATTAAGAATAAAAACTTAATAAGTAAAAGGAAAGGTAGATATCCAACATGATTATTTATGAGTCTACAAAACAAGGTTTTATTTCAGATGTAATAAATGAATTGTTAATAGACAGATTATATGAATCATATTTAGATAAAATAGGTAGAACAACAAAACAAGAAATAAAATCGTGGGAAAACTCTTTGCAAAAAATGTCTAATGTTATGCAAGATGAGGAAATTCCTAGTGATGCTTCAGTGGCAATAGAGTTTAACATTCCTAATACATCAAAGAGAGTTGATTTTATAGTAGCAGGAAATGATGGAGAGAAAGACCATATAGTGATTGTGGAACTAAAGCAGTGGGATGAAGTGGAAAAAGTAGAAGGAAGAGATGCACTTGTAAAAACATTTTTAGGTGGGGGTTTACGAGAAACGGTTCATCCATCTTATCAAGCTTGGTCATATGCTGCTTTAATTGAAGATTTTAATGAAACTGTTCAAGAAGAATTGATTAATTTACATCCCTGTGCTTATTTACATAATTATAGAAAAATTGAAAATGATCCTCTAACGGACGAGCAGTATCAATATCATATCGATAAGGCTCCAGTATTTGTTAGGGGAGATATAGAACGACTACGTAAATTTATAAAGAAATATATAAGAAAAGGTGACCAAAATAATTTAATTTATGAAATAGAAAACGGTAGAATAAGGCCTTCTAAATCTCTCCAAGATTCTTTAAAACAAATGTTAAAAGGTAATGAAGAGTTTGTAATGATAGATGAACAGAAGGTGTTTTATGAGGAAGCTTATTATCAGGCTCTTAAAACTGTAAAAAATAATGAAAAACGAGTAATGATAGTAGAAGGTGGCCCAGGTACAGGTAAATCAGTCTTGGCGATAAATTTATTAGTGAATTTGATAAATGAAAGCTTAGTGACATTATATGTTACTAAAAATGCAGCACCAAGAAATGTATATTCAACGAGATTAAAAGGGGATTATAAAAAAACTCATATCGATAATCTTTTTAAAGGTTCTGGTAGTTTTACCAAAGTAGAGTTAAACGAATTTGATGTATTGATCGTTGATGAGGCTCATAGACTAAATGAAAAATCAGGACTATTTCGTAATCAAGGAGAGAATCAAGTAAAAGAATTGATTAAAGGCGCTAATTTGACAATTTTCTTTATTGATGAAAATCAAAGAGTGACTTTACAAGACATAGGAAGTACTGACTTAATAGAAAAATACGCTAAAGAATATGATGCTGAAGTCATGAGATATAAGTTAGTTTCCCAATTTAGATGTGATGGTTCTGACGGATACATAGCTTGGGTAGATGATGTGTTAGAAATAAGAGATACAGCTAATAAAAATGATTTAGGTATGGATTATGATTTTAAAGTATTTAGCGATCCTAATGATTTATTTAATGAGATAAAGAAAAAGAATAAAGTGAATAATAAATCAAGAATGTTAGCAGGCTATTGTTGGGATTGGCCTAAAAAATATCGAAATGATCCAAATTATCATGATATTAAGATTCCTGAGTATAATTTTGAGATAAGTTGGAATATAAATAATACTTGGGCAATAGAAGAAGATTCGGTTGAACAGGCAGGTTCAATACATACAGCACAAGGTTTGGAATTCGATTATGTAGGTGTAATTATAGGTGACGATTTGCGTTATGAAAATGGTAGAGTTATTACAGATTATACAAAGCGTGCTAGTACAGATCAGTCCTTACGTGGCATAAAAGGCTTAGGAAAGAAAGATCCGGAAAAAGCTCATAAAATAGCGGACCCAATTATTAGAAACACTTATCGGACTTTATTAACTAGAGGACAAAAAGGTTGCTATGTTTTTTGTACGGACAAAAATTTAGAAAAGTATTTAAAAGAAAGATTGAATGCGGTCTTTCGTTATACAAAAGAGAGGGAGAAAATTTTGTTTTTAATTGATAAAAAGGAAAAATATTAACATAATAAAACGGATAGAATTGTATTATATGGTTAGTGTGAACGACTTTTTATTGTTGTGTATTTAGTAGCAGTAGACTTATGAACTTTGATTCAAAATAGCCATTAATGTTTTACTTTTGTAAAAGAAATAACATATAAAAAATATATACAATGACTTAGTAATAAGTAAATGAATTATTTAAAAAACATTTCCCCGTACGAAAGCTTTTAAAAGTAATTGTACGGGGAAATTTTATTGAGAATAAATATATAATTTATTTTAAGTGACGATATAAAGATTTATATTACTAAAGTTAATTATTCTAAGTTTGGAAAATATCCAAATTATCAATACTATATTTTTACTTTCTTAATTTTACAAACTTTTGACAATAATTTTATATTTAAGTTATATCTAATTGCTATACTTGATTTGCAAGGGTAGGGGGAGGCTATTTTCTTTCATATTAAATTTGTTACTGGATAGAAATCTATACAGTAATGATTGGGAGGAAGAGTATATGTTTACCAAAAAACTTATAGCTATTGATCTCGACGGGACATTATTACAGGATGATGGTTCCATCTCTCAGAAAACTGCTAAGGTAGTTGCTGAAGTTCTTGAAGCGGGACACAAGATTGTTATAGCAACTGGAAGGCATACGAGCTCAGCTTTGCCGATTGCCAAACAGTTAGGTTTGACGGATGCTATCATTACCTTTAATGGGGCATTGATAATGAATTTGAAGAATAAAAAAGAGGAAGTTTCCTATGCCTATTCCCCAGATGAAGTGAGTAATCTTATTGCAATAATCAAAACTTTAGGATACCCCTATATCGCTTCAACTAAAGCATGTCATTTCATTGAACCAGACTACCGTTTTTTAGTTCCTTACTATTCCGATTCTCCAATCCATATCGGAAAGCTTTATACGAATGAGATAAGCAATCCTTCTATTTTAAAGACTACTATTTTAGGTGAGGAAAATAATTTAAAGGAGATAGAGCCCGTCGTTAAAGCATTACTCCCTAATCATACGGTTGTACGTAGTGGAGAAACATCCCTTGATGTTATGGATAAAAAGGCAAGCAAAGGCGAAGCTCTGCATTGGTTAGCAAAATATTATCAAGTCGATCGAGAAGATATCATTTCTTTTGGCAATTATCATAATGATTTAAGCATGTTAGAGTTTGCCGGTACAGGAGTAGCTGTTGCGAATGCGCCAAAAGAAGTTCAAGAAAGGGCAGATGTTATTACCGATTCAAACGAAGCTGACGGTGTTGCAAGATTTTTAGAAGAAAATATTTTAAATAAAGCTTATGTTAAAGTCACGTAAGGCTAGTTTTTGTTTATTTGGAACAAGGAGGATTTGGGGAAATGGGCAACGTAGATATTGTTTTATTAATCAAAATGGTAATTATTGCTATCGTTCAAGGATTTACCGAACCCCTTCCTATATCGTCAAGTGGTCATGTAATGATTGTCAGTGAACTATTAGATTTGAAGGAACAGGCTTTTAGTTTTGCTTTATTAACTAATACGGCTTCCTTATTTGCAATCATGTTGATTTATAGGACGGATATTCTGAGATTGGGAGTTTTTTTTCGATATATTAAAGAAAGGGAAGCGGTGTATAAAAAGGATTTTCGTTTTGTTCTTTTTCTCGTTCTTGCTACGATACCTGCTGCAATATTAGGCTTAATTTTAAAGGATTACCTTTCGGAAGAAGTGGGTATCCCAACTATTGCAGTTATGTTGTTATTTACTGGAGTCGCTCTATGGTTAGTACGGAATTTAAGAGGGTATAAGGGGGAAGAGAATATAACAATGAAGGATGCTATACTTGTCGGTCTAGGGCAAGCTGTAGCTATTATTCCAGGGATTAGTCGTTCTGGTGCCACCATTGTATCAGCCCTCGCTGTCAGGATGAATTACGATACTGCTTTAAGGTTTTCTTTTATGCTATATATCCCAGTAAGTCTTGGAGGTCTCGTGCTAGGCTTGTCTGATTTTTTAGCAGAACCGAATAAAGATGAATTATGGTTTCCTTACATTATTACCTTTTTTGTTACCATGGGTATGACGTATCTTGCTACAAAATGGTTGATCAAATTAGTAAAAAAGGGGAGGCTTGTTTATTTTACATACTATTGTTTAACTGTCGGTACCCTATTATTATTATTTTTTTAATCCACCGATGATGGTGTGAAAATACATATTTCTTTTATTAAACTGTGTGATCCTTCATCCTCTTTATAATAGATTATGTTGTGCGAACTTTTAGTATCTGTTACTAGGAGTTCGCACAATTATTTATGTACTTTTTATATTCAAAATATTAACATTGAGTGGCTGACTTTCTATTTAAGCGATAATAAGCTTCTTAGACTAAACACTTTAACACAGTGAAATAAATAATAATATCAATATAAAATGAAATTGTCAAATAATTTTCGAAAATAGGTTTTTCTCCTCCATGATACCTAGTTTTACTTTGTAAACGAAAGGGTTTATAAAGTAGCTAAGTACTAGTCGTTATCAACTATTAATAAGGAGGTTATATTCGTTTTTTCTTTGTTTTTTTCTATAAATATAGTAATTTTAGACTATTTGTTAGGTTTACAAGCGTAGCAATCGAATTTATAATGAAAGTAGGGAAGGAAAGAAATAGGTAGAATGGGAAAAACATAGAACATTCTAAAAAAGTAAACCAAATATCTTAATTTCCCTGTATTTTAGATACTCGTTACTTTCTGATTATTTATAAGTTCTGTTATATTCAGAATTATCTCAATTTTCGTTCATGTACTTTAGCTTCCAATTACCTTTCAAAGGAGGCATGGTAACTAAAGAATAGCTAGAGATATAAGAAAGGGGGCAGTCTATTGAAGGATTTTGATCTTGTAGTCATTGGGGCTGGACCTGGTGGTTACGTAAGTGCGATTAGGGCAGCTCAATTAGGTAAAAAAGTGGCTGTTATAGAAAAAAATAAAATAGGTGGTACTTGTCTACATGTTGGTTGTATACCATCTAAAACTTTACTCCATGCAGCCTCTTCAATAGATAGGATGAAGACTGCTAAAAACTGGGGAATTTCTACAAATAATATACAGTTCGATGTAAAACAATTCATGAGAAAAAAGGATTCTATAGTTGATAGTTTAACAAAAGGAATTCAAGGGTTATTTGCTAAAAATGATATTACTTTCTTTCATGGTGAAGCTCGGGTGAAACCGAACCTTATTGTTGAAGTTAACCAGGAAAGATTAAGGGCGAAGAAGCTTATATTAGCAACTGGTAGCAGGCCCTTTATTCCAGATATTAAAGGATTAGAAGAGGTCAATTTTGATACGACAGACAGTTTTTTCTATAAAAAGTCTCTGCCGAAACATTTAGCTATTATCGGCGGTGGAGTTATTGCTATTGAGCTAGCAACAGCTTTACAAGCTCTAGGTACAAGAGTAACAGTTGTTGAAGTGGCAGAAGATATTTTGTTGTCTGAGGATGAAGAAGCTAGAAAACTTGTTAAAAAACAATTAGAAGTCAATCAAGTAGAAATCATTACGAAGGCTAGGATTAAAGAAGTAAAAGAAGGAGTCATCATTTTAGAAGATAGGAAAGTATATTTCGATGACTTGTTAGTAGCTACGGGGAGAAAACCTGTTACGGATTTAGCAAAAAGTTTAAATTTAGAAATGGATCCTAGCGGTCGTTTTGTTGAAGTAAACGAAGGCTTTGAAACAAGTAAACGAAATATCTATGCTATCGGTGATTTAATCGGGGGTTATCAATTGGCTCATGCAGCAATGGCAGAAGGGATTGCGGTAGCGCATGCTATTGCAGAAGGTAAACCGAAAGAAGTATCACCATTGGATGTACCTCGATGTGTCTATACGTTTCCTGAAATAGCTTCTGTAGGCATGAGTGAGAATGAAGCTAAAGCACTTGATAAGGATATTGTGGTAACGCATTTTCCAATACAAGCGAATGGTATGGCCTTGTTAAGTGACGATCATCATGGTTTTGTTAAAATCATTGCTGATCGAAAATATGGAGAGATAAAGGGAGCGGTTGTTGTAGGGAATCAAGCGACAGAGCTAATTAGTTCTATACTAGGTGTTAAGTACTCCGAAGGAACGGTGGATGAATTAGCTAGTATGATTTGGCCTCATCCGACTGTATCAGAAATGATTGGCGAAAGCGCCAATGACATGTATGGTCTCGCGATTCATAAGTAAAGAGGAGGAGATAAATATGGATAGAGAAAAGGCAATCTGGATTTATGAAAAGATGAATGAAATTCGTTTTTTTGAAGAAGAAGTACGTCAAATGTTTAAGCAAGGGGAAATTCCGGGGTTTGTTCACTTGTATTCTGGAGAAGAGGCCGTTGCTACAGGGGTTATGGCGCTTTTAAATGATGAAGATTATATTACAAGTACTCATCGGGGACATGGACATGCCCTAGCCAAAGGCTGTGATGTAAATGGAATGATGGCAGAAATATTAGGAAAAAAAGATGGACTTGGTGGTGGAAAAGGTGGCTCTATGCACGTTGCTGATGTCGACAAAGGAATGTTAGGTGCAAATGGAATTGTCGGTGGAGGTTTCGGAATTGCTACGGGTGCGGCCTTAACGATTAAGACGTTAAAGCAAGATCGAGTGTCCGTTTGTTTTTTCGGTGATGGAGCTTCTAACGAAGGTGTATTCCACGAAGCCCTTAACTTAGCTTCAATTTTAAATTTACCAGTTATTTTCGTTTGTGAAAACAACCAATTTGGTGAGGGAACACCCTTTTCCTATGCAAGTGCGTCTAAAACTGTAGCAGAACGGGCAGAAGTTTACAATATGCCAGGTGTCCGTGTCGATGGTATGGATGTTACAGAAGTATATAAGGCAACTAAAAAAGCTATTAAACGAGCCAAGGCAGGTAAAGGTCCTTCTTTAATTGAGTGCGATACTTATCGTATTTATGGACACTTTGAAGGAGACGAAGAAAAGTATAAATCTGAAGATGATCCGAATAGAGGGCGCGATCCAATCCCTAAATTACGAAAGAAAGCTATAAAGAAAGAATGGTTTACTGAAAAAGAAGCAAAGGAAATAGAAGCACGAGCAGAAAAGAAAATTAAAGAAGCGGTAGAGTTTGCTAAAAATAGCCCGTTACCTGATATTGAATCGTTATATGAAGATGTCTTTGCATAATATAGAGGAGTGAACAAAATGAGAGAAATTACCTTTATGAACGCTATTACAGAAGCGATGGATATGGCAATGGAAAAAGATGACAAAGTTATCTTAATTGGTACGGATGTTGCTGGTGGAGCTGGAGTAGAACATTTGGTTGACGAAGACGGTCGTCATGAAGATGCCTTTGGTGGAGTATTTGGAGTATCGAAAGGTCTCGTAGGAAAATATGGTCGTGAACGAGTCATCGATACCCCGATTGCAGAACATGCTTATTTCGGCGCAGCTGTAGGGGCGGCGGCGACAGGACTCCGTCCGATTGCAGAATTAATGTTTAATGACTTTATCGGTTTTGCTCTAGATCCTATTTTTAACCAAGGGGCAAAAATGCGCTATATGTTTGGTGGGAAGGCGAAGATTCCTATGACTGTCCGGACGGTTCATGGAGCCGGTGTTGGTGCTGCTGCTCAGCACTCCCAAACTCTTTATGGAATGTTCGGTGCCTTTCCAGGTTTAAAGGTTGTCGTTCCTTCTAATCCTTATGATGCTAAAGGGCTCTTGCTCTCAGCAATCGAAGACGATAATGTTGTCATTTTTTCAGAAGATAAGGCAATCTATGGCATGAAGGGTGAGGTACCAGAAGACTACTATACCATTGAAATTGGTAAGGCCCGGATTGATCGAGAAGGTGAGGATTTAACCATCGTCGCTATAGGAAAAATGGTTCAGGTAGCCCAGGAAGTAGCCGATCGTTTAGCGAAGGATGGGATCTCTGTAGAAATTATTGATTTAAGAACCGTGGCTCCTTGGGATCAGGAGACGGTGCTCGAGTCAGTGAAGAAAACAGGTCGTTTAATTGTTATTGATGAATCCAACCCGCATAATAATACGGCAACTGATATTGCTTCGGTCGTTGCGGATCAGGCCTTCGATTACTTGGATGGTCCAATTAAAACAGTCTGTGCACCGAATGTGCCAGTTCCTTTTGCTGCTAACCTTGAACAGGCCTATATTCCAGATGCTAATAAAGTACTTCGTGTCGCAGAAGAAATAATCTTTGACTTAAAATAACAATCGTAAATTTAGGAGGTGATGTATCCATGGCCGAAAAGTTAGTAATGCCCAAATTAGGTATGACGATGACAGAAGGAAATATTGAAGAATGGCATAAAGAGGAAGGGGAAACAGTTAAAGTAGGTGACCCTGTTCTAACCATTAGTTCTGATAAGTTAACCCAAGAAGTAGAGGCTACTATTGACGGTGTACTATTAAAACAAGTAGTTCCTGTGGGCGGAAGTGCCGAAGTAGGTGCTACAATTGCAATTCTTGGTAATCCGGGTGAAGATGTAGCTTCATTAATGAATGAGGAAGAAGTTTCTGAACCGATTATAGAAGAGTCAGGTGAGAAGGAGCCTTCACCTCAGGTAGAGGAAACTATAACGCAACGAGGGGATTCTAAAAGAATTTTCATTTCACCTTTAGCGAGAAAAATGGCTGAAGAAGAAGGTTTAGATATTCAATATATAAAAGGAACGGGCGGTAATGATCGAATTACTAAAAGGGATATTTTACGTGTTATTGCCCAAGGGTATGATTATGAACCAGAGGTCCGTACTCCGATTAAGGTAGAAGAAGAGATCGGAAAAGGTTTATCTGGAATGAGAGCAGCTATTGCTCGAAATATGATGGAAAGCTTATCTACGACGGCTCAATTAACTTTACATCGTAAGGCTCGTGCGAATGAGTTATTACAGTTACAAGAGGAACTTCGTCGTGAACTACAGGAAGAGGAAGTCGATGTAAGGCTCACTTTAACTGTATTGATTGCTCGAGCGACTGTCTTAGCCTTGCAAGAATTTAAGAAAATTAACGCCACTTATCACGAAGGACAGTTAGTAGAATATGATGAGGTACATTTAGGAATCGCTACTTCATTAGAAGATGGCCTCTTGGTACCTGTTATTAAACATGCGGAACAAAAAACCCTTGGAGCATTAGCGAAAGAAATCCGTAGGGTCTCTACCCTTGCAAGGGATGGCGAGGCTGACGGTGACTTACTTGCTGGTTCGACCTTTACTATTACCAATATGGGGGCTGCAGGAATTGAATATTTTACGCCTATTTTAAATAAACCAGAAGTAGGTATTCTCGGTGTAGGTGCTATACAAGAAAAGCTCGTCCTAAATAGATTGAAGGAAGTTGAAATTGAAAAACAGATTCCTTTCAGTTTAACTTTCGACCATCAAATTTTAGATGGGGCAGATGGAGCCGAATTTCTATCTATTCTAGTAAAATATATTGAATCTCCTACTTTGATACTATTATAAGAAAGATCTAAAAATTCTTCTAAAGAATCCTGCGGATACGATTAAACTAACCTAATCGTATCCGCGAAAATTTTTATAGAATCTAGTTATTTATCTTACTTTCCACGAATTTTATCTTCAAGCGTGTTCCCTTTTTTATCTTTCCAATAGATCCAACCATTAACCGAGGCTCTTGTAATAATTCCTGCTGCCGATGAAGGACTTGTAAAAGTGTAGTTTTTAATGAAAACTCCATCATTATCGATTATAAGAGAATCTTGTAATTCCTGGTAGAGTTTTTTATTTTGAAAACTTTTCGTTTCAGTAGGGGCAACTTTTGAACCTTTCAAAACAGTCATTCCATCTTGAGAATAGGTCGCTCGTGCCTCGGCTCCTCGGTTCGTTAGGTAAAATAACTCTCTTTCGTATATAAGGTTCTCTTTCTCATTAGTAATGGGGAGGAAAAGAGGAAATCCTAAGAAATGTAACAAATCATAAATTGCTTGGTACATATCCATTAAATCTGCTTCTCTCGCTTCATGAACAAATGATTTAGTTGGAGTATTTTGCTCGATAAGGAATCGATTTGCTTCAAGAGCTTTTTGATAACAATAATTCTCTAAATACTTAATGTCTGCTTTTGTCAATTGGTTCTCTTCACTAGTTGTTGTAAAAACAACAGCATAATCGCAATTCTTACGTTCTTTAAAGTGGTGTTTTAGACGTTTTATAATATGCTCACTTTCACCGATATAAGCAATTTCTTCTCCATCTCTTACTCCGAAAAGAAAGTATATACCATTATAAGTAAGTTCTTGTCGTTCTTCTATAACTTGATTTAATTCTTGTCGTGGAATATAGATAGCTTGGATTGTTCTTGTTGGTATTTGAGCTATTTTGTAACCAAATGTATTCCCTGTTGGAAAAAAGGTGTGTATAGAAAAAGGACGTTTACTCATCAAAATCACCTATAATATATGTAATGGATTTAAATTAGCTAATGAAGTGCAATATTTCTAGTTAAATCAAATGCGGTTATTAACAGTTTTATTCAAAATCTATTGACATTGACTCAAAAACTAGTATACTAAATTTTGAAAGCATTAACAATTTAATACAGATGTTATTTACTAGGGGTGTCCAGTTAGGCTGGGCTGAGAGGGAAAAACCGCTTGAATTTTTCCTAACTCTTTGGACCTGATCTGGCTCATACCAGCGTAGGGAAGTGAATACGTAAAGTGGCTTTTTTTGCGTGCTCTAGACCAGGTCGTTTCTGATGGCCTGGTCTTTTTAATTACATTTCTACGAGGTAAGGGTCATGGTCTGCTTAAAATATGAAAAATAAGGAGACGATGATGATGAAAGAAGTAGAAAAAAAGCAACCGTTTCAAATTCATGAATGTTTTCCAAACAGTAAAAAAGTATACGTACAAGGAAGTAGGGAAGATATCCAAGTTCCCTTCAGAGAAATTACTTTATCACCGACAATAACTGAAGAAGGAGAATTTGAAAACGAGCCGGTTCGTGTTTATGATACGAGTGGAAAATATACAGAAGAAAATTATGTAGTAGATATTCGTAAAGGCTTGCCTCCGATTAGACGTCAATGGATTTTAGAACGAGGAGACGTTGAAGAATATGAAGGAAGAGAAGTAAAACCAGAAGATGATGGATATACATCAAAGAGCCCTTTACAAGATGATTATTTAAAATCGTTAAAAAGGAAACCGTTACGGGCAAAAAAGGGGAAGAATGTTACGCAGTTGCATTATGCAAGAAAAGGTATAGTTACACCAGAAATGGAGTTTGTGGCAATTAGAGAAGGAGTAGATCCAGAGTTTGTCCGGGAGGAAGTAGCTAAAGGGAGAGCGATTATTCCTTCTAATATTAATCATCCTGAAGCGGAACCAATGATTATTGGACGTAATTTTCATACTAAAGTAAATGCAAACATAGGAAATTCCGCTGTTACTTCGTCAATAACTGAAGAAGTAGAAAAAATGACTTGGGCCACTCGCTGGGGTGCGGATACCATCATGGATCTCTCCACTGGAAAAAATATTCATACGACAAGGGAGTGGATTATACGTAATTCGCCTGTTCCAGTAGGTACGGTACCAATTTATCAAGCCCTTGAGAAAGTTAATGGTAAAGTAGAAGATTTGTCTTGGGAAGTATTTCGCGATACTTTAATTGAACAGGCAGAGCAAGGAGTGTCCTACTTTACAATTCATGCAGGCGTAAGATTACATTATATTCCTCTTACTATTGATCGGGTTACAGGTATTGTATCTCGAGGAGGTTCAATTATCGCTCAATGGTGTTTATTGCATCATCAAGAAAATTTCTTATATACTCATTTTGAAGAAATTTGTGAAATTATGAAACAATACGATATTGCATTTTCATTAGGAGATGGATTACGTCCGGGTTCGATTGCCGATGCCAATGATGAAGCTCAATTTGCAGAGCTTGAAACGTTAGGGGAATTAACAAAGATTGCTTGGAAGCACGATGTTCAAGTGATGGTCGAGGGCCCGGGTCATGTTCCAATGCATTTAATTAAAGAGAATGTCGAAAAGCAGATGGAGATTTGTCAAGAAGCTCCTTTCTATACCCTTGGACCTATTACAACCGATATTGCTCCAGCCTACGATCATATCACTTCTGCTATAGGTGCTGCGATGATCGGTTGGTTAGGGACCGCTATGCTTTGCTATGTGACACCTAAGGAGCACTTAGGTTTACCGAATAAAGACGATGTACGCGAAGGAGTAATAGCTTATAAAATTGCTGCCCATGCAGCGGACCTTGCCAAGGGTCATCCTAATGCGCAAAAACGTGACGATGCTTTATCAAAGGCTAGATTTGAATTCCGTTGGCGCGATCAATTTAATTTAAGTTTAGATCCAGAACGTGCGATGGAGTATCACGACGAGACATTACCGGCTGAAGGTGCTAAGATTGCACATTTTTGTTCTATGTGTGGTCCGAAGTTCTGCAGTATGAGAATTTCTCATGATATAAGAAAATATGCTGATGAGCACAACTTTGAAGAAAAATTAAAAATAGAAGAAGGCCTCAAACAGAAAGCAAAGGAATTTAGAGAAGCAGGTGGAGAGATTTATCGTTAAAGTACTAAAGAGAAAGGAGGAAGACGATGACGGAGGTAGAGGAGCTAGTTAAAGAAATGAATACGTACAAAGAACAATTAGATCAACTAGAGGCACGTTTACAGGCGATTCAGCGGAGTTGTGACCATCAGTTTTCGGAAGAAGAGTCCTATCGAATTTGTATAAAGTGCCATTATATGGAGAGTTATCATTATTGAAAACATACTACCAGACTGTTAGTTAAACAAAACTCTATTTTTATATTCCGATTTCCTATCCTTTATCAAAAGGATATAGAGTACTTTTATTTAATAAATTGCGCATCTTTAGAGGATGCGCTTTTTTATTGAAAACATTAAAAAATGGAATGGTTTCCACTTTATAGGATAATGGGCTATAATGCAAGAAGACGTATGGTTGAAGAGTATTTCAAAAGAGAAAGGAGAGAAGGGTATTTGCAACATACACTTGTTCAACTAATCGTAGGGTTCCATAAGTTTGCGGATAATAAAGGAAAAAATGCTCAAAATCATTTAAGTTATGCTTTTCAATTGTTTCTTCATCAATGCAATAAACACGGTGTCCTACCACCAAAAAACTATCTGGAGTTTATTAAAATGATGCGAAAACCAGTAAAGAATTGGGGTATAAAAGGAGTAGAGCAATATTTTCCTGAAGAATTACCTTTAATCGATGATTATTTAAGACCGATTCCTGAAACGGATGAACTGGTATTCTCTATCGATGAGGAGATAGATCAGTTTATACCAGAAGAAATTGAGAATCATTTTTATCAAACTGCTATGCGGGACTTTGTAACATATTGCCGACAACATCAGTTAGAAGAAGCTTATCGACAGGTTAGATTATTTTTAAGTAATCCTGAACACGCAGTATTAAAAGCTATGGATTATTTGAATTTTGGTAGGCTTCTGAAAAAGTTTGGTTTAGAGTCCTTTATAGATCGTTTTTATGAAGAAGTGTCTCATATAAGCAACTTTTATAAATGTCCTCATTGTCAGTGGACGCTTCGCTATGATGAGAAAGAGCAAAGGTATGTATGCAATTATAATAGCCCTTGTCATGAGCGAGCTAATCTCCAACATGCCAAGCCCTTTGAAGATGATGGATACGCTTATTTTCGTTTAACTCCAGGTATTCAGCGTTTTGTCTTAATTCCTGGTATGTGTGAGGTACGATTGCAAAATCGTTTAGAAAAACATGGTTATAAGACGACCATGTATCCTGAAATTGATCGTTACGACATAAAGGTAGAACATCATTCAGGAATGTATAAATTAGATGTTAAAGATTACCGAAGTAGTTTCTTTTTAGCTAAACAATTAGCAAACGATTATATAGATGAAGGATTAGTAGAAGATATTATTTATGTTATCCCTCAGGAACAAGTCCAGAGAAATCCTCATTATTTAAAAGAAGTAAAGCGCTATCTAACTAAGTATAAAGAGGCTTCTAAGTCAATTTGTGTTATCAGTGAACGAGAGCTTATTAAATATATTGGGAGGTGATTGATGTGCCCTTTATTCAGTTAAAACAAGCGGCTCGGAGTCGTTTAGAAGGTGTAGTTCCTAAGACATATATAGATAGTGTCATTGTTGTAGAATTAATGGGTGTTGCTTTACATTTAATGAATATGCGAATGAAGGTTACAGATGCATGGGTTTTATTAACCGGTTATGACACTCCTATCATACCTTTTACAAATAAAAAGGATATTTTACAGAGAATTCGTTTATATTTATTCTCCTATCATTCGGAAGAAAGGTGGAAGATAGCCTGTTATCAGTACGATAAAGTCGATGCTAGATATTGCTTATTATCTTCTCTTAAAGATCCTGATTTTTATTTTTCAACCCCTCAACTTTATGCAGACAGAATCGATGCTTATAAAAACCTGTTAAAAAGTCCCTATCGTCCTTCTAAGTCTAAAAAGAAATTTTTACCCGGTAATGAATACACTTATAGCCGGAAAATCAACGGCGTGACAAAGGTATATTCCGGGGAAATATCTATTGAAAAACCTGAAGAACATCCTCAATTAGTCGCATACAAAAGTAAAAAGAAGATTGATTTACCGTCTATCGAGCAATTACTTCCGGTTGCGAAAGAGATGGATGAAGTACTAGGCGAACATAATGGCCAATGGTTGTCTCGACTCAACTCTATTACTGTTAATCGAGTAAATAATAGTGAAAAAGTTCATCATGTTATCGGTGGGTTAGGGGCGGGTAAGACAAGTTATCGAGATGTTCTTGCATATTATTTAGCAAAGGAAAAAGATGCTAGAATCTTAATAATTGAAAGGAAAGTAACCGATGTCTTCCAAAAAGCTGAGCTTTTTAAAAAATTAAAGATTCATGCTGTGCCAATTACAGGAATGAAAAGACAGAAGGAAAATTTTGAACTCTTATCAGAATCAAAAGAGGTAAGAAGTATCGAGGATGTTGAAGATAACTTAGCCTATACCTATTTAACTGGTAATTGTCTTATTCAGAGTTTTGCAAAGGATGAAGGATCAAACGACAGTGATTCTACTTTTTTACCTTGTACAATTTTGCAACAGAAGGATACAAAAAAGAAATATTTGTGCCCGTTAATTTCTTATTGTGGGGTATACCAAGCGCTATATGAATTAAAGGATGCGCAGATTTGGATTACGACAGAAGCTAGTTTACTAAGTATGACGTTACCAGCAACATTAGACCCCTATGAACGGACAATCTATGAGCTAGCTTATGATTTAACGGATATCATTTTAATCGATGAAGCAGATCAAGTTAAAAGTAGTTTTGAAAATAAATTTGTAGGTGAAGTCGTTTTGCGCACTCCTGAAGATTTTTCAGAAGTACAACGTTTAAATATGAGAAATTTAGAAGTGAATGTAGGTGTTTTAGACGATCAGTTTTTAAGTTGGAGAAAAAATAGCAGCTATTTATTAGAAAATATTGATCAATTATATCAATTAATAAAAGAAAATAAACAGGTCCGTAATCTTTTAACTTATAGAACCGTTTATTTAGATCGATTAGTTCATCGTTTAATTAATAAAATAAAGAAAAATCAATCGAAGGAACGAATGGAAAACGAGTTAATGAAGTATATCTATAAGGCAAGACATGATTCGACAGAAAACTTAAGCTTTCTTTCCCGCTATGCGAATCGGGAGGATAAACTGTCGAATGCAAGAAAGTGGCTAGCTGATTATCAAGTTACATTTTCTAATCAGAAAGAGGAGTTAGCTTGGATTGATGAACTGTTATTCTTTGTTTATTTAGCTAATATTCAATATGCAATCAATTATATATGGGAGCATCGCTATATTGCCAAGGACTACAATATAGCTATTGATGATTTGATACTAGGTGTCCGTTTTGAAAAGTTTCTTCCCTTTATTCGCGAACCGATGACTGGACTTAAATATGGCTTTAATTATGTCGAACAGGAAGGAAAAGGGCAAATAAAATTAATTGTTTATCAAGGGATTGGTGCGGATCTTTTTTATCAGTGGGGACAATTGTATGAAGCGGTTAGTGAGAAAGAAGGTCCAGCCATTGTCTACTTTTCTGGTACTAGCTATGCCAAGGATTCTCCCCATTATCATCTAGATAAACAGGTAGATATTCTTTTATCTTCTAAAAGACAGCCTCCTCATTTAGAACAATTTTGTTTGGAATTATTTGATATTCATGGTGATCGTCTCTTCGTATCGGGTCAACCCTATCAACGTCGAGAAGATGTCTTAGTAGAAATGATTCATCGGGGGAAAACGGCGATTTTGTCAGAATTAGAATATTGGAAGGATAGAGGAGAAGACCGCCGCATCTTGCTAGTAGTTAATAGTTATCGGGATGTAGAGGCTGTGTACCGTGCTTTAGAAAATGTAGATGAATTAAGCGAACGTTTTCTCGTGTTAGATAGGGATGGAAAAAAAGAGAAGGCGATTTCACCCGTGGAGCTTATAAATTTATCTCAATATGAAGTCGATATTTTTGTTGCTCCCTTACTATCGATTAATCGAGGATACAATATTTTGCAAAGAAATTCGAATCGTTCTTTATTTGGTTCCTTATTTTTTATGGCAAGGCCTTATCCTACACCAAATCATTTACCTTATTTTATTCCCTATTTGCACGCTATGCTACCGAGTTTTTTGAATAGGATTGAAAAAAAGGGTCTGATAGGTGTCGAAGGATTAAGAGAATTGCGAAAACATAGTAACACAGTATTCCGCCAGTTTTATCAAGGAGATCAAACTTGGACAAATTTAGGAGATGACGAGAAATCGGTGCTCGCTTGGTATACCTTGATTCCTATATATCAAACGATTGGTCGTTTGATGAGAGGCGGAACAAAGGCACGAATTTTTTATGTAGATGCAAAGTTTTATCATAGTTTTCATGGTGAAAAAACGATGCTCGAAGTATGGAAAGAACTTCTTTTAATTGATGAAGATCTTTTTATGAAAGGCCTGTACGGTCCTTTTATGGAAAGTTTAAAAAAGATAAAGAAGGTGTCCTTTAATGAGTAAAAATTATTTACAATTACTTAGTTTTAAGATCGATGAAACGACGATGGAAGAGATTTTTTCTCAAAAGGAAATTTATTCTCTATTTTTTCCGAGAGAGTTAAGACAATTTTTAAATCGAGTAGAAGATAAAGAGAGAAGCCAATTCATATCTCATTTGAACAAGACTTTACAGTTGAGCTTTCCACAAATATTCTTTACAAGTCATTCCTTTAAAAACTATTGGCTGCTAAGCTTTGAAGCTATTGATTTAACCCATATCAAATTAATTGTAGATATAAGCTTACAGGAACACTTTGAAGAAGCATATGAAATCGAGTTAGAAAAATGGAAACGGATAAAAGGGTATAAGGATTTACATACAAGTAGTTATTTTTCCTGGATTCCAGCTTTTTTTGCTAGAGAGTTTGCTAATAGTGGAAGAAGAAAGATATATATTAATCCAAATAAAGGTGAGGATAAATATCCCATTCTGAATGAAAAAGTGAACTTTCACTATGTTCAGTTTAATTCAAGTTTTGAATGTGTTTCAGATATTATTCAAAGGGAAGATAGTAAAGGAAAGTTACACGGTAACTATAGTTATGTTATAAAGTTTGAATATAAAAATCGAGCCTTTTTACCGGAAATGGGCATATTAAATGTAAAGGTTGGGATTAGACGTTATATAGAAAAGGGTATTTCGGGTCTTCAAAGTCTCAAGCGTGGAAGAAAAGCTGGTTCTATGATGGTGCAAGTTCCGAGTCCTTTTTTGGGGAATAAGTTTACTTACATGCAATGGAAATATAGATTAAATCGCGGAAAGGTTTATTGGGATTATACAACGAAGGCCTTTATTACGTATTTAAAGAATTATATTAATATAGATTGGCAACCGTTCGATATTTTAACAAATCCCCTAAACTATCGTGAAGATGGGAAAAAAGCTTTACCTGTATTTAGTCATCAAACTTTTCATGAACGGTCTTTGACAAATACGATGTCTGGTGTAGGACTACAAGAAAAACAATTGTTATTTTCTTTAGTAGAAGACAGTTTTCCTTTTTTATCTCTTTTACCTAAGGGTAGGGAGATTCCCAAGACAACAATGAATAAGCAGTTGTTACCTTTTAAATTACCTATAAAAGAAGCCAAGCGAATAACTTTGGAAATATGGGGAAGTGAGTATTTAAGAGAAGAATTTATTCGTATACATCAAGAAGAAAAGGATACCAATGAGATACAAATTAAACCTAGTGATCAAGGCTCAGACCTCTATACACTTGAATTAGAACAGGGAACAATAGCATTACAAATAATTAGAAGGAATCCCGAAGGAATTGTTCGTGAAAGAAAGAAGGCTGAAACAGCAGATAACTTTAAGAAGCGAACGATGGATAGGTTAAGGGATTTTCCGAAGGAGGGTATTTGTCTTTCCTTAGTAGAGATTTTAAGAAGGGAAGATTATGGTCCAACTTTGGACCCGAAAGCTTTATTAAGAGAAGCTTTTGCTCGAACAGGAAGACTCACCCAATTTATTCATCCGATTGAAGATGCTTCGCCGTCTAATAGAAGCAACCGATTGAAAAACAGTTTTAAGGATTTATTAGCTGATCTTGGATTGATTCCTCATAAAGTAGAGAGGGCTTTAGAAGATGATACGGTTATTTTTTCTGTAGGAAAATTACAAGAATATAATAAATTTACACCGATCTTAAGTTGTTTTTCTAAGTCTATCCCCCTTCAAGTAAAGGTATATTTTCGTAATTGGGAAAGTTTTCCACAAGCTTTATTAAATATGGTAGATTACGAGAAACATTTTTTTAATATTAAAGATGACCAACAGGAAAGCTTAGAAAAGTTTATCTTCACTAATTTAAAAACGATTTTAGAAGAAACTAAGGGAAAAGTCATCGTAGTCTTCGATCAGTTTTACCGACGTTATTTTTCTAAGTTACAAAATGGACAATTAAATAAAGTCATTGAATGGGTTGAAGAGCAGGAACTAACAAATTATCGAGACCGACTCCGTTTCGTTCGCGTGAGTAACCTAGATGAAATACCCCAATATAAGCTTTGGGACGGTAAGAATAGTACGTTTATTAATTATAAGTCAGGTTTATTTTCTACTAATGAGAATTTATACTATTCCATTGGTATGAAGATGGATCATGCAAAGAATATATCGAAAACGATGATAAAATACGGAAATTTGAACAAATTATTGTTTCACCAATCGATTGTAGAAATCGTTACATTAGGAGCGGATTCTGTAGATGAAAACGATGCGATTGCCCGAACGATTCATCGCTTACGAAGATTAGCAATAACGACAGACACGGGAACAACGATGCCCTATCCATTACATTTATATAAGAGCTTTGCAAAGTATGTACCTCTTCCTATATACACCGGAGATTTAGAGGATGAGGTCAATAGTTTCGGTGAAAAGGATGGGGAGTTCATATCAGAAATCGAAGCTTCAGAAGATATTTTTTCTCTGGAGAAGACTAGAGAGGGAATCGGTCGAACGGATGATGAAGGTTAATAGTGGAATGGACGGCTAAAGAAGGAAAATTAGTCTTTTGATTTATGACAACTGTGTTACACTTCCATTTTTCATAGGAAAATCTCGTTTAATAAAGAAACTCCCATGGTATAATATGACCATTGGAGTTGATCAACATGAAAGTAGCATACGTATTAAAAGAAGCGAAACAATTTATTAGACAATGTTATAGAGAATTAGGTTTATCAGAAGAAAAGCAAGATAAAAGAATTCAGGAAATTGAAGAAGAAATAGAGGCAACAGGAACTTACAAGCATACGAAAACAGAACTAGTTCATGGAGCGAAAATGGCCTGGCGTAATAGTAATCGTTGTATCGGCCGTCTTGTTTGGCATACCCTTGAAGTCTTTGATGCGAGAGATGTCACGACCGCTGAAGAAGCTTATGAACATTTAGTTAAGCATATTGATTTTGCGACAAACGACGGAAAAATCCGCCCTACGATTACTATTTTTCCGCCAAAAAACGATCGCGAAACCGAGGCCCCTTTACGGGTCTTGAATCACCAGCTAATTCGTTATGCCGGCTATGAAATTGAGGGGAAGGTTGTTGGGGATTCCTCCTCCCTTGATTTGACCAAGACTTGTCTTGAACTTGGTTGGAAAGGAGAGGGAGGGTCTTTCGATCTTTTACCTTTAGTTATTAAAGAAGCTGGTCAAGAGCCTAAATGGTTCCCTCTTCCTGAGGGCTTGGTTAAGGAAGTTCCAATTACTCACCCTGAATTAAAAGGCATTGATGAACTTGGATTAAAATGGTATGCCGTACCGATTATATCAGACATGCGTTTGGAAATCGGTGGAATTTCTTATCCAATGGCTCCCTTTAATGGTTGGTACATGGGGACAGAAATCGGCGCTCGAAACTTTGCGGACGATTATCGCTACAACTGCCTGCCGAAAGTTGCTGAGATTATGGGGTTAGATACTTCCAATGATCGCACCCTATGGCGGGATAAGGCTCTAGTAGAATTGAATATTGCCATTGTGCACTCTTATAGTGAGGCTGGTGTAACCTTAGTAGATCACCATACTGCTGCCCGGCAATTTAAACAGTTCGAAAAGTTAGAAGAAGAGGCCAAACGTAAGGTTACTGGAGATTGGACCTGGCTTATACCACCTGTATCACCCGCAACTACTCACATATTTCATAAAGAGTACGATAATACAACCGTTACTCCGAATTATTTTTATCAATAAAGCTTTATTTATTATAAGAGGCTGGGACAAAACT
>CALJVC010000055.1 GCA_937974845.1 uncultured Pseudogracilibacillus sp. | reverse complement strand
CTCGCATTTGAGCTTCATTTTTTTATGGGCTGAGTTTTGTCCCAGCCTCTTTTTTTCTATTTAAAAGGCTTTAAGAACCCTCTATTCTTTCTTCAAATCCCTATTAATTAACAATGGATGTATAAAATAAATCTTTCGTCAAAAAATAACCGTAAACAAATCGGGAGGTAAGGTGAATGAAAACTAATCATAGACTTATGATTGCCGTTCTAGGCTTATCCTTGCTTTTACTTAGCCATGTTTTAGATGTGAAACGTGTAGATGCGTTTTCGAATCAAGTAATCCAACATGGGGCGGTCGGAGAAGATGTCATCGAGCTCCAAGCCCGTTTAAAGCATATCGGTTTTTTTACTGGGGATATCGATGGGGTATTCGGTTGGCGCACTTATTGGGCACTACGTAATTTCCAGTATGAATTTGGACTTCCTGTCGATGGAATTGCTGGACAAAAAACGAAGGAAAAATTAGTCAAAGCGACAAAATATGATCGGGAAAAAGTAAGACAGGAGATGTATGGTACACCTGCTAAAGAAAATAAAGGAAAGGAGACAAAGACATCCGAGCAAAAAGAAACGAAACCAAAGGAAGGTCAGCAAGCTAACCAGACGAAACCAAAGGAAGAAACAAATAAGGGGCAAGCTTCACAGGAGTTGCAGTCGACAAAGGTGAATGTTCCTCGAGGATTTTCTCAAAACGATATTAATTTAATGGCTAATGCGGTCTATGGTGAAGCTAGAGGGGAGCCCTATGAGGGTCAAGTGGCAGTAGCAGCAGTTATTTTGAACAGGGTACAAAGCTCTACTTTTCCAAATACGATATCGGGGGTTATTTTTGAACCTCGAGCCTTTACAGCCGTTGCTGATGGACAAATATGGTTAACGCCAAACGAAAAGGCAAGGCAAGCGGTATTAGACGCAATTAATGGTTGGGATCCATCGGGGAATGCGCTTTATTATTTTAACCCAGATACGGCGACGAGTGGTTGGATATGGACGAGGCCACAAATTAAGCGCATTGGTAAGCACATATTTTGTAAATAAGAAAGGATTTGGTTTTGAAGATGTTACGTACAATCACTATAGCACTTCTATCTATCGGTGTCCTCGGGACTACGTACTGGGGTTATAAAGAACATCAGGAAAAAAACACGTTACTAATTCATGCGGAGAACAATTACCAACGCTCCTTCCATGAACTATCTCATCATATGGATTTATTGCACGATTCGATCGGTACGTCTTTAGCGATGAATTCAGGGGAGAAATTATCGCCACAATTTGTCGAGATTTGGCGGATTACTTCTGATGCTTTAGCTAATGTTAGCCAACTTCCCTTGTCTTTAATCCCTGTTCATAAAACAGAAGAGTTTCTCTCGGAAATTGGAGACTTTACTTATCGGACAGCGATACGTAACTTGGACGACGAACCACTCAATGAAGAAGAAATTGAAACCTTATATCACTTTTATGATCAGGCAGCCAATTTAAAAGATGAGTTAAGACAAATGCAATACGATGTCTTGCAGAATAATTTGCGCTGGATGGACGTAGAGTTAGCTCTCGTTACACAAGACGATTCGCTCGATTCTCCAATTATTGATGGTTTTGAAGCGGTGGAAAAGTATGTCGATCAAGTATCTAGTGAAACAGCTGAAATATCCTATTTGCAGACTCCTAAACCTAAAGAAGGCTATAAGGCTCTTACAGGAAAAAAGAAAACTGAAAAGGAGATTCGTCAATTTAGTAAAGAACTTTTTAACTTAAAGGATGGGGTTGAAATCTCCGTTAGTAAAAGCGGTGATGGTGCGGATATTCCTTTTTATTCGGTTTTTTATGAAGATGGTAAACGGGTGTACATGGATATAACAGAAAAGGGTGCCCATCCGATGAATATTTTAGTTGAACGGGATATTAAAAAAGCGAAACTATCTTTAAACGACGGTTTGCTAAAGGCAGAACAATATTTAAAGGAATTTGGCTATGAACAATTAGATTTACTTGAAAGCCAACAATTCGATAATGTCGGTGTATATACGTTCTTGAATAAAGAAGGCGAGGTCCGAATTTATCCCGATACGGTTGTCATGAAGGTTGCCTTAGACAATGGGGATATTATCGGTTTAAATGCAAACGATTATTTATACAATTATCAAGAACGGAAGATACCGGAGCCAAAGATTTCTGTAGAAGAAGCAAGGAAGGCTGTTAATCAAAGTGTCAAGGTTCATGATGAAAATCTAGCCCTTATAGAAAATGACCTGCATGAAGAAGTATTAGCCTATGAATTTCTTGGAGAAATGAAGGATGAAACCTATCGAATCTTTATCAATGCAAATACAGGACAGGAAGAAAAAGTGGAAAAGTTAACGAATACCGAAATGAATTTTGATTTGGCAAGATAAAGACCTTTATCTAATTGTATAAATATGACATAATATTAGATAAAAGCTTTCATTTATTTAGCTTAGAGAATATGTAGAGGGAAAGTTTCTCTCTATTTAGGGGGACATATCACAGTGGAAGTAGGTACTTCGTTGACAATCACACTACAGAAAGGGAACGCACAAGACAAGCCAGTTACCTATCGCTCAAAGGTAATCGATCGAACGGAAGAATATCTATATATAGATTATCCGGTCAATCCACGAGATTATGTACAATTACCGATTCGTCCGAAGGATAGACTCACGATCGAATACGTATCTAAAGGAAGTGTCAATTCCTTTACTACTACCGTTAAACAGATTATCGAATCTTCCCTCATTGCCTTTGTAATCCCAGTACCAAAGGAAGAAGAAATCAAGAGAATCCAGCGGCGAGAATATGTACGAGTTTTAGTCGATTTGGATACTGCTATTCACAGTCTCGATGGCTCCTTTGAACCCTTTACAACAATTACGAGGGATATAAGCGGAGGCGGGATGTTAATCATTACTCCCAAACATGTCGAACTTGCGGAAGGAACGATGGTCGAGGTATACCTCGTCTTAAAATCGAAGACAACTGACTATAAATATATAAAAACAAAGGCAGAAGTGATTCGGACGACATTAGAGAATGATATCACTTTTACCTCTTTTAAGTATCATTTTGCAGACGAGCGAGAAAGGCAACAAGTTATCGAGTTTTGCTTCACTGTTCAACGTGAGGAGTTAAAAAGGCAAATATATTGATACATTAACTTGGCAAATGCCAAGTTTTTTCTTACAATTAAATTAATAAAGACTATAGCAAACGAAATTTTCCTAGTAAATATAGTTGGAGGCAACAATATGGCAGACACAGAACGAATTAGAATTGCAATCGATGGACCAGCGGCTGCAGGAAAAAGTACCGTAGCGAAAAGGTTAGCTAAGAAGCTTTCCTTTACTTATATCGATACCGGTGCCATGTATCGGGCATTAACGTTACGCTGTCTAGAAGAAGACATTGCTTTAACTGATGAAGAAGCGGTGTATCGACTTCTTCTAGAGACGAGTATTGAACTCAAACAGATGGACGACACACAAAAGGTTTTGCTAAATGGAAAGGATGTTACAGACACGATCCGTTCCCAGGAGGTTTCCCGACAAGTTTCTCTCATTGCCCGATTCCCGAAGGTGCGTGCTGAAATGTTGCGACGGCAACAGGCGATGGCAAAAGAGGGGAATATAATTATGGATGGTCGGGACATTGGGACGAATGTATTGCCTGATGCTGAGGTAAAGTTTTATTTAATTGCCTCCGTAGATGAAAGGGCCAAACGTCGTTTTGAAGAAAATGAGCGGAAAGGAATTCCATCCGATTTCGCCCAGTTGAAAAGTGAAATTGCCGAAAGGGATCGCCGGGATATGGAAAGGAAACATGGCCCCTTAAGGAAAGCGGAAGATGCCATCGCTATCGATACGACGAAGCTTACGATTGAGGAAGTTTTGGCGGAAATGTTAGCGCATGTGAACAAAGTACGAAAATTTCGTGAAGACTAACGAAAAACTTCAAGATAACACTTGACAAATTGTCACAATTGTTAGAAGTTATTAACATATACAGTTTCATGGTATAATGACATTAATAACATTATATATGTATATTGGTTTTAAATAGGTCTTAGGAGTGGTGAATACGTATGGTAGAATCTAATAACGAATTACAAGTAGGAAGTATAATTACAGGAACAGTCGTAAAAATCGATGAAAAACAGGTTTTTGTCGATATTGGTCATAAGTCAGAGGGGATTATTCCAATCAGTGAGTTATCCAACCTTCATGTAGAGACGGCTTCGGATGTCGTTGAAGAAGGGCAAGAGTTAGAGCTTATGGTTAAAAAGGTAGAAGAGGAAGAAGTTATTTTATCTAAAAAAATGGTCGATGCTGATAAAGCATGGGAAGCATTGCAGGCCAAGATGGATAATGACGAAGTATTTGAGACAGAAGTAAAGGAGATTGTTAAAGGTGGCCTCGTCGTCGACGTAGGTCTACGCGGTTTTATCCCAGCATCCTTAGTAGAAACATATTATGTCGAAGATTTTTCGGATTATAAGAATAAGACGTTATCTGTTAAAGTAGTTGATTTAGACCGCGATCAAAATCGTGTGATTCTATCCCATCGTGCTGTTGTAGAAGAGGAAGAAGCAAAGAAACGCCAGGAAATTTTACAATCTTTAGAGGCAGGACAAGTCGTAGACGGTACGGTACAAAGAATTACAGATTTTGGTGCCTTCGTGGATATCGGTGGTGTCGATGGTCTAGTGCATATTTCCGAATTGGCCCATACCCACGTTGAAAAAGTAACCGATGTCTTATCCGAAGGTCAAGAGATTCAAGTTGAAGTGCTTTCAGTAGATCCGGAGGAAGAGCGGATTTCTTTATCTTATAAAAATACTTTACCTGGTCCATGGGAAGGCATCGAAGAGCGAATTAAAGAAGGCGATATCATCGAAGGAACTGTCAAGCGTCTTGTTGACTTCGGTGCTTTCGTAGAAATTGAACCGGGTGTCGAAGGTCTCGTTCATATTTCTCAAATCGCTAACCGTCATATCGGTACACCAGATGAAGTGCTTGAAGTTGATGAGAAAATTAAAGCGAAGGTCTTAAGTGTTAGTGAAGAAGAGGAAAGAATTTCTTTAAGTATTAAAGAAGCTAACGCAGATCAAGCGTCTGAACAGGCTATGGATACGTATGAACCTGCAGAGGAGACTTCTTCTGGGTTCTCTATTAGCGATATGATTGGTGATGAGCTAAATAAGTTAAAAGAATAACATCATAAACGATGTGAACGATGAAAAGACTAGGAGAACGATGGAATATGGGAATGCTTTGAAAGAGTATTCACCACTCATTTTCCTCCTAGTCTTTTACTTTTGTTTAAAGACGGTAAGAACGAACTATACTAAGTAGTAAAGGCTTAATAGGATGAAATAAATGGAAGAATTATTTTTCTTTTACTGGTATAGTTGGTTTTTGGTTATCGTCGTGTACTTTTTCTTAGAAAGGACTAAGGAACGATCTTTCTTATTCATTAGCTTGTTAGCGATCATTAGTAGTAAGCCGATTCAAGTGTCGATAGCCGACTATATATCGATTTCCTTAAGCTTATTACTCCTAGTTGCATTTGCGTTATTGTACTTTATTTATCTTAAATTAGGGTTATACGAAGTAATATCCACGTATATCCTCTTGTTTACCTATGTCGGCATCTCCCTTTGGTATAAGGTGAGCCCCGCTTCCTTTGTGATCGAAGCTCGGTTCTTTATTCCAGGACTCTTGGCGATGTTTCCAATCCTTCTACACCGGTCTTTTCGGGTGCAAAGAGCCCTTTTATTCCTAGGTATGGCTTTGGGACAAATAGTATATCAGTTTATTTTACGAAGCTATCATTTAGAAACTACTTTCTACAATGAAACGTTTTTCATTACCTTTTACCATACACTTCTGCTTTTACTTTGTTTACAAGGATGTATTCGGGGTGTTCGTTTCTTAGGCAAAAAGCTCGTTATTGGTAAATAGACTATCGATGATTAGTGTACTAATTTTTAAATCTTTGTTAAAATATGTAGAGATTTCTTAGAAAATGTGAATACGAAAAGAGAGGTTGTGCCTTTTATGACAAAAGCGCACGTTGCAATTGTAGGACGTCCAAATGTAGGTAAATCAACAATTTTCAACCGACTTGTCGGTGAGCGAATATCGATTGTAGAAGACACACCGGGAGTTACCCGGGATCGCATTTATGCGGAAGCAGAGTGGCTGACGACAACTTTTAAAGTGATCGACACCGGTGGAATTGATTTATCGGATGAACCCCTAATGTCTAAGGTTCGTCATCAAGCTGAAATTGCTATTGAAGAAGCCGATGTCATTATTTTTGTCGTAAATGGGGTAGAAGGAATTACCCCATTAGATGAAGAAGTGGCTAAAATTTTGTACCAAGCGAAAAAGCCAGTCGTTTTAGCAGTTAATAAAATCGACCACCCTGAACGCTTAGACCTAGTTTACGAGTTTTATGCTTTAGGCTTTGGGACGCCATATCCAGTTTCAGGTGCTCATGGCATCGGCTTAGGGGATTTACTCGATGAGGTAGTTCGACACTTCCCTAAAGAAGAGCAAGAGGATACCGAGGATGAAACGATTTATTTCAGTGTAATCGGCCGACCGAATGTTGGTAAATCATCCTTAGTCAATGCTATTTTAAACGAGGATCGGGTTATCGTTAGTGATCGAGAAGGAACGACTAGGGATGCCATTGATACGGCCTTTGAAAAGGATGATCAAGCATACGTTATTATCGATACAGCAGGTATTCGAAAAAAGGGAAAAGTTTACGAAGCGACGGAAAAATATAGCGTATTACGTGCTTTAAAGGCCATCGATCGTTCGGATGTTGCCTTGCTTGTCCTCGATGCGGAGACAGGTATTCGAGAACAGGATAAAACGATTGCTGGTTATGCTTTAGATGCGGGAAAGGCAATCGTCATCGTCGTCAACAAATGGGATGCGGTAGAGCGAAATGAGCGAACGATGGACGAATTTGAATTAGAAATTCGTGAACAATTCCCCTTCCTTTCCTTTGCGCCGATAGTGTTTTTGTCGGCTAAAACGAAACGTAGGTTACAAAGGCTGTTACCGATAGTTAAATTAGTAAGTGAAAGCCACGCTAAACGGGTACCGACGAATGTATTAAATGATGTTATTATGGATGCCTTGGCTGTCCATCCTTTACCAACGATTAAAGGTCAACAATTGAAAGTTTACTATATGACCCAAGTTTCGGTAAAACCACCCACCTTCGTTGCCTTTGTGAATGACCCAGACATTATGCATTTTACCTTTAAGCGTTTTTTAGAGAATCAAATTCGTGACGCCTTTGGTTTTTCGGGAACACCAATACATATCGTTGCTAGAAAACGAAAATAGAGGAGGATGACAATGAAAGAGGTCGCTGTATTAGGTGCTGGTAGCTGGGGAACCGCCCTAAGTATCGTCTTGGCAGACAATGGCTATGGGGTTCGTTTATGGTCTTATCGAGAGGATCAAGTGAAAGAAATTAACGATACCCATCGAAATGAACGTTATTTAGATGTAGATCTTCCGACTTCGATTACGGCCTTTGCCGATATGAAAAAAGCGGTAGAAGGCGTCGAAGCCGTGTTAATAGTACTTCCATCTAGTGCAATCCGCGAAGTAATGAAACAATTGCGTTCCTATCTGAAGGAGGATATGTTACTTATACACGCCTCTAAAGGGGTAGAACCGAACAGTTTAAAACGAATTTCGGAAATTATTAACGAGGAGATTCCCCATTATCCCAAGGAACGAATTGTCGTTCTTTCCGGCCCTAGCCACGCAGAAGAAGTAGCCCTTCGTTTACCGACGACGGTGACGGTTGCTTCTGAAGATATTACGTATGCCCAACAAGCGCAAAACATGTTTATGAATGATGACTTTCGTGTATATACGAGTAGTGATGTAATTGGTGTCGAGCTGGGGGGCGCCTTGAAAAATATCATCGCCTTAGGGGCAGGGATCTCTGACGGATTAAACTACGGAGATAATGCGAAGGCTGCCTTAATTACTCGAGGGCTTGCAGAAATTACTCGACTTGCCACAGAGATGGGGGCCAACCCTTTAACCTTTTTAGGTCTGTGTGGTGTAGGGGATTTGATTGTTACTTCAACGAGTACTCATAGTCGTAATTGGCAAGCCGGTAACCTTTTGGGTAAGGGAAAGGCATTGGCCGATATATTAGATGAGATGAACATGGTAGTAGAAGGGGTACGTACGACGAAGGCGGCTTATCAATTAAGTCAACGATATAACGTTGAAATGCCGATTACAGAAGGCCTATACGAGATACTTTTTAACGATAAAAATCCAACAGATATCGTAGAACAATTAATGAATCGTAAGAAGAAAAGGGAACTCGATCATATCCAATCGACCGAAGCCTAACTAAAAATTAGTTTTTGCATATACTAAAGATGATTGCTTCTACGAAAGGGGAGCTAGTCTTATTTTAGAAACTTTTACTAGGCAAAGGCAATAGACAAAGCAGACCTTAGAAGCATATGCTAAAGCGCAACAGTAATCTCTTGTAGAGATGTATGTTGGGTATTGTTTAGTCGAGATCTAGAGTGTCCATCGACACTCTAGATTTTTCACTTTTTATTTTTAATAAATTTCAAACTAATATATATATGAATTTAACTGTGTTATAATACTTCTCGAATATAACTTTACAATTAGAGGTGAACGCGTTGACTCCAGCAGAAGTAAAAGAAATTATTTCCTTCGTTGGAATCGGCCTGCTTATCTTAGCGATAGCCTTAATCACTTTAAGCAGAAAGAAATTGACAGGTATTTTCAGTTTCATCGTTTCCTTTTTAGCTTATATAAGTCTACTCATTGGTGGATTAATTGTCGTGTTTATCGTTATTAGTGGGCCGACAGGTTAGGAGGAGGTAAAATGAAACGAATCATCCCATTCGTTTACATAAGTATTGTTTTACTTATTTTGAGTGGTTGTATGTATCCACAATCCGAATTAGCAAAGCATCAAGAGCCCCAAGAGGCACAATTAGAAAGGGTACAGGAAGTCGTTTTACAATATCGTGAACAGACGAACGGACTTTTGCCGATTCATACGACGGAAAGCGATGCTCCTTTGTATGAAAAGTATGTCATCGATTTTACGGCATTGAAAGATGCCCAATTATTGCAAGAAACACCTGGAACAGCATATGAAAATGGTGGTTACTATCAATATATCATCATTAATCCGGAAGAAGATCCGCAAGTTAAGTTAATCGATCTTCGAATGACCGAAAAGCTTCGTGAGGTAAATGTTAAACTTGATATTTACCGTCAGAAACACTTGTACCCACCGTATGGTGAACAAATTACGTCGGATATTTATCGCTTAAATTATGAAAGATTAGGCTTTAAGGAAGAGCCTACTGTAATTAGTCCTTATTCGAATGAGGAACTACCCATTTTAATGACTACAGACGGCGAATTGATTGTCGACTATCGTTTGGATTTACAATTAGCTATTGAAGAGTTCGGTGTCGATGAAGATAGCGAAGATATCCGTTATGTGTTAGAAGAAAACTATCCCTTTGTACCGGCCTATTCGGTCCCTTATGAGCTCGATGGAGGACAGCCGGTATTTAAGAACTGAATCGCATAGATTCAGTTCTTTTTTTATTATTATAGGGCAATTCTTTTATTTTCTTTGCATATTTTTCTAGGACAACATCATAGAATAGTAGCAATGTAAAAGGCATATTTACTCGGATATTTGCTTACATATCATTGAGGAGGGATTTTCGTGGATCGAATGGATATCTTTAAAGACATTTCAAAGCGAACGAATGGAGACGTTTATTTAGGTATTGTCGGTGCAGTTCGTACAGGTAAATCGACCTTCATTAAACGTTTTATGGAACTTATGGTATTACCTAATATTAAAGAAGAACATGAACGGGTCCGGGCTTTAGATGAATTGCCTCAAAGTGCAGCCGGTAAAACGATCATGACGACGGAACCGAAGTTTGTTCCTAACCAAGCCGTAACGATCGATATCGAAGAGGGTGTAGAGGTGAATGTCCGGCTTGTAGATTGTGTAGGTTATGCCGTCGAAGGGGCAAAGGGTTTCGAAGATGAAAGCGGTCCTAGGATGGTTCACACACCCTGGTATGATGAACCAATTCCTTTTCATGATGCTGCAGAGATAGGAACGAGAAAAGTTGTACAAGAACATTCGACAATTGGAATCGTCATAACGACGGATGGAACGATTGGGGAAATTCCAAGAAGCCATTATGTAGAAGCAGAACAAAAAGTAATTGAAGAGTTAAAGGAAGTAGGAAAACCCTTTATCGTTATCATTAATTCCGCTCGTCCGACAGATCAAGAAACTGAATTGCTCCGTCAACAATTACGCGAAGAACATGACGTGCCTGTGTTGGCCTTGAGTGTAGAGACGATGACAGAGCACGATGTATTAAATGTTTTACGCGAGGCCTTATATGAATTTCCAGTCTTAGAAGTCAATGTAAACTTACCCAGTTGGGTAATGGTCTTAAAGGATGATCATTGGTTAAAACAAAGCTACGAAGAAGCTATAGAATCGACGGTTAGAAGCATCAAAAGATTACGGGATGTAAGCTCTATTGTTGAAGATTTTACCGAATTTGATTATATCGAAGAAGCGAAAATATCCCAAGTATTAATGGGAGAAGGAATTGCAGAAATCGATCTTTATTCGCCTCAATCTTTATACGAAGATGTGCTGAAAGAGATTGTCGGTGAAGAAATAACGGGTAAAGATCATTTGCTTGCTTTAATGCAAGAATTCACCCATGCAAAACGGGAATATGATCAAATCGCTGGTGCCTTGCAAATGGTGAAACAAACCGGTTACGGTATCGCAGCGCCGTCTATCGAGGATATGCAGCTAGACGAACCTGAAATAATTAAGCAAGGAGCCCGTTACGGTGTCCGCTTGAAAGCAGTAGCTCCATCGATTCACATGGTAAAAGTAGAAGTCGAATCGGAGTTTGCTCCGATTATTGGAACGGAGAAGCAAAGTGAAGAATTAGTGAAGTACCTCATGCAAGATTTTGAGGAAGACCCTCTTTCTATTTGGAACTCGGATATTTTTGGCCGGTCCCTAAGCTCGATTGTGCGGGAAGGAATCCAAGCAAAAATTTCTTTAATGCCTGAAAACGCTCGGTACAAATTAAAAGAGACTTTAGAAAGAATGATTAATGAAGGCTCTGGTGGTCTCATTGCTATTATTTTATAACAGCTGAAATATGCTGTTATTTATTTTTCCCTATCACCTTGAAAGAACACCTCTCTTTGTTTAAGATAGAACTGAACGTAGCGCATATTTAGCGAAATTCGACAAAAATTCAATAATATCGTTAAAAAGTCGATAAATTCTCGATAAAGTATTGAATTTTGCTGTAAAGTCGGTTAGTATAAGCTTTATCATCAATTAATTTGTTTTTTACGTATAAAAGCAAGTTGATTGGTGAACAAATGAATATAGCTTGAATTATGTGTGAGCAAGTCATTTTGTAAGCAAAGAGGAGGTGAATATCATGAACAAAACAGATTTAGTAAACGCCGTAGCAGAAAAAACGGATTTATCAAAGAAAGATGCCGCAAAAGCTGTAGATGCAGTCTTTGAAACTGTCATGGATTCACTAAGCGAAGGTGAAAAAGTCCAAATTATCGGTTTCGGTAATTTTGAAGTACGTGAACGTAAAGCGCGTAAGGGTCGTAACCCGCAAACTGGAGAAGAAATTCAAATTCCAGCGAGCAAAGTTCCAGCTTTTAAAGCAGGAAAGGCTCTACGAGACGCAGTTCGCGGCTAAAAAGCTACATAGAGCGTCATAAATAAAAAAGGGTACATTACGTACTCTTTTTTTATTTTGTATAAAAATTCTTTCTTGGTTTATTACTATGCTCAAATGAATTGACTTTGCTTATAAAATGAGTGATAGTAATTAAGGTGAATGTTAATTATAATGATACGAAATAGTCATTGTTCTACATAAATTATGTTATACTTAAAAGTAATATTTGATGAAGAAAGTATAGGTGGTTCGATGTGTCTTCTATGAGTAGTGAAAAATTAAGACAAAAGCTAGAAAATAAAATGTACCACACCTTTGTAAACCAGCATATGCATCCACCCTTTATCGATACGAAAAAGCTGGATCTTTTATCATTGCTTTTCCACCAGGTAGCGCTCACTGAGGAAGAAAAGTATGAACAAATGGTTTCAATTATGTTGGTACAAATTGCTTTAGATACTCACGAAAGGGTCACTGTAGATCAAGAACCCTTATCCGAGGAACTAGAAAGACAATTATCCGTCTTGGCGGGTGATTACTATAGTAGCCTTTATTACCAGTCTTTAGCTAAATTAAAAGAAATACGTCTAATTCAAATTATTGCTAAGGCAATCAAGCAAGTTAATGAAGAAAAAATAAGGCTTTACCAATTTGAAATAAGGACTTGGGAAGAATTGATGGATACGTATTCGACCATTGAGGCATCACTTTTTACTAGCGTCGGTAAGTACTTCAACCTGCCCGTTACTTATTTAGATTATATTTCGCATTCCTTGCTTCTAAATAAGTTGACTCAAGAAAAAGCACAAATACAAAAAGATCAATTTAGTTACATTAAAGAATATGTATTGCGAAAGCAGATAGAGCTAAACGAACCATCGATGATTGAAGCAATTCAAAAAGAAATCGAAGCCCAAGAAAGACAGTTAAAAGCTCTAACTTGTCAAGGGGCAGTAGATAGTCGACAATTAGAAGATAGAAGTGATCATCCTATCTTGTTATCATTAGTGGAAGAAGGATAGATATGAAAGATAATCAAAAAGCTGAAAAAGTTCATAATGTTTTTCAAAATATATCTGAAAAATACGATAAAATGAATTCCATTATATCGTTCAACCAACATCGTGCCTGGCGGAAGGACGTTATGAAACGGATGGCCGTCGAAGAAGGGGCAACGGCTCTAGATGTTTGTACTGGAACCGGTGACTGGGCCCTGTCGATTTCGGAAGCGGTAGGCGCTGAAGGTAAGGTAATCGGCTTAGATTTTAGTGAAAATATGCTAGAAGTAGCTAAGGAGAAGCAAGACGAACGACAGGCTAACAATCTTACCTTTATCCATGGCGATGCAATGGACCTACCTTTTGAGGATGAAACCTTCGATTACGTGACGATTGGTTTTGGTCTACGGAATGTGCCGGACTATGAACAAGTGTTAAGCGAAATGTATCGTGTGCTAAAGCCCGGGGGAAAGGCGGTTTGTTTGGAAACTTCCCAGCCAACTTTAATTGGGTATCGCCAGTTGTATTATTTTTATTTCCGCTTTATCATGCCGCTTTTTGGAAAGATTTTTGCAAAAAGCTACGATGAGTATGCCTGGCTCCACGAGTCAGCCCGGAGCTTTCCAGATAAGGAAGAACTAAAGCAATTATTCTTAAAAGTTGGATTCACCTCTGTACAAGTAAAAGGCTATAGCGGTGGCGTTGCTGCGATGCATTTGGCGACAAAATAAATTAAAGAAGGTTGAGTCGTGACAAGTATTGAGTAAAGGTGAACAGAATGAGATTAAAATCACTTTATGAACCGTTTAAAAAAGAACTAGAAGAAATTGAAGAAGCACTAAAAGATTCCATCGATGCAGAACATCCAATCTTTCGAAAAAGTTCATTGCAATTGATTGAGGCTGGCGGGAAACGCATCCGTCCGGTTTTTGTTTTATTATCCAGTCAATTTGGTAAAGAAGAACGAGATCCGAAAGATATCCAAGCGGTAGCTGTTGCCTTAGAATTGATTCATATGGCGACCTTAGTGCACGATGATGTCGTTGATGATGCTACCCTTCGACGTGGCCATCCTACGATTAAACATACGTACGATAACCGTATTGCGATGTATACCGGGGATTACATTTTAGCGCGGGCCTTAGAAGTAGTTACGACAATCGAAGATGTCGAGTTACATCAAGTGCTCTCTAAAACTTTAGTTAAACTCGTTGAAGGAGAATTTGATCAATTACGGGATCAATATAATTTGGAACAAAATTTACGTACTTATTTACAGCGAATTAAAAGGAAAACAGCCTTGCTAATTGCAACAAGTTGCAAACTAGGAGCAATAGCTGGCGGAGCGAAACGGGAATATGTACGTTACCTATACCAGTATGGTTATTACGTTGGTATGTCTTTCCAAATTATCGATGATATATTAGATATAACGGCTTCACCTGAACAATTGGGTAAGCCGACAGGTAGTGATTTATTGCAAGGAAATATAACTTTGCCTGTACTTTGCGCAATGGAGGAACCTGCTTTTAAAGAACGATTAGAAGTACTATTTAAAGAGCCGAGTCAAGTAAGGCAGGAAGATATTGATGAGTTGTTGCTCTTGCTTCAAAAGACCGATGCAATCGAGCGCTCCTATATGTTAAGTAACTTATATTTAGAAAAGGCTAATGCAGTCTTGAAAAAGTTACCGAAGCAAAAGGCAAAGACAGCCTTGCAAATCATTGCTAACATGATTGGCAAACGAAACTTTTAACAAAGCTTGTAGAGTAGCTCATAGAAGATAGGTTTAATTGTATTATGTAAAATTATTTGATAAAATTTTAAGGACAAAAATAAATAAAATATAAGATTGTAATAGAGGAGAAGGTACATATGGAAAAAACATTTATTATGGTTAAACCTGACGGTGTACAGCGAAACGTTATCGGTGAAGTAGTGAAACGTTTCGAACAAAAGGGTTTTAAATTAGTTGGTGCAAAACTTATGCAAGTTTCCCAAGAGTTAGCGGAAACCCATTATGCCGAACATAAGGAACGTCCATTCTTTGGTGAATTAGTAGACTTTATTACATCTGGACCTGTCTTTGCGATGGTTTGGGAAGGAGAAGAGGTAATTTCTACAGCACGTACGATGATCGGTGCTACGAACCCTGCCGAAGCGAACCCAGGTTCTATCCGTGGAGATTTTGGTGTAACGGTTGGTAAGAACATTATCCATGGTTCCGACTCTAAAGAAAGTGCAGAAAGAGAAATTAATCTTTTCTTTAAAGAAGAAGAGTTAGTTACTTACGACAAGCAAGATCAAACGTGGATTTATTAATAATGTCTAAAGGCCTCTGTTATTGTAACGGAGGCTTTCTATTATAGCTTATATAAGGGGAGCAAGTACGTGGCTGATTACGAACGCTTTATTGCGAAGGTCCATCAACTTTTGGACATCGACTTATATAGTTACAAGGAAGCGCAAATGCGCAGACGATTAACATCCTTACGGAATAAACGTGGTTTTAGTACCTTCGATACATACTTTGAAGCAATTAAGCAGGATCCTGAATTACGGGAAGAATTTATCGACCGTATTACGATTAATGTTTCAGAATTTTATCGTAACCCCCGTCGATGGGATGTGTTAAGGGAAAAGGTTTTTCCTAAGTTAATCGAGGAGAAAAAACATAGGCCGTTAGAGATTTGGAGCGCTGCCTGTTCTACAGGTGAGGAACCCTATAGTTTAGCAATCATGTTAAAGGAGCACTTTCCGCAAGTAAGGGCTAATATATTAGCTACCGATATCGATGAAAAAGTTCTTGAAGCAGCAAAAAAAGGGATGTATGATGAGCAAGACTTAAAGGACCTACCTTCCCATAAAAAAACTAAATATTTTTCAAAGCAAAACGGAAGGTTTGTAATCGACCCTCGGATGAAGGAGTCAATCACCTTTAAACAACATGATTTATTAAAGGATCGTTATCCGAGAAATATGGATTTAATCGTGTGTCGTAACGTTTTAATTTATTTTACTGATGAAGCTAAGAATAAAATTTATCAAAATTTAAGTCAATCGCTTCGCCCGAAAGGTATTTTATTTGTCGGAAGCACCGAACAAATCTTTAATCCAAAGGAATATCAATTTGAGCTTTTTGACACCTTTTTTTATGAGAAAATGGAGTAAGAGAAAGGGGAACAGTCGATGCGTTATTTAACAGCTGGTGAATCACACGGGAAAAAATTAACAACGATTATAGAAGGTGTACCAGCCCGTATGCCAATTCGTAAGGAAGATATAGATGAATCATTACTACGGCGGCAGAAGGGACATGGTCGCGGTCGAAGAATGCAGATTGAAAAAGACCTTGTCGAAATTACGAGCGGTGTACGTCACGGTTACACTCTAGGCTCACCAATTGCCCTTGAGGTTGTCAATGATGATTTTAAAAGTTGGACCGATATTATGGGGGAGGAACCCCTCGAAGAAGATGCAAAAATTCGTCGAGTCGTTTCCCGTCCGCGACCAGGACATGCTGATTTAAACGGAGCACTAAAGTATGGTCATCGGGATATGAGAAATGTTTTAGAACGTTCAAGTGCACGGGAAACGACGGTTCGAGTAGCGGCGGGATCAGTCGCAAAAATTATGCTCCGTCAATTAGGTATAGAAGTCAGTGGCTACGTAAAGGAGATCGCTGGCATCCAGGCAGCTGAGCGTCCTGAGTTAACGATCCAAGAAAGAATGGAAATATCCGAAGCTTCTCCTGTTCGTGTGCTCGATGAATCGGTTGAACAGGCGATGATGGATGCTATCGATCAAGCGAAGGCCGATGGGGACTCTATCGGCGGAGTTTGTGAAGTTTATGTTGAAGGTATGCCTGCAGGAATCGGCTCCTATGTACATTATGACCGCAAACTTGATGGCAAACTAGCCCAAGCTGTTATGAGTATCAATGCCTTCAAAGGTGTAGAGATTGGTATTGGTTTTGAAGCGGCTAGAAGAAATGGTAGTGAAGTCCATGATGAAATTTTATGGTCAGAAGAACGCGGCTACTATCGACGAACTAACCGTTTAGGAGGTTTCGAAGGTGGGATGACAACAGGTATGCCCCTTGTTATTAAAGGTGTCATGAAACCAATTCCTACCCTGTATAAGCCCCTTCAAAGTGTCGATATAGAAACGAAAGAGCCTTTCAATGCAAGTATCGAACGTTCCGATGCCTGTGCGGTACCTGCGGCAAGTGTAGTAATGGAACATGTCGTCGCTTTCGAGTTAGCTAAAGCAATTACAGAACAATTTACGAGCGATTCTTTCCCACAATTAAAACGAGAACTAGAAAACTACCGTGAAGAATTGCGAGGGTTTTAAATGGAAAAGTTAGAAATTCAAACTTCAACCCACGCATACAATGTTTATATTGGGCGAGAATTGCTTTCAAACGTGCAGGAATTCTTGCCAAAGAAATACGGGAAGCTGATGATCATTACCGATGATCATGTAGCTCCCTTATATTTAGACATTGTAAAAGAAAGTGTCGCTCCCTTTGCCCAAGTATTTGAATATGTTATTCCTAGTGGTGAAAGTTCGAAAAGTATTGAACAGTATTACCGCCTACAGACCGCTTGTTTAGAAGCTTCTTTAGATCGGAATTCTTTGATTCTAGCTTTAGGTGGTGGGGTAGTCGGGGATTTAGCTGGTTTTGTCGCTGCAACCTTTATGCGTGGTATTGATTATATACAGATACCTACTACCATTTTAGCCCATGATAGTAGTGTCGGTGGGAAAGTAGCCATAAACCATGAGTTAGGAAAAAATTTAATCGGAGCTTTTTATCCTCCGAAGGCCGTCATTTACGATGTAGATACTTTAACAACATTACCAGAACACGAAATACGTTCAGGTTATGCAGAAATTATTAAAGAGGCTTACATACAAGATGAGGCGCTCTTGTCGGAGTTATTGTCGAAAAATTTAAATAATATAAAAGAAATTGAAGTAATCGGGCATCTATACCAAGGTATTCGGATTAAAGCGTCTATTGTCGAGGCTGATGAAAAGGAATCGAACGTTCGTAAATATTTAAATTTCGGTCACACTTTAGCCCATGCAATCGAAGCTAATTTACAATACGGAACGGTTACCCATGGAGAAGCAGTTGCTATTGGAATGCTTTTTGCTCTTCAAGTAAGCGAAGCTTATTCCGATATTGATTTAGGAATAGCAGGCTTTAAAGCATGGTTAACAGAGAATAATTATCCGATAACGCTTTGGGATTTACAATTATCGGCCTTGGTAGAAACGATGAAATTAGATAAAAAGGCGAGCGCTGGAGCCATTCAAATGGTTCTATTAGAAAAGATAGGCAAACCGATTATTGTAGATTTTACAGAAGAAGAAATTCTAACGTATCTTCAAGCATTTGCAAAGGAGTGGATCGAGACGTGATACGAGGCTTTCGTGGTGCAACAACAGTGACGAAAAATGAAGAAAAGGAAATCCTAGAGGAAACGGAGAAGCTTGTTCGAACGATGATTGAAAAAAACAAGCTAAAACCGGAGCAAATATCCCATGTTTTCTTTTCGGTAACAGACGATTTAAATGCCGTTTTTCCAGCGAAGGTGAGTCGGCGAATTGAAGGCTGGAGACACGTCCCGGTGATGTGCATGAAGGAAATTGATGTACCAAATAGTTTGGAACGATGTATTCGAATTATGCTCGTTGCCAATACAAGCCTTAACCAACAGGAAGTTGAACATGTTTACTTAAATAATGCTGTACAACTTCGTCCGGATCTAGCTAAAGAAAAGAAGGTGAAATAATGTTAGGAAAAGATGTGCTTAAGCAATTATCGGCTTATAAACAAGGAATGCAGATTAAAGAGGTGCAAAAGAAATACCAGCTCGATAGAATTGTTAAATTGGCTTCAAATGAAAACCCGTACGGTTTTTCAAAAAAAGTATCTGAGGCTTACGAAGCACAAAGCCTTGATTTCGCTCTTTATCCTGATGGGTATGCAGAAGAGTTGCGCCTTGAATTAGCTTCCCGACTACATATTACACCGGATAACCTTGTGTTTGGTGCCGGTTCCGACGAAATCATTACCTTTATTTGTCGTGCTTTTCTAGAAGAAGGAACCCGGACGGTCATGGCTCAAGGGACCTTCCCCCAATATCGCCATCATGCCTTGATCGAAGGGGCGGAAGTAATTGAAGTGCCTACCTTAGAAAACGGATCCCATGACTTAGAAGGGATGCTAGAAGCTATAGATGAAAAAACGAAGGTAGTATGGATTTGTAATCCTGATAACCCTACCGGTCAGTACCTTCCTTATGAAGACTTTGAAACCTTTATGAAAGCATGTCCTAAAGAGGTCGTTGTCGTGTTAGATGAAGCGTATTATGAATATGTTGATCCATCCTTACGATATCCTTTTGAGGATATTCTTGAGCATTATCCAAATGTCATTATGTTACGAACCTTTTCTAAAATTTATGGCTTAGCTAGTTTACGAGTAGGCTATGGAATTGCCGATGAATCCTTAGCGCATCTTCTCAATGTCGTTCGAGGTCCCTTTAACACGACGACACTAAGCCAACGTCTTGTTATCCAAGCCCTTTCTGACCAGGAATTTGTAGAAGAGACGAGGGTGAAAAATCAAAAGGTTCGAGAGCAATTTGAACAATTTTTAGAGTCTATAGGATGGGAATATTATGAATCTCATACGAATTTCTTATTAGTGAAAACTCCTGTCGACGCTGATGAAGTGGCTAATTATTTACTGCGAAAAGGTTTCATCGTAAGATCGGGAAATTTACTTGGCTATCCGAAAACCCTTCGGATTACTATTGGCACCGAAGAGGATATGGTAGCCTTACAGAAGGTTTTGCGAGAATTTAAAGAAGAACTAGGATAAAGAGGTATGAATATGACGCGTAGAGTGTTAGTAGCAGGATTAGGTTTAATCGGTGGTTCCTTAGCAAAAGCAATACGTAAAGATGAAGAAAACTATCTGATTGGTTACGATTATGATGACAAGACTTTACGATATGCCCTTGAAGAAGATGTGGTCCATGAGGTAACCAATTCGATCGAAGAAGTCCTTCCTTCGATCGATGTTTTAATTATTGCAACGCCTATTAGTGCAACCATTGAGCTTTTAAAAAGCCTAGATAATATCAGCCTAGACGAGCCAATCATTGTTACGGATGTGAGCTCTGTCAAAGGATCTGTCTTAGACGTTGCTAATCGTTTAGAAAATGAAAATATAATATTTATCGGTGGGCACCCTATGGCAGGCTCGCATAAAACAGGCATCGAAGCTTCAAAGGCCCATCTATTTGAAAATGCGATATATGTTTTGACACCGACAGAAGCGAGTCAAGATCAAGAGATCGAATTTTTAAAAGAAACCTTAAAAGAAACAAAAAGTAATTTTATTATTTTACAACCTGAAGAACACGATGAGATGACGAGTGTCATCAGTCACTTTCCGCATCTTATCGCTTCTTCATTGGTTCACCAAGCGCGAAAATGGGAACAAGTCCATGAATTTTTACCCGAATTAGCTGCCGGAGGTTTCCGGGATATTACTCGTATTGCTTCGAGTGATCCAACGATGTGGCAAGATATTTTCCAACATAATGGCGAACAAATGTCTCGACTTTTACAAGATTGGATCAATGAAATGGTTACGCTGAAGGAGTTTTTAGATAAAAATAGTAAAGAAAAGATGATCGAGTATTTAGAACAAGCTAAAAAATATCGCGATGGGTTAGGGGTAGAGCGTACCCGTGGGGCACTACCTTCTTATTATGATATATACGTAGATATTCAAGATAAACCTGGTGCCATTGCAGGAGTTGTGCAATTATTAGCCGAAGCGAATATTAGCTTACGTAATATAAGGATCTTAGAAATTCGTGACAACGTTAGTGGTGCTTTACGTTTAAGTGTTACGCATCATCGGGATCAGAAAAAAGCGTATGAATTACTTAAGCAACATGATTATGAAGTGTATTTAGACGTTTAAGTATTGGGGGACTATATATGGCATGTTCATTTTCTTCGTTAAACAAGCCGTTAAGAGGGGAAGTACGGGTACCTGGAGATAAATCGATCTCCCATCGGGCCGTTATGTTGGCATCTTTAGCAGAAGGAAAGACGACAATCGATAACTTTTTAGATGGTGAGGATTGTTTACATACTGTAGAGCTTTTTCGCCAATTGGGCGTCGATATCCAACAGCAAGGTAAGCAAGTTAAGGTTTTAAGTAATGGTTTAGCTGCCTTTGAGGAGCCTAAGGTGCCCCTTTATTTTGGCAATTCCGGAACGACAGCCCGTTTAATGCTTGGAATCTTAAGTGGCTTACCTTTTCATACTGTCTTGTATGGGGATCCTTTTTTAACGGTGCGCCCAATGGATCGGGTCGTACTTCCCCTAAGGAAGATGGGGGCGCAAATTGACGGTCGACAAAAAGGTTCTTACCTGCCCTTAGCTATCCGTGGGACTGCCTTGAAAGGAATCGATTATTCTATACCCGTAAAAAGTGCTCAAGTAAAGTCAGCGATTCTATTTGCTGGTTTATTAGCTGAAGGAGAAACGACAGTAACCGAATTGGCTAAAACGCGCGATCACACAGAAAATATGCTAGCAGCCTTTGGGGCGGATATAGCAGTGGATGGGCTCAAGGTGAAAATTACAAATAAACAAGCCCTTACTCCTACGGATATCACCGTTCCAGGGGATATTTCATCTGCAGCCTTTTTCCTCGTTGCTGCAGCACTAGTACCGGATAGTGAGGTCATTTTGCGGGATGTAGGATTGAACGAAACAAGGACAGGTATTATTGATGTTTTACGGGCCATGCAGGCGGACATAACTATTATGAATGAACGGGTGAGCGGTGGCGAAGCAATCGGTGATATTTTGATTCGGTATGCTCCATTACAAGCTGTAGATATAGCTGGCGATATGATTCCTCGATTAATTGATGAGATTCCTATCATCGCTCTATTGGCAACACAGGCGGCAGGGAAAACGACGATTGCGAATGCGGAAGAATTGCGCGTAAAGGAGACCGATCGTATTAAAGCTGTCGTAGAAGTGTTAACGACCCTAGGGGCTAAAATTGAAGAAAAGGAAGATGGGATGGTTATTTACGGTGGGAAGGCATTAACTGGAGGGAATATCAAAAGTTATAGCGATCACCGTATGGCGATGCTCGGCGTCATTGCATCCTTGATTTCGAAAGAGCCGGTCGTAATCGATGAGCTGACATCTATCAATATATCTTATCCGGACTTTTTCCAGGATCTTTCAGTACTAAGTGATGTCGATTACCTATCGATTGTGCCTTAGAGAGCTTACTCTATGTTAATGGTCTTATAAAGGATTGGGTAGATTAGCCCAATCCTTTTTTCATGATAAGCTGAGGATCAATTTATTTTACCCTTCTTTAAAACAGGAGGATTTGTTTTCGTGTAAAAAGATGAATCTTTTTGGTACACTAGAGAACGGAAATAAAAGGGAAGGTGGAAAAATGAAAGATTTAAAAACCGCATTAGCCCTAATTGAGACGGGACAAGTTGAAGAGGCTTATGAGTTGCTTAAGGTGTCCATTCCCGAAGCCTCCGATGAAGAGAAGTTCGTCATTGTCGAAATTTTTGAAGAGTTCGGCTTTTACGACGATGCGATTGAGCTTCTTAAAACTTTATTGCAGAAGTACCCAGAAGAGGGGCAACTGCTGACAAAACTAGCTGGCCTTTATATCGAATTAGAAGAAGATGAAGATGCGATTCATTTGCTCCATCAAGTGTCGGAAGAGGATCCATTTTTTGTCCATGCCTTGCTTCTATTAGCTGATTTATACGAACGAGAGGGTTTGCTAGAGGTTGCCGAACAAAAGTTACTCGAAGCTAAACAGCACGTTTCAGAAGAAGAAAGACATATTATTGATTTTGCTTTGGCTGAATTGTACTTAAGTTTAGGACAGACCCAAAAAGCCATAGTTTTTTATGAAAAGGTATTGGAAGTTGAAAAAGAATTAAATGGTGTCTCGATCGAGCAACGGTTAGCTGAAAGTTATACTCTTCAAGGTGCTTATGAAAAAGCCTTATCATTTTACGATCAATTAGATTTGGAAGATCCAAACGATATCTTCCAACATGCCTTTGTCGCCGAACGAGCTAAGGAAATGCAACGTGCCATTCAATTATGGGAGAAAATTATTGAAAAAGACCCTCATTATCACCCAGTTTATTATGAACTAGCTAAAGCCTATGAGCGGAATCATCAATTAAATGAGGCCTACGACATTGCAAAAAAAGGACTTATCTATGATGAATACGATAAGCGACTTTATTATATATTAGGAAAAATTAATAGCAAACTTCAGAAAGAAGACGAAGCAATCGATGCTTTAAAAGAAGCTATTGCTCTCGATGAAGACTATAAGGATGCTATTCTTTTGCTTATAACTATATACGAAAGACAATACGATTATGAAGAAATTGTCAAATTTCTGACAAAAATTAAAAATAATGGTGGGGCTGATCCAATTTATGAGTGGAAATTAGCTACAGCCTACAGGGAATTAGAGGAATATGAGAACGCTAAGGAAGCCTATGAAATCGCTTATTTTCACCTAAAAGAAGATGCTGAATTTATCAAAGAATATGGCTTTTTCTTAATTGAAGAAGGTGAAAGAGAAAAAGGAAGCCAATTGTTAAAAAAATATGTAGAATTAAGACCAGAAGACATCGAAACTGTCGAATTTCTAGAACGTATTCATTTCTCAAATGGGGATGAAATATGATACGATGGGTGATAAGGAGGACGATTTCTAAATATGCAAAGGATTCCTAGTTCGGTGAAGTATAAAAAACGTTTTTTACGTTGGTTTTTAAATACGCAGTTAACCGAAGAAAATGACGTTACTTGGTTTTTAGAAGATTTATTAGTCGATGATCAGGCCTTAAGTCGCCTTCGTTTTGTCGAAAAGTTAGATCAAAGCCCGAAAGGTATCATTATTTCAACCTTGCCGGAAGATGAGCCCTTTATCTTTTTTAAAGGATCTGTCCAGTCAGATAACGTGTATACAGCTTACCATGAATTACAATTGTATGACGATGAATTGTTTTACGTTCAAATAAAATTTCCTCGACTGGAGCATAACCGTCTGTATCAGATGTTGCTTCGGGAGGAACGTACAGCAGAAAGAAAAAATAAAGCTATTGCAACACATTTACTCAACCATTTACTTAAAACCGAACAAGAAGCCCTGATTCGTGAAAAGATCGATTGGGCCCTCGATACGAAAAACGAAGCGATGTTTCACCATTACGTCAAAGAATTAAAAGATCTTACGGAAGAACTGTCATAGTTTAATAAAGGAGTAGAGCAAGACATGAAGTGGCAAAAAGAAGACATCGAAAAGTATGTAGAAGCTAAGGAGTATATCGATACGGTAGTCATACCGGTACAATCTTTCCAATTATCCGATGATAGCCAATTGGTCAAAGATACATTTTCTAGTGAAGTATTAACGATTTATGCCCATGAAATAGAAAAAGAATTAAGCGGACGACTTTTATTAACACCCACATATACGTTTAATAAGAATTCAGATATATCAAAGGAAATTGACCGTATGAACGAATGGATAGAAGATTTACAGGCTCAACCATTCAAACATATATTTCTACTTACTCTAGATGTTTCTTTAAAAAAAATAGAGCGGGAACTTGAAGGAGAACTGCTATGGGTGCCGGGATTAAAACCGACGGATCTACAATCCCAAGAAGCAGTACAAGTTATCCGGAGTCAAATTGAACAAATCAGTGAGTTAATTCGTGCATACTGGTAACAATAAAGTTAAACTATAAATAAACGTGACGAATTTTCAATAAAATACATTAATAATTGACCAGAAATTCATATTGAGTTATTATGTAAATGTCCTAGTATTTACTTTTGAAAATTTGTCCGTGATAAACGACATGATAAAGAGGGGGGAACTTCATGAGCGACAAAAAGAACCAAGTTTCTCGTCGCCAGTTCTTGAACTATTCATTAACTGGATTAGGCGGATTTATGGCTGCAGGTATGTTAGTACCAATGTTGCGTTTTGCTATTGACCCTGTATTACAAGCCCAAGCGGAAGCAGGTGAATTAGCAAACGTTGGTCTTTCTGTAGACGATATTACAGAAGAGCCACAACGAGTAGACTGGGAAGTATTACAAGTTGATGGTTGGTATGAATCAAATATTAATCGTACGGCATGGGTGTTCAAAGATGAAGATGGTGAGATTCTAGCCCTGTCTCCAATTTGTACACACTTAGGTTGCTTTGTGTCTTGGGAAGGTAGCGAGGATTATCCAAACGAATTCTTCTGCCCATGTCATGATGGTAGGTATTACAAAGACGGTACGAACGTACCAGGTACGCCACCATTACGTCCACTAGAAGTGTATGAACATGCAGTTGAAAATGGAATGTTATATTTAGGCGAACCGAAACCGAGAGAGGAGGCATAAGATAGATGTTCCAAAAACTTTACGACTGGATTGACGAACGAGTGGATGTAACACCAATTTGGCGTGATATTGCGGATCACGAAGTACCAGAGCACGTAAACCCAGCGTATCATTTCTCAGCTTTCGTTTACTGTTTTGGTGGTCTAACATTCTTCGTCGTCGTTATCCAAGTGTTGTCTGGAATGTTCCTAACGATGTACTATGTTCCAGATATTGAGAACGCATGGAAATCTGTTTATTACTTACAAACCCAAGTAGCCCATGGACAGATTGTTCGTGGAATGCACCATTGGGGAGCAAGTGTTGTAATCGTGATGTTACTATTACATACATTGCGTGTGTTTTTCCAAGGAGCTTACAAAAAACCACGTGAATTAAACTGGATGGTTGGAGTACTTTTATTCTTCGTTATGTTAGGCCTTGGATTTACAGGTTATCTCTTACCATGGGATAACAAAGCGTACTTTGCTACTCAAGTAGGATTACAAATTGCTGAGCAGGTACCGTTTATCGGGGAGCACCTACTTACATTATTAGCGGGAGATCCTAATATTGTAGGAGCTCAAACATTAACGCGGTTCTTTGCGATTCATGTCTTCTTCTTACCTGCTGCATTATTTGCATTGTTAGCAGTTCACTTTATCTTAATTCGTAGACAAGGAATTGCTGGACCACTATAAAATAGGGAGGGAAAGCTGTGAAACGTGGTAAAGGAATGCGATTTGTCGGTGACTCGCGAGTTAGTGCTGACAAAACATCGCAAGTACCAAAAGATTATTCGGAATACCCTGGACGAACAGAAGCCTTTTGGCCTAACTTCCTATTGAAGGAATGGCTTGTTGGTTCAGTATTCTTAATAGGATTTTTAACAGCAACCGTTGTTGCGCCATCTCCTTTAGAAGGAGTAGCGAACCCATCTGACGCATCATATTTGCCATTACCTGACTGGTATTTCTTGTTCTTATATCAGTTGTTAAAATATCAATTCGCAGCTGGAGATTACGTATTAATGGGTATTTTAGTTATTCCTGGTATTGCTTTCGGAGCGCTTTTCTTAGCTCCATTCCTCGACCGAGGACCAGGAAGACGACCACAGCAACGTCCAATCGCTGTATCTATGATGTTGCTAGCCCTTGTATCGATTATTTGGTTAACTTACGAGTCTGCTGCCGCTGTAGATTGGAAGCAGATTGCTGAAGATAACAAACCAATTCCACCAGGTGAAGAAGTAGAGATCGATACAGATCACCCAGGATATGAAGTTTACTCTAATAGCTGTATTAGCTGTCATGGTGATGAGCTTGAAGGTGGAGCTGCTGGACCGACATTAATCGGTATCGATCGTACGGCAGAAGAAATTGCAGATATCTCTGTCAACGGTACTGGTGACATGCCAGCAGGACTCTTTGATGGTACAGATGAGGAACTTGAAGACTTAGTTGACTTTATCTTATCTGTAAACGAAGAAGCTGAATAATGGTTGTAAAACACCTTCCTTGAAAAAGGAAGGTGTTTTT
>CALJVC010000054.1 GCA_937974845.1 uncultured Pseudogracilibacillus sp. | reverse complement strand
GAGACGCGGCGAACCCACCACGCGCATCCCTTAATGAAATTCCGCCCAAAGTGAGACGCAGCTCCCAGAAATCATCACTACCAAGAACAAAATCCAACCATACCAATACCAGAATAAATCCCCCCAACATCCGAATAACCAATAAAGGAAGCAATTTTCCGAGGAAAATTGCTTCTTTTTAAAAAATCCCTTGACAGGATAGAAAAGACCTTTTATAATACGATTTAACAAGAAGACGAAGTTAAATGGCGATGAGAAAGAGGAGTAGTCTAATACCGATACTTCAGAGAGCTAGTGGTCGGTGGGAACTAGCGTAAAGGATTAGATGAATGGACTTTCGAGCCTTTGAACCGAAAGCGGAAGCGAGTAGGCTTCAACGTCCGATTCCTACGTTACAAGGAATGGTCAATCCATTCGGGTTGATTATTGAGTGAGCTTTTATGCTAATAAAGGTGGTACCGCGAGATCCTCGTCCTTTTTTGGATGGAGGTTTTTTTATTTTATAAAAAAATAACGAAAACTAACAGAAAGAACAAGATCAGAACGCCTAACACAGCCACCCTTCATATGAGGTCGGTCTTCACATTTACAATAAGAAAAACTTAAGCGTAGACAATACAATAGTCAGAAATCGATGCGTAAGAGAAGTATGCCCTTCCCCCTTCATTCCAGAGAGCTAGCGGTTGGTGAGAGCTAGTATGAAGCGAAGAGCAGAATGGACTTACAAGAGTTTTCCCTAAAGCCCGGGCAAAGCCGAGCGAGTACGGAAAAACGTCTTCCCACGTTACAGGGATAGGATATCGGAAAAGATCCTTGCAAACTAGCAGGTCTATTCCCGTATCTGAAAGGAGGTAAGGGGTTCGTCCCTTACGAAGAGAGGTGGCACCACGGTCACATACGTCCTCTACAGGCAGGTTTACTGTTTGTAGAGGTTTTTTTATTGGAAAATACGCACTACTTGCACGACTTAGGAGGGAAATTAATGAACGTTCGGAATCAGGAAGGAAATACCTTTCTCGAAGTCTCATCATCCGTAAACGGGAAAAAAATCAGCAAGCGAAAGCACGCTCCATATCGACGGACGGAAAAAAACGGCGATACATTGACCCCAATCATGATTTTCAAACGGATCCAAGGGGAAAAAAAGTTCTTATTGGAAAGCTCCTTCCCCCACGAAAGAAAAGGAAGGTACTCCTATATCGGGGCTGATCCTTACCTAGAAATCATCGGGCGGGCTGACGAGACAAAGGTCATCAATCGAAAAACTTCGGAAGAAAAAACTTACGCCATGCATGCCTTAGAATATATCGCCACCTATTTACCAAACATCCAGACCGATATCCCCCTCCCCTTCACTGGAGGAGCCATTGGCTATGTCGGTTACGATGCCCTACGACACTTTGTCGATATCGGTGACGACCTACCTAATGATCTCGATATGCCCGACCTGCACTTTATGGTTTACGACACTATCGTCGCCTATGAACATCGGAAAGAAAAGCTACACATAATCGCCATGAATATCGAAGACGAAGCAGAAAGACTTTTGGAAGAAAAAATAAACCGGATAGAAAAGGCGCTAGAAACAACGAGTCCCATTGAGGCACCTGATGTCGAGCCTCTTAACTTCCAGGCCGAAATAGCCCCAGAGGATTTCATCAAAAAAGTAGAAAGAGCAAAGGACTATATCGCCAAAGGGGAAGTAGAACAGCTTGTCCTATCCCAACGGTTAGTAGCTGAACTCAAGGGTGACCCGGTAAGTTACTACCGGAAACTCCGGTCTAAAAACCCGTCGCCCTATATGTTCTATATCGATTTCGGTCCTTATCTTGTACTCGGTTCATCGCCAGAAAGCCTTATCCAAACCTATGGAGAAAAAGTGATTACGAACCCGATTGCCGGCACCCGTCCGCGCGGAAAAACTCCCGAGGAAGATGAAGCATTCAAGGCAGAACTTCTATCTGACCAAAAGGAGCGTAAGGAACACGACATGCTCCTTGCCCTCAGTAAAGAGGAGATTGCTCCGATTTGTGAGGAAGGTTCTCTCGAGGTTCCGGTCTATCGCGAGGTCGTCCGGTACGAACATGTGATGCATCTCGTCTCAGAAGTGCACGGCAAATTGAAGGCCGATGCCACAGCCATCGACGCTCTCCTCCGCTGTTTACCAGCGGGAACCGTATCCGGAACTCCGAAAAAACGAGCCATGCAACTCATTAACGAATTAGAGAGCTTACGACGGGGTGTGTATGCCGGGGGGATTGGCTTTATCTCCTTCAGTCACGATGTGAACCTAGCCATTACGATCCGTTCCCTCCTCATTAAGGATGGGCGGGCCTATATCCAAGCAGGTGCAGGAATTGTCGCTGATTCTATACCGGAAGAAGAATATGCCGAAACCCTTCATAAGGCACGTTCTTTACTAGAAATGTAACTGATTCATTTAGGTCAACCCCTTTGTCGATGGTACCGAGATTTTCGTTAGACAATAGGAAACGGTTAGCGAGATTCCGTTAGACAATAGAAATCGAATCGTCCATAAAATACTTTTGCTTACGCAGGAGCTAAGGCTTCTGACATGAAAAATAATAGGAGGGATTAGCATGTCACCCTTTCAAACCTATCTCGAACGACTCATGCAGAAAGAGGATTTATCCCAGGATGAGATGAAAGCAGCGATCAGCCACTGTTTTTCTCCTTCGATCACCGAAACCGAAATCGCCGCCTTCCTTACGGCATTAAAAATGAAGGGGGAAACCGCCGAAGAAATCGCCGGAATGGTAGAAGTTATTCAAAGTAAATCCGAACTAGCCCGGTTGAGGCTACCGAACGTTATGGATAATTGCGGGACCGGCGGAGACCGTTCCAATAGCTTCAATGTCAGTACGACGACAGCCTTCGTTTTAGCTGGGGCTGGACTCACCGTTGCCAAGCATGGCAATCGACGGGTATCGAGCAAAACCGGCAGTGCTGACGTTTTAGAGGCCTTAGGTGTGAATCTGACCCTTTCGGGAAAAAACACGGCAAAAATTCTCCGGGAAAATCGGATTGCCTTTTTATTCGCGCCCCACGTACACCAAAGGTTGCGACCCTTTATGAAAGTCCGGACTAACCTAGGTCTACCGACGATCTTTAATCTAATTGGACCCTTGACGAACCCGCTTCCTTTAGAAACCCAGCTCGTCGGTGTCTACGATTCCTCTAAGCTTACGACGATTGCCAAGTCCCTCCATAAGCTCGGGCGCAAGCGAGCGGTCGTCGTAAATGGAGCGGGAGGGTTAGATGAGGCCTCCCTTGCCGGAAACAATGAGATTGCTCTTTTAGACGAGGGGACTATCGAACGTTTCACCCTCCATCCGGAAGAGCTAGGTCTGCCCGTTTATCCGAACGAAGCGATTCGAGGGGGCGACGCAAAAGAAAATGCGAAAATTCTCTTGCAAGTGCTACGCAATGAGCCAGGACCTTATTTAGATACGGTGCTACTGAATGCCACCCTCGGGCTCTTTGCCAACGGAAGGGCAAAAACCTTGTCTGAAGGGCTCGAGCGCGCGCGGGAAAGCATCGCCTCTGGAAGGGCGATGGAACGCCTACAGCAACTCATCCGTTTAAGCAAGCAAATGCAAGGAAGTGAGGTAAGGTAAATGACCATTTTACAAAAAATCCTTGATGAAAAAAGAAAAGAAGTCGCCTTCATAAAAAGGGAGAGGCTCCTAGAAAAAGAAGAAGTCATCGAAAAGCAAGTCCCCTCCTTCTACAGCCAGTTGGAAAGGGCAAGCACAATGGGAATCATTGCTGAAATTAAGCGGGCCAGTCCGTCGAAGGGAACGATCAAGGCCGAAGTTGATCCCGTCTTTCAAGCAACACGTTATGCAACCTCGGGTGTACAGGCGATTTCCGTACTGACGGATACGCCCTTTTTCCAAGGGACGATGGAGGACCTGCGCCAGGTAAGAAAGGCCGTCGATCTTCCTATTTTACAAAAAGATTTCTTCATCGATCGGATTCAAATCGACCGGGCCAAGCAGGCTGGAGCTAATATTATCTTGCTTATTGCCCAGGCCTTAGAAGAAAAAGAAATGTACGAACTTTATCACTATGCTAAGGAACAAGGCTTAGAAGTTCTCTGTGAAGTTCACGATGAGGCAGAAATGGAAAGGGTCTTACGACTCGGCGCTAAGCTAGTCGGCATTAACAATCGGAACTTGAAAAACTTCCAGGTCGATTTAGCAACAACAGAAAGGTTAGCCAACCTCGTTCAATCTGAAGATGTACTTCTCGTGAGCGAAAGCGGTCTGGCGAGTCGTCAAGATGTAGAACGAGTTAGCAAGGCCGGTGCCCGGGCCATCCTCGTCGGGGAGCGTTTGATGCGGGCGAAGGAAGTAGAAAAAACCATTGAAACTTTCCAAGTGCCCTTGCTCAAAAAATAAGCCTAGAGGAAGAAGCAAGCCCAAGTAAAAAAGATAGGCTTTGCTTCAACGGGAGCAAACGAAGGACAGGAGGTAGAAAGATGATTGTAAAAATCTGTGGTATTACTTCGGTCGATATCGCTAAAGTTGCCGAGGAAGCTGGAGCGACGATGATTGGCTTCGTCTTTGCCGAAAGTTCCCGCCGGATCGAACCAGAACAAGCGAGGCACATCGTCGACGCCCTCTCCACCCGCATCAAGACCGTCGGGGTTTTCGTCAATGAAAAGCATCAAAAGATGGAGCAAGTCGCAGACTATGTCGGCCTCGACTATATCCAGCTCCACGGCGACGAACCCCCTGCCTTAGCTAAACGTTTATCCCGGCCGATTATTAAGGCCTTCTCTATAAATAATGTAAATAACGAAATCCTCCGGGACTATCCAGCTGATTTTTTTCTAATCGATAGCCCCGGGACGACCTACCGCGGTGGTTCCGGAAAAACCTTCGACTGGTCCCGCCTCGACAACATCCCTATCCAACGGCACAGGCTCCTTTTGGCCGGTGGACTCAAGCCGGAAAATGTCCAAAAAGCCCTTCAAGCGACGGCTGTCGGCGGTGTCGATGTATCGAGCGGTGTCGAAACGAAGGGCAGAAAGGATCCAGCCAAAATCCGCGCCTTTTTATCAGCCGTTACTAAAGCAAGTAGGTAACTTTTTATATACGCAGATAAATTAGAGTAGATGATTAACAACTGTTTGGAGCGTTGTAAGTTTTAAAGGAAAGATTCGTTGGCAAGCTACTTCTTCCAAAGCCTTTGCCAAAATTGATCCTCAAAGAAATAGCTAGAAAGAAAGGTTGAGAAGTAATGGAAGAAAAATATGCATACCCTGATGCAAACGGTCGGTACGGAAAGTTCGGTGGAAAGTTTGTTCCTGAACTTTTAATGCCGGCATTACTCGAATTAGAAGAAGCCTATGAAAAGGTTCAGCAGGATCCCTCCTTCCAAGAGGAACTGTCCTACTATTTACGGCACTATGTTGGGCGGGAAACTCCTTTATATGAAGCGAAAAATTTAAGCCGGACTCTAGAAGGCGGACGAATTTTTTTAAAAAGAGAGGACTTAAACCATACCGGTGCCCATAAGATTAATAATTCTATCGGCCAGGCCCTGCTAGCTCGACGAATGGGTAAAAAGAAAATTGTTGCCGAGACCGGCGCCGGTCAACACGGAGTAGCTACAGCGACAGTCTGTGCCCTACTCGATTTAGAATGTACGATTTTTATGGGCGCCCACGATGTAAAGCGTCAGGCCTTGAACGTTTTTCGAATGGAACTGCTCGGAGCGAAGGTTGTCGCTGTAGACCAAGGAAGTGGGACATTGAAGGATGCGGTAAACGAAGCCCTACGTTATTGGGTCGCTCACGTCGATGATACCCATTATATTTTAGGCTCGGTCGTCGGACCCCATCCTTTCCCGCAAATGGTTCGCGACTTTCAACGAATTATTGGAGAGGAAACGAAAAAGCAGATGATCGAACAGGCCGGTGCCCTACCTGACCATATTATCGCCGCTGTCGGCGGTGGGAGTAATGCAATTGGCATCTTCCATCCCTTTATCGAGGAGGAAGGCACCCGTTTATATGGTATCGAAGCCGGTGGGCTAGGCCTGGCCACGGGTAAGCACGCTGCCGCCCTAGCCGAAGGTCAAACGGGAATGTTACACGGCACGATGACCCAGCTCCTTCAATCAAAGGAGGGGCAAATTAAGGAGGCCTTTTCTATTTCTGCTGGCCTAGACTACCCGGGGGTGGGACCTGAACATAGTTACCTTAAAGAGATTGGCCGGGTCACCTACGACTCGATTACCGACGACGAAGCCCTAGAAGCCTTCCAACTCCTTTCAAAGAAGGAAGGAATAATTCCAGCTCTAGAAAGTGCCCATGCCGTAGCCTACGCTGTAAAACTAGCAAAAAGAACAAAGACCGACGAACTAATTGTCGTTAACCTTTCCGGTCGGGGAGATAAGGACGTCAACCAAGTGAAAAATCTTTTAGAAGGTGAGAGTCAATGAGAGAACAAGAAGCAAGAACGATGACAGAGATAAGGAACCAGTCCGAAAACTACCAACTTACTGGAAAAGATAAAATTAAGGATTACTTTGAACGTATCCAAAAACAAGGAAAGAAATTGTTTGTCCCATATATCGTAGCCGGTGACGGCGGTTTAGATCGGCTCGTCGAACAGATCGAGCTCTTAGAAGCAAGTGGAGCGGCCGCGATTGAAATCGGCTTTCCCTTTTCCGACCCGGTCGCCGACGGTCCGACGATTCAAGAAGCTGGACTCCGCGCCTTATCTGAAGGAGTAACCCTCGATCAAGTCCTTGATTTATTGGAAGCCCATCGGGAAACTCGACAAGTGCCTATTTTATTAATGACCTATATTAATCCGATTTTCGTTTACGGCATCGAGCGCTTTGCTGCCCGCTGTAAAGAAGCCGGTGTAGACGGCATCATCGTCCCCGACCTCCCGATGGAAGAAGAGCAGTTACTTACAGATGCCCTAGAACAACATCGCCTAGCCTTCATTCGCCTCGCTGCCTTAACCAGCACCGAGGAGCGCATACAGGAACTTGCCAACCGTTCCGAGGGCTTTCTTTATGCCGTCGCCGTTCGCGGAACGACTGGCGCCCGGGAATCCTACGAAGACTCCGTCGCTAGCTATTTGAACAAGTTAAAAAAGATCGCTCCCGTACCGGTTCTTGCAGGGTTCGGAATTTCAACAGCCTCCCAAGCGCGGGAACTAGCCCAACATTGCGACGGCGTCATCGTCGGAAGTAAAATCGTCGAACTTTTTCACCAAAAGAAGGACGTAGAAGTACAAAAGTTCATCGAAGCAAGCCTTTAAAATTTTTCCTAGTTTTAAGGGAGTTCTTTTAAAATTTGTTTTCAAGGTACCCGAGGATTATTTTTAATATTCTTGGGAACTCACGCTTTATCAACTTCAATTCTTTGTACCCGGGGATTATTTTTTAATATCCTTGGGTCTCTGGGCATCGTTTTTGGAGCGTATAAAAGAGCCGGGCAGGACTAGCGCCTGAGGAGCGGCCTTGGATGGCACTAGCACCTGCACGAATTTTTGAACGGATAAAAGAGAGACCTTAAGCGTAAAGAGCGCCTGAGCATATAGAGGAGAGCGACCTTGGGCGGCACTTTTTTAAGCCCCTTTGCGTTATTTATGCCATCATCTCTTCAACGAAATTTACTTTTCAAAGATTAAAAATTGCTTAGCAACGGAAAGTCATTCCTGCTTTGTATTTTACACTTTCTATTTTTCTTAGCCCGCAAGTTGCGGGTTTTTTTCTTCGCTTTTATCCAACTAGCTGTGATTAAATTGTGGGAAACTTGTGTATATCCCTGATGTCTTGTGAATAAGAGGGCTGTTTTGTGAATAACTTGGGGAT
>CALJVC010000053.1 GCA_937974845.1 uncultured Pseudogracilibacillus sp. | reverse complement strand
TCTTAGATTCGCACCACTGTTTTTTTAGTGGAAAAAGCTACCTTTTACTAGAGAATAATCAAGTTATCCACAGATTGTCCGAACATCTATTCTTGTTTTACACAGTAAGGGCAATGAACTTTATCAAATTGTTGAAAACATTAAAATATATGTGGTGGAAAGTGGGGAGTTGTGGTAATATATTAACAAAGAGTGGTGAATAGGATGTTTATGGGGGAGTATTCACACAATTTAGATGCGAAAGGTCGGATTATTGTGCCGGCGAAATTCCGCGAAAACCTAGGAGAAAGCTTTGTTTTAACTCGTGGGTTAGATCGCTGTCTCTTCGTTTATCCGAAGGCGGAATGGCACATATTAGAAGATAAGTTAAAACAACTCCCCTTAACGAAAAAGGATGCGCGAAAGTTTACTCGCTTTTTTTTATCTGGCGCATCAGAACAAGAGATGGACAAGCAAGGGCGCATAAGCATTCCTCAACCCTTAAGAAGCTATGCTAACCTATCGAAGGAGTGTACGGTCATCGGGGTATCGAACCGTATTGAAATTTGGGATGCGGATGAGTGGAATGATTATGTGCTTGAATCAGAAGAATCTTTTGCTGAGATCGCTGAAAATTTAATGGACTTTGATTTATAAAGGTTGGATTGTTAATGGGTGACCACGAAAGTGTCTTAAAAAAAGAAGTGATAGAACAATTAAATATTCGGCCTGACGGAATTTATGTAGATTGTACGTTAGGGCGGGCTGGTCATGCGTTAGCGATTAGTGAGAAGCTAGGGGAAAGGGGCCTTCTCATCGGTTTTGACCAGGATGAAACGGCGATCCAGGTTGCTGAGAATCTACTCCCTAAGGAAAACACCTTATTAATCCATGATAATTTTCGTCATATAAAAAAAGCCCTTAAAGAACATGGGATTGAACAAGTAGATGGTGTCCTTTTTGATCTCGGGGTATCATCGCCTCAGTTAGATGAGGCGGAACGGGGCTTTAGTTACCAGCAAGATGCTATGCTCGATATGCGGATGGACCAACGACAAAGTCTCTCGGCCTATCACATCGTTAATGAGTGTTCGGCTGAGGAATTAGCAAATATCTTTCATTTATATGGTGAAGAACGTTTTTCTCGACAAATCGCTCGACGTATCGTTGAAGAGCGAAAGCGAGCGCCGATTAAAACAACTTTGGAACTAGTCGATATTATTAAGCAGGCTATTCCGGCTCCCGCCCGCAGGAAGGGTGGGCATCCGGCTAAGCGAAGCTTTCAGGCTTTGCGAATTGCGGTTAATGACGAATTGACAAGCTTTACTGAAGCTCTACAGGATGCAGCAGAAGTGTTGGCAGTTGGCGGTCGAATCGCGGTGATTACCTTCCACTCCCTAGAGGATCGAATTTGCAAACAATCCTTCCGAAAGTGGAGTACAGTTGGACAAGTTCCCCGGGGCTTACCGGTTATTCCGAAAGAGTTTGAACCGCCGTTTAAAGTGATTACTAGGAAGCCCATTCTTCCTACGGAGGAAGAGGTTGCCCGTAATCGTCGCGCTCGTTCAGCTAAGTTGCGCGTAGCAGAAAAAATAAAAACTTGGGACGAACGGTTTCGTTATGAAGAAAGGTGGAAAAGAAAATGAATCATGCTAGACAATATCATACGGAAACAGCAAGACCCCACGAAAGAAAGACACAGGAGACGAAACAAATTGTCGTTAAAGTAAAACGTCGTAGTTGGATTTCTTTAGGTGAAAAAATTATCTATTCTTTCTTCGGCTTAGTTTTAATTGCGGCGAGTTTATACATTGTGGCCTTCGCTGCCAAAACGGATCAATTAAATCGAGAAGTCGCTCAATTAGAACAGACGGTCCATGAACAAAAGCTAGAAAATGAAGCCTTGTATTATGAGGTAAGCGAACTTAGTAGTCCAGAGAGAATCATTACTATCGCAAGAGAAAACGGCTTGAAAATACAAGATGCGAAAGTGAAGCGAGTAACAAACGTTAATCAATAGTCAGGATGGTCCAGGATGCCCAAAAATCGTAGTATGAATAAAATGATTACCTTTATTATGTTATTTTTTTTAATTAGCTTTGTCGGTATTACTTTCCGTTTTTTATACATTCAGGTGTCCGGGGAAGTAAACGACGTCTCCTTACACGAATGGGCTAAAGATATTCGTGAAACCGAAATGATTTTACCCTCTGAACGTGGAAAAATCTTCGATGCCCAGGGCAAACTTCTTGCGTATAATCGTCCTACTTACCGAATATATGCTATTTTAGATGAAGAAGCTTCTAAAAATAGCACAGTTCCTCGCCATGTTGAAGACTTTGAACGTACAGCAAAAGCCTTAGCTCCCATTTTAGAAATGGAAGAAAAGGAAATTATCTCAATTCTAGAAGAGGGAAAAAAAGACAATAGATGGCAAGTGGAATTTGGAAAGCAAGGAAAAGATTTATCGAAGCAAAAAATGGAAGAGATCAATGCTTTGAAACTACCTGGAATTCACTTTATGGAAGATTCTTTACGATATTATTCTAACGGCGTATTTGCGTCGCATATTTTAGGTTTTACCCGTCCGAATGAGACGACGGAAGAAGTTGAGGGAGTCGTCGGGGTTGAAAAGAAATATAACCAGCTTTTAAAAGGAACGGATGGCTATATAAAATATGAACGGGATCGCTACAATATCAAACTCCTAAACTCTGAAGATATTGTGAAGGAACCCGAGAATGGTAAGGATATTTATTTAACGATTAATCAAAAAATTCAAGTGTTGTTAGAAGATGTCCTATCGGATGTAGAGACACGGTATGCACCGGAAAGAATATCCGTTATCGTAATGAAGGCGAAGACCGGTGAAATATTAGCTTTAAGCAATCGGCCCTCCTTTAATCCGAATGAAATATCGGATGTAGAGAACTGGTACAACGACGCAATTTCTACACCTGTTGAGCCAGGGTCGACGGTTAAAATGTTTACTTGGGCAGCGGCTATTGATTCGGGAAATTATAATGGAAATGAAATCTTTCAATCCGGTAGATACCAAGTTAATCCTAAAATTGAGCCGATTAATGACCATAACCGTGGTCAAGGTTGGGGACCAATTAGTTACGATGAAGGTTTCCGCCGTTCTTCTAACGTAGCTGCGTCACGGCTTGTATGGGAAAAGATGGGCACAGACACCTTTTTAGAATATTTAAAAAGGTTTCATTTTGATCAGCCGACAGGAATCGACCTTCCTAATGAAAAAGCCGGTCAAATTTTATACAACTGGCCATCGGAAAAGTTACGAACGGCCTTTGGACAGGGCAGTACCGTTACGCCGATTCAGCAAGTTAAAGCAGCAACGGCCCTCGTTAATGAAGGTAAAATGTTAAAACCTTTCGTTGTAAAGAAAATTGTCAATCCGGAAACAAAGGAGACAATTAAAGAGTATAAACCTGAGGTTGTTGGTGAACCGATTAAGAAAGAAACTGCTGAACAGGTAATCGAACTCCTTTCTGATGTCGTTAATGAGGAAGGGGGAACAGGCCATAAATTTCAATTAGAGGATTATTCCGTTATTGGAAAAACTGGAACAGCCCAAATCCCTAGTTCAAGGGGAGGGTATTTAATTGGTAGAGAAAATTATCTTTTTTCCTTTTTAGGTATGGCGCCTAAGGAAGATCCCCAATTGATTGTTCATGTTTCGGTACAACAGCCTAAATTAAAGGATACGGAAACCGGTTCAGATCCGGTCTCCTATATATTTAAACATGTTATGGAAAACGCCTTACTTTATTTAGACATTGAACCGGATAAGGAGAAACAGGAAACAAAGGTAGAGCCGATTACTTTTCCTAAAATTATCGAACTCCCTGTAGATAAGGCGAAGGAAAAGTTATCTCACCTCGGCTTCGATGTCGTTGTAATTGGTGAAGGGAAAAAAGTTGTTGCGACGAATATAAAGGAAGATGAACTTGTTCTCCCTCAGGCCAAAGTATTGTTAGTGACAGAGAAGGCAACGATGCCTAACGTAAAAGGATGGTCAAAAAGAGATGTGATGCAACTTACCCATTTATTAGGTATCCAATTGATTGATCAAGGCAGTGGATATGCGACAAAACAATCGATTGAAGAAGGTAAGCCATTAGAAGGTATCGAATCGATAGAAGTTACCTTTTCACAGCCAGACGGAAATAAAGATTAAAGGAAAGCTTACAACACTTCTTGTATCGTTCGATACGAGAAGTGTTTTTCTCATTTTTTGTTTTCCAACTATTCCTTATACATTACTTGTATTTTTTTGCATATTGATAGATAAGACAAACTATAGGTATAAGGGGTAGTGAAAGATGCGACGAGTATCGAATACGACCGTAAAACGACGTATTTATTTTCTTTTTTTTGCCTGCTCTGCCGTTGTGATTATAATGCTTTTTCGTCTAGCGTACGTACAGTTCGTCTTAAGCGATGATATTACCGATCGGGCAATTGAGTCCTGGTTGAGGGATATTTCTTTCCAACCCGATCGTGGCCATATCCTCGATCGAAAGGGGAAAGAGTTAGCGACGAATGTATCAGCAACTTCGGTTATTCTTGTGCCACACCAAATTAAAAATAAGGAAAAAACAATCGAACACCTAGTTGATATTTTACATTTAGATCGAAAAAAAGCAGAGGAATATGTTCATAAAAGAGCATCGAGTGTACGAATTCATCCAGAAGGAAGGAAAATTTCACCGGCTCAAGAAAACGCCCTTAAGGAATTACAACTAGAGGGAGTATATTTAGCTAAGGATTCAAAGAGGCATTATCCCCATGGTACGCATCTTGCCCATGTCCTTGGTTTTACAGGAATTGATAATCAAGGTTTAACGGGTTTAGAGTCCGTCTATGACGAGCGTTTGCAAGGGGAAAGTGGTAGTTTTTCTTATTTTTCTGATGCGAAGGGCGGTAAAATTCCCCATTTAGAAAATGTCTACAAACCTCCGAAAGACGGCTTACACTTAAAGACGACAATCGATTTAGATATCCAAACGATTGTAGAAAGAGAGCTTGATTTTGCAGAATGGAAATATAAGCCAGATGGAGCGATTGCCTTAGTCGTAGACCCGAAGGATGGGGGAGTCCTTGCGATGTCAACACGACCTACCTTCCATCCAGCAAACTATCGAAAGGTACCGGAAACCGTCTATAATCGAAATCTACCAATATGGAGTACCTTTGAACCGGGTTCAACCTTTAAAATCATCACTTTAGCTGCAGCTTTAGAGGAGAAGGAAATTGATCTCGAAAAGGATCACTTTTACGACAAAGGATATACAATGGTTGGAGGAGCTCGCTTACGTTGTTGGAAAAAAGGTGGGCATGGCAAGCAGACGATGCGAGAAGTCGTAGAAAACTCTTGTAACCCAGGTTTCGTTCATTTAGGTAATTTGCTAGGAAAGGAACGGCTTTTTTCTTACATTCACAAATTTGGTTTTGGAGTAAGGACAGGAATTGATTTAGAAGGGGAAGGGACAGGGATTTTGTTCTCTCCTGAACAGGTAGGACCGGTAGAGTTAGCAACGACTTCCTTCGGTCAAGGGGTGTCGGTAACTCCGATACAGCAAGTGATGGCGGTAACGGCGGCGATTAATGGGGGGTATTTATATGAACCGTATATAGCTAAAGAATGGATCGATCCACAAACGAATAAGGTTATAGAGCGGCGGGAGCCGAAGGTAAAACGAAGGGTGATTTCTGAAAAGACGTCTAGCCTCGTACGGGAAACTTTAGAAAGTGTTGTAGCAAAGGGTACCGGTCGCCCGGCCTATATTGACGGTTATCGGGTTGGAGGCAAAACAGGTACAGCCCAAAAGGTAGGACCCGACGGCCGGTATATGGCGAATAACCATATCGTATCTTTTATCGGCTTTGCTCCAGCTGATGATCCTCAATTAGTTGTTTACGTTGCTATCGATAATCCGAAACATACGATCCAATTTGGTGGTGTCGTTGCTGCGCCGATTGTAAAAAAGATTATCGATGATAGTTTACGGCAACGCAACCTCCCACTTCGGAAAGATGGTTTAGAGAAGTCGTATGTATGGCCGGAACAACCTTTAGTGAAGGTGCCGAATTTGATCGGCCAACATAAGCAAGATCTACTGCAAGATTTATCGACCTTTCAAGTCGAAGTTCACGGAAAAGGCTCGGTCGTCATTGACCAAGCTCCTGAACCTGGAACGGCGATTGAAGAAGATGGAACGATTCGTATTTACCTTGGGGAAAAATAGTATGAAAGCTTGTGAATAAGTATCGTGAAAAGGGATACTATCTGTTATAATTAATTTGTTATCAATGAAATTTGAATGAAGGGATAAAAGGAGCTATTATCCAATGCAAATACAAGAGTTATTATCGATTCTACCAATCTATGAAGCGTATCATATAGACAATACAAAAGAAATTAACCAACTACAAATGGATTCTCGTCTTGTAAAAGAAGGGGATGTCTTTGTTTGTATAGAAGGCTTTACTGTCGATGGTCACGATTTTGCCAAGGATGCTCTAGAGAAAGGAGCGGCGCTTATTGTTAGTCAAAGACAGCTTGACCTTGGCGACGCTCCCCTTGTCGTTGTTCCAGATACAACAACGGCCTTAGCTCTCCTGGCGAATCAATACTATGATTTTCCTTCTAACAAGTTGCGTCTCGTTGGCATTACGGGAACTAATGGAAAAACGACGACTACCTATTTATTGGAAAGGATCTTCCGAGAAGCCAAGCGAAAAACAGCTGTCCTCGGAACGATTCAATTGAAAATCGGCGAGGAAACTCGAGCCGTACGCAATACAACGCCCGATGCTTTATCCTTACAGCAATATTTTGCGGAAATGGTAGAAAAGGGAGTCGATATTGCCTTTATGGAAGTTTCCTCCCACGCCTTAGAGTTAGGCCGGGTCTATGGAACGGATTTCGACTTGGCCCTGTTTACGAATTTGTCGCAGGACCACTTAGACTACCATAAGACGATGGAAGCTTATTTACACGCAAAATCGAAACTGTTTTCTAATTTAGGCAGTGCGTATGGAGAAAAAGGGAAGGTTGCTATTTTAAATGCGGATGACCCTAATCATACATATATCAAAGAACAGACGATGCAACCTATTGTTACCTATGGAATAGAAAAAGAAGCAGATTTTCGGGCTGTAAATATTGATACTCATTTAACCGGCACTAACTTTACTGTACAAACCCCGAAAGGCACCCTACGAATCCAGAGTCATTTAAATGGGATCTTTAACGTATATAATATGTTGGCGGCTATTTCTGTTGCTTATGTAGAAGGAATCTCCCTTGCAACGATTCAACGTGCTTTAGAAAAAATGTCCGGTGTCGATGGTCGTTTCGAACGGGTAGATATAGGGCAACCTTATGCTGTAATCGTCGATTATGCCCATACACCAGATTCTTTGGAAAATGTTTTAAAAACGATTCAGGAGTTTGCTGAAAACAAGGTCTATGTCGTCGTTGGTAGCGGTGGTGACCGTGATCGGGGGAAACGCCCACTCATGGCTGAGGCTGCCCTTCGTTATAGTGATTATGCTATCTTTACATCGGATAATCCGAGAACAGAGGATCCCTTAGTTATTCTTAAGGATATGACCTCGGGTCTTTCTTCGGGGGAGTCCTATGAGGTAATAGAAAATAGGAAAGATGCGATTTATCGGGCCATTGCTCTAGCTAATCCGGGGGATGTTGTTTTAATAGCTGGTAAAGGCCATGAAACCTATCAAGAAATTAATGGCGTTCGTTATGACTTTGACGATCGTCTCGTTGCCAAGGAAGCTATCGAGAAAAAGGGGATTTAAGCGATGTTATTTTCATTTGATGAATTGAAAGCAAGCTTTACGAACTATAAAGGAATAGAGCAAGGGGAGGGGGTCTGGAGCGTTTCTACGGACAGTAGAGAGAAAAAACCTAACTCTCTTTTTATTCCGATTGTCGGTGAAAGGTTTAATGGACATGACTTTTTGGAAGATGCCATTGCACAGGGAGCAGTGGCAACCTTATGGGACCGACGTTATAAGGTGCCGGTAGAACTACAGGAAAAATGCCTTTTTTTTTATGTTGACGATACGCTAACTGCCTTGCATCGTTTAGCGAAAGACTATCGGAATCGGGTCAACCCAATTGTTATAGGAATTACTGGTTCTAATGGTAAGACGACGACGAAGGACTTCGTTGCCTCGGCTTTAAAAGCGACCTACCGAACCCATAAGACGGCTGGAAATTTCAATAACGAAATCGGTTTACCTTTAACGATTTTATCCATGCCTCGGGATACCGAAGTACTCGTATTAGAAATGGGAATGAGTAATTTTGGTGAGATTAATCGTCTTAGTCAAATAGCTAGACCAGATTATGCCATTATTACAAATATCGGTGAATCTCACATTGAATTTCTCGGTTCGAGGGATGGAATTGCCAAGGCGAAGTTAGAAATTGTAAATGGCATGGGTCCTGAAGGGCGGTTATTGATCGATGGTGATGAGGAGTTACTTCGTTCTCATTCTTTTCCGCAAGACATTATTGCCCTTAGTTTTCAAAAGGAGGGTCAAGGAATAAGAAAAATCTCTAATGTACAAGTAAGCTTAGAGGAAACACGCTTTGTGTATGGAGAGAGGTCCTATACCATTCCTCTAACGGGAGCCCATCATGCGAAGAATGCTGCCTACGCTATAGAGGTAGCCAGACTACTTCGTGTAGATGAAGAGGAGATACGCCAGGGTCTAAAGGATAGTGAAACGACCGGAATGCGCTTTGAACAATTACGCTCTCCATCGGGTGCCGTAATTATTAATGATGCCTACAATGCCTCGGTTACTTCGATGATCGGTGCTATTCAAATCATAAAACAAATAGAAGGATTCGATCGGCGTATTCTCGTTTTAGGCGATGTACTAGAGTTAGGAAAGTACTCTAAGGACTTCCATCGACAAATCGGCAAGGCAATTGATACACCGATTGACTATTTATTTACTTATGGAGAGCAGGCCCGTCAGATTTTGGAAGGCTTATCTAAAGCATCTAGTATTCATAGCGAACATTTTACTAACCGTGATGCATTAGTTGAACGGTTAGCGCCCTTAATGGAAGAGGGAACGATTGCGTTATTTAAAGCTTCCCGTGGGATGGCTTTTGAAACGTTAATCGAAGCATTAGTGACTGAATAAATAGGGGGAAGGAAACGTGAGCCAATATATCGTATTAATGACTTTAGCGATTAGTTTTTTAATTACTGTCCTAATCAGTCCGATTGTAATTCCTTTCCTGAAGCGATTGAAGTTTGGACAGAGTATTCGTGAAGAGGGACCAAAATCCCATTATAAAAAATCTGGGACACCGACGATGGGCGGTACAGTAATTGTCTTTAGTATTGTGATAACGAGCGCTATAATTATGTATAAATTTTTTGGTGATGAAATAGATTACCAATTTTGGCTACTCTTATTTGCGCTTATCGGTTACGGTTTGATCGGCTTTTTAGATGATTTTATAAAAATTGCTTTAAAAAGAAACCTTGGCCTTACATCGAGGCAGAAATTAGTCGGTCAAATCGTCGTTGCCGTCATATTTTATATGTTACTATATGTCAACGATTTTCCGACCACCGTGCAAATTCCTGGGACAGCGATAGAGTGGGAGCTAGGAATCTTATATCCATTACTCGTTATTTTTATGATGGTTGGTTCTTCTAATGCTGTTAACTTAACCGATGGCTTAGACGGTCTATTAGCCGGTACAGCTGCCGTTGCTTTTGGTTCCTTTGCTTTATTGGCGGCAAATAGTTTTCCGCAATTTAATACCGTCATGGTCTTTGCCTTAGCAGTTGTCGGTGCTTTATTAGGGTTTTTAGTTTTTAACGCCCATCCTGCAAAAGTATTTATGGGAGATACCGGCTCCTTAGCCTTAGGTGCTGCGATTGCCGCAGTGGCAATTTTAATGAAATTAGAAATTTTACTCGTTATTATCGGCGGGGTCTTTGTAATCGAGACTTTATCAGTAATCATACAAGTTATTTCCTTTAAATTAACGGGTAAACGTGTCTTTAAGATGAGCCCGCTCCACCACCATTACGAACTTAAAGGGTGGTCTGAATGGCGGGTAGTGACGACATTCTGGGTCGTAGGTATTATCTTTGCAATATTAGGTATATATATCGAGGTGGCATTGACTTGAGAAGGTTAACAGGTTTTCCATATAAACATGCACTAGTGTTAGGCTTAGCGAAAAGTGGAGAAGCAGCAGCAAAGTTATTAGCTCAATCGGGGATTCAAGTTCGGGTCAACGACCGCGACACAAAGGAGGAAGCGGAGGAGGTGCAAGCCCTTAAGGAGCTAGGGGTAGAAATAATCCTCGGTTCCCATCCGGTTTCCGTATTAGAAGGAATCGATGTCCTAATTAAAAACCCTGGTATTCCTTATGAGCATCCGATAGTTGAACGGGCTTTAGAAAATAAAATACCAGTTTTTACAGAGGTCGAATTAGCTTATCATCTAGCGGCGCCGAACCCAATTATTGGCATTACCGGTTCTAATGGAAAAACGACGACGACGATGCTGACCGATCATATGTTGCAGGAGGGCGAGGTTCCGGCTAAACTAGCAGGAAATATTGGCATCGTTGCTTCAGAAGTCGCTCAAACGTTAAAAGACGAGGAGCGGCTTCTCTTAGAATTATCTTCTTTTCAATTATTAGGGACGGAAAGTTTTCGACCTCATATCGCTTGTATTTTAAACTTGTACGACGCCCATTTAGATTATCATAAAACCGTGGCTAATTATGAATCGGCAAAGGCTCAAATCTTTCAAAACCAAACCGAAGAGGACTTTCTCGTCTACAATGCCGATCAAGAAAAGGTGCTACGATTAATCGAAGGGGCAAAAGCGCAGAAAGTTCCTTTTTCTACAAGGCAAAGCTTAGAGAAGGAGGGGGCCTGGACCGACGGCGATTATTTGTATTTCAAAGATGAAAAGATTATTTCACTTAATGAAGTTGCTCTCGTCGGTGAACATAACGTAGAAAATATGTTAGCTGCCCTTGCAATAAGCAAGCTTTCTCAGGTTCCGACAGAAAGTATTCAAGCTGTGTTAAAGACCTTTTCTGGCGTTGAACACCGGCTACAGTTTGTGACGGAGGTAAAGGGGAGAAGGTTTTACAACGACTCAAAAGCAACGAATATTTTAGCAACTCAAATGGCCCTACAAGCTTTTTCACAACCGGTAATCTTATTAGCAGGTGGTTTGGACCGTCAAGAAGACTTTGAGCGACTCATACCTTATTTAAACGATGTTAAAGGAATGATCATTTTTGGAGAAACGAAAGAAAAGTTAGCCCTAGTAGGAGAAAAAGCAGGAATTAAGGAGGTACATCGGGTAGAAGATGTTATAGAGGCTACGAAGCTAGCATTTGCCATTTCAGAGCGTGGAGATACGATTCTTCTTTCTCCTGCCTGTGCTAGCTGGGATCAATATAAGACTTTTGAAGAAAGAGGGTACTTGTTTATCGATACAGTGCATACATTAGCATAAGGAGATAAGGCTAAGATGCACTTTTCTCCATTTTTCATGGAGGGATAAACAATGAACCGTTCAATCCAAGGGAAGGGTCCTAATGTATCGCTCATTATCATCGTGCTTACTTTATTAACGATTGGTATTCTCTTTGTGTACAGCTCGTCATACATATGGGCAGAGTTTAAGTATGGGGATAAGTTTTACTTTTTAAAACGGCAATTGTTATTTGCTAGTCTAGGTTTAGTTATGATGGGGCTAGTGACCTACGTTCCTTACGAGAGACTTCGTCGGTATACTAAGCCGATTTTACTTCTATGCATCGCTTTATTAATCCTCGTCCTCATTCCAGGAATCGGTATGTCCCGGGGAGGAGCCCAGAGCTGGATTGGGGTCGGTGCCTTTAGTATCCAACCGGCCGAATTTATTAAGCTAGGTCTAATATTGTATTTAGCGGATTATTTATCGAAGCATAAAAAAGATATGACAACTTTTTGGAAGGGGTTTTTACAACCGCTTTCCCTCGTTATTTTTTGTTTCTTCTTAATCATGCTCCAACCGGATTTAGGTACGGGCGTTGTGCTCGTTCTTACTTGTGTCATCATGATTTTTATCGCAGGCGCTCGGTTGAAATATTTTATCTATTTAGGCCTGATGGGGATCGTCGCTTTTACGTTACTTATTATATCTGCTCCCTATAGGATTAGTAGGATTACTTCTTTTCTCAATCCTTGGGATGATCCTTTAGGGGACGGTTTTCAAATTATTCAATCCTTGTATGCAATAGGACCAGGGAAGCTTTTAGGAGTCGGGTTTGGTAGAAGTTTACAAAAGTATTTCTATTTACCGGAACCCCAGACAGACTTTATCTTTGCAATTGTAGCCGAGGAATTAGGCTTTATCGGTGGTGCCTTTGTCATTATCTTGTTTTATATACTTTTTCGCCAAGGCTTAGCGACATCCCTTCGTAGTGTGGACTCTTTTGCCCGTTATACTGCCATCGGAATCATTGTAATGTTGACGATACAGTTTATGATTAATATTAGTGTCGTCATCGGTTTGATACCAATTACCGGTATTACTTTACCATTTTTAAGTTATGGTGGGTCTTCTTTAACCCTCACATTAGCATCAATTGGAATTTTATTAAACATAAGTATCTATGAAAGAGAATAAAAAATTGATGAAAATTTGATAACTATTAGCTGTTTGACTAAATTGTATGTTATAATTTAATTTAAGATATTTTTAGGCGAAGAGGGAAAAAAGATGGAAGAAGAAAAAGTTGTTTCGATTGAAGATCGAATCCCAAAGTTAAAAGAAAAAAGAAGAAAAAAAGCGAACAGAACTTTGCTTTTCTATTTAACTTTGTTTTTTCTTCTGATCGCAATCATCGTTTATCTTCAATCTCCCTTAAGTGATATCGCCCGGATTGAAATCGACGGTAATCAAGTGATTACTGATGAACAAATTTTGACATATAGTGAGTTAGAAATAGATCAAAATATTTGGCGGATTAATACAAGTTCTATCGAGAAAAAGATTGCCTCCCATCCAATAGTCGAGGAGGTTCAAGTTGAGCGAAAGCTTCCACAGACCGTACAAATTACTATTTCAGAGAAAGAAATCGTTGGCTATATAAAAGAGAAAAAACATTATTTGCCTGTAGTTCAGGACGGGCTAGTGATTAAAAATGCAGAAATTACAAAGCCAGGAAGTGCTCCGATTTTCGTTAATTTTACTGATGAGTTATATTTACAACGCTTCGTCGAAGAACTCGATGACGTATCAGACCATATTTTAACCTTAATTTCTGAAATCCATTGGAAGCCGACGGATACTAATAAGTATAAAGTTGTTCTTTATATGAATGATGGATTTATCGTTCAGGCAACGATTCGTGATTTTGCTAATAAAATGAATACATATCCTTCTATTGTTGCCCAGTTAGATTCGAAGAAAAAAGGGATTATCCATATGGATGTCGGAGTATATGTAGAAAGGTTCGAATAGTGTTAGAAGCTCGTGGAGGTGCCATAAATGAGTTTGAATGATGTATTAGTAAGTTTAGATATCGGAACATCACAAATTAAAGTAATCATCGGTGAGGTATTAAATGATTCATTGAATATTATCGGTGTGGGGACGGCAAAATCTACTGGCCTACGTAAAGGAGCTATCGTCGATATCGATGAAACCGTCAAGTCTATTAAAGAGGCGGTAGAGCAGGCTGAACATATGGTAGATATGACAATTAATAACGTCGTCGTTGCTGTGAATGCTAATCACGTCCAGCTCCATTCCTGCCATGGCGTAGTAGCAGTCCAAAGTGAAAACCGTGAAATTGGCGATGAGGATGTCACAAGGGTTATTGAAGCGGCGCAAGTGATGTCCATTCCGCCAGAAAGAGAGATTATCGATGTCATTCCAAAACAATTTATCGTCGATGGTTTTGATGAAATTAGTGACCCGCGCGGAATGATCGGCGTCCGTTTAGAGATGGAAGGGACGATTATCACTACTTCAAAAACAGCTTTACATAATGTTTTACGTTGTGTTGAAAGGGCAGGCTTACATATCGTCGATGTTGTATTACAACCCTTAGCTGCAGGCACTATCGCTCTTTCGAAGGATGAACGAAACTTAGGAGTAGCACTAATCGATGTCGGTGGTGGCTGTACGACGGTTTCGGTTTTTGAGGATAATTTTTTAGCTGCGAGTTCAGTCATACCTCTTGGTGGAGAAAATATAACAAAGGACTTATCCATTGGTATGCGCACTTCGACGGAAGAAGCGGAAGAAATAAAGCTTCATTACGGTCATGCTTTTTATGAAACTGCAGATGAAGATGAGAAGGTAGAAGTATCAATTATTGGTAGTAATGAAAAGAAAACATTTAATCAATTAGAAATATCTGATATGATTGAAGCAAGACTAGAAGAAATTTACGAATTAGCGCTTCGCGAGCTAAGAAGAATGGGCTACCATGATTTGCGCGGTGGCTACATCTTAACCGGTGGCACAATGAAAATGCCAGGAGCTCTAGATTTGGCACAAGCGGTATTTGAATCGAATGCACGTATAGCCATTCCGGATTATATCGGAGTTCGCGAACCTCAATATACGGTGGGAATTGGGACAATCCAATTTGCTCACCAAAATGCAAAGGTCCAGGGCAAGGAGCTCGGGACATCGGTCACCTTAGATGAACCCTCACCAAATCGTAAAGTGAAAGAAACAAATAAAAAGGAATTTACAGACAAAGGAACGGAACAAAACAAAGGTTCCAAGATGGCTAACTTTTTCAAATCTTTTTTCGAATAAAATTATGTACGGGCGATTGAATCGCGCTTGGATTTAGGAGGACAAACAATGTTAGAATTCGATACTAGTATGGATCAACTAGCTACGATAAAAGTTATAGGAGTAGGCGGTGGCGGTAATAACGCTGTGAATCGAATGATTGAGCATGGTGTAGAAGGTGTGGAATTTATCGCTGTAAACACCGACGCTCAAGCTTTAAACCTATCAAAGGCAGAAACGAAGCTTCAAATAGGGGAAAAATTAACCCGAGGACTCGGTGCTGGAGCTAATCCGGAAATTGGAAAGAAAGCGGCAGAAGAAAGCAGAGAGCAAATTGAAGAAGTATTAAAAGGTGCCGACATGGTCTTTGTTACTGCAGGAAAGGGCGGAGGGACAGGAACAGGGGCCGCTCCAGTGATTGCAGAGATTGCTAAAGAGGTCGGAGCCCTTACCGTTGGTGTCGTCACTCGTCCTTTTAGCTTCGAAGGGATTCGTCGTCAAAGGCAGGCAAAGGCTGGAATAGAATCTTTAAAGGAAAATGTCGATACTCTAATTGTTATTCCTAATGATCGTTTATTAGAAATTGTAGATAAAAACACACCGATGCTTGAAGCTTTCCGGGAAGCGGATAACGTGCTGAGACAAGGGGTTCAAGGTATCTCTGATTTAATTGCAAAGCCTGGTCTCATTAACGTCGACTTTGCGGATGTGAAAACGATTATGTCCAACAAAGGTTCTGCCTTGATGGGAATCGGTGTTGCTTCTGGAGAAAACCGGGCGGTTGAAGCGGCAAAAAAAGCGATTTCTTCTCCATTGTTAGAAACGTCTATCGATGGTGCAAAAGGTATTCTAATGAATATTTCTGGGGGACCTAGTCTGAGCTTGTTTGAAGTTCAAGAAGCAGCCGATCTCGTTATTTCAGCGGCAGATGAAGACGTTAATGTGATTTTCGGTAACGTAATCAATGAAAACTTAAAAGATGAAGTAGTTGTCACTGTTATCGCTACAGGCTTTGATGATAGTAAAGAACGCCCAATGAAGCGAACCATGCCGAATAAAGCAAATCAAGAAATGGAAGATTCAGCTTATCATCGTCGAAAAGAAGAACCGCCAGTAACTTCTCTTCAAGATGAAGAAACGTTAGATATTCCTACATTCTTAAGAAATCGTAATCGTAATCGCTAGTTCTGTTTGAAAAATTTATAAAATATATAAATCGTCGGAAGATTCATCTCCTTCGTCTATGCTCTATGGCAGAAGAGAGGAGTGGACTTTCGACGATTTTTACTTTTTTAAGGGATAAATTTGTCTAAAAGGTGTAGAAGCTTTTCTGTAAAAAACGACAACCTTTTCTATAGGGATAAGCTATAGTGCTATGTACCATCTCAATTTGGAGGGGAAATATATGTGACAATCTATTTAGACTTACTCTTTCTTTTCACTTTTCTCTGTAATGGAGCGATTTTATCTATCGTTTTATATGTCGTGAAAATTAAGAGACCATTTATATCGATCGCCTTCGGAACTATTCTCGCGACTATTTATGTACCCTTAACCTTATATTTTCCCACTTCCATTTTCAATTCTATAGCAGGGAAGTTGTTCTATTCTATCCTTATTGTTTTAGCAACCCTTGGTCGTAGTTCGCTTGCACAAATAGTTAAAACTTTAACGAGTTTTTATCTTATATCCTTTATTGTTGGTGGGTTTTTACTAAGCATTCATTATATGATTGATTTTTCTTCGAAAGGACGTTTAAACTCATTATTTCTCCTTAGACCAAACGTAGAACAGGAGCCGGTCAGTTTAACCCTTTTAGCTATTGGCTTTCCTTTAATATTGTGGGTGATTAAACGTTGGTCCGATCGTTTTATCCTTGATAAGTTTAAGTTTAGGCAAAGCTACGAAGTAAGTATCATGCTGAACGGATACCGTCATGAAGCGCCAGCGTTTTTAGATAGTGGAAATGAGCTGACAGATCCGTTAACGAATCGACCGGTTATTATTTGTGATTCTATCTTTATGCAAAGGTTTTTTTCACAAGAGGATTGGAAAAAAATCGAAAAAGCCCTTCTTGTCAAGGACCATAAGCTTTTGCCGCGGCATTTAGAGAAAGTTTTACATTGGATTCCGTATACAACAATTGCAGGGGATGATTATATTTTAGCAATTAAACCGGACAAACTAGATATCCAATCGAATGACTTCCGTATTTCGAGTAGGAGAGTATTTATTGGTATCCATTTAGGCGCTTTAGCGATGGAAGGCTACCATTGTCTCTTACATCCTCGATTAATTGCCTTAGAAAGCGTAGACTTTATCGCTAGGTAAAAAGATTTCTTGAAATAAAGGAGAATGTACGGTGAATAAATTACGGCAACTTGTGTATCGCTGGTTGAAGAGATTGGGTTTAAAAAAAGATGCAGTTTATTATATTGGTAGCAAGACCTCCTTACCCGCTCCTCTAGAAGAGGAGGAAGAGAAAAGACTCGTTCGCTTATTACCCTCTGGAGATGAGAGTGCTCGCTCTAAATTAATCGAACATAATTTACGTCTCGTCGTCTATATCGCCCGTAAGTTTGAAAACACTGGAATTCATATTGAAGATTTAATTAGTATCGGTTCTATAGGCTTGATTAAGGCTGTTAATACCTTCGATCCAGAGAAAAAAATTAAATTAGCTACTTACGCTTCCCGTTGTATCGAAAATGAAATTTTAATGTATTTACGTAAAACGAGCCGAGAAAAAGCTGAAGTCTCCTTAGATGAACCATTAAATATTGATTGGGATGGAAATGAGTTGCTACTTTCAGATGTACTAGGAACCGATGATGATATCATTACCCGGGATTTAGATTTAAAGGTGGATAAAGAATTGCTACTCGAAGCCCTATCGACGCTTAAAGGAAGGGAGAAAAAAATTATGGAACTTCGATTCGGTCTGATCGATGAAGAAAGTAAAACCCAAAAGGATGTCGCAGAATTGTTAGGCATTTCTCAATCCTACATCTCCCGTTTAGAAAAAAAGATTCTCCGTCAATTACAAAAAGAGTTTGAAAAAATGGTTTAACCTTTTGAAAATAAACAAAGGTCTATCCAATTTGTGGCAAAAAATCCGTGCATAAAACAAAATCCTTCCGGAGATACTTACACGTGAAGTATGACATCTTAGGAGGGGTAAATGTGATCAAAACAAAGGTAGACCTTTGTGGAGTTGACACGTCAAAATTGCCAGTATTAAAGAATGAAGAGATGCGGGTACTTTTTCAAAAAATTGTCCGTAACGAAGATGTACAGGCTTCACGGGAAAAGCTCGTTAACGGTAACCTACGTTTAGTGTTGAGCGTGATTCAACGTTTTAATCATCGTGGAGAAAATGCCGATGATTTATTCCAAGTAGGTTGCATTGGCTTAATGAAATCGATTGATAACTTTGACTTAAAACATAATGTACGATTTTCAACTTATGCGGTACCGATGATTATCGGAGAAATTAAGCGGTATTTACGGGACAACAATCCGATTCGTGTCTCGAGATCTTTACGCGATACGGCATATAAAGCTTTACGTGTCCGAGAAAAGCTCATTAATGAAACGCAGAAAGAACCAACTCCGAAGGAAATCGCTGATGAGATGGGCATCCCTCAAGAAGAGGTTGTCTTCGCAATCGATGCCATACAAGACCCAGTGTCCTTGTTTGAACCAATTTATCAAGATGGGGGAGAGCCAATTTATGTGCTCGATCAAGTAAGCGATGAAAAAATTACCGATGAGAGTTGGGATGATTACCTCTCATTAAAAGAAGGGATGTATCAATTAAATCCGAGGGAAAAACTCATTTTACAAAAACGTTTTTACCAAGGAAAGACTCAGATGGAAGTTGCTGAAGAAATTGGGATTTCTCAAGCCCAAGTTTCTCGTTTGGAAAAAGCGGCTATTGAACAAATGAGTAATGAGATGTTTACATAAAGAAGCAATGTAAACGAATGGACTTTATATGTATTTATTTTATACCTTAATATTCAAGCTTTCTTGAGTATTAAGGTTTTTTTAATAGGAAGCGGTTCATCATGATATGCCTAGCTACCTACATATGTATATAATAGGGTGGTGTCTAAGATGATAACGTTATCAGAATTACAAATCAAAGAAGTGGTGATTTTAGAGACAGGCCGGAGACTCGGGTTTATTCAAGATTTTGAAATTGATGAGGAAAGCGGAAGAATTAAATCCTTCGTCGTTCAGACCCGACAGTTACGGGGTAATCTTTTCCATAGAGTAAGTGAAACCCTCGTCCCGTGGGAGAAGATTGTAACAATCGGTGATGATTTTATTTTAATTCACGAACATCTCCCCGGAACATCAGAAGAAAAAAATACCCTATCAGAGAGGAAACGATGACGAAATAAAAAAATATGTTAAAATGTAAAGAAGAACAACGTAGTCGAATAGGGGAGATTGTGCTAGATGAGTATTCAAGACAATTTAGCAAGCTTGAAGGAAAGAATTGAAATGGCCTGCCATCGAGCGAATCGTAATCCGGAAGAAATTACGATTATCGGGGTAACGAAATACGTTTCTACCGAGCGGGCAGAGGAGCTATTAGAAACAGGAATTGTCGATTTAGGAGAAAACCGAACGGATGAATTGTTAGTAAAGCATGAGCAGATTGGAGAAAGGGCCAATTGGCACTTCATCGGAACATTGCAATCCCGGAAGGTAAGGGATATAATTGGTAAGGTCAAGATGGTTCATTCTTTAGAGAGGGAATCAGTAGCGAAGCAAATTAATAATCGTTCTGAAGAAGTTGTTCCTTGCTTTGTCCAAGTGAATGTAAGCGGTGAAGCATCAAAACACGGCCTCGAGCCAGAATCAGTAGAAGACTTTATCCGATCCTTGGAAAAGTATGAAAAGGTTAAGGTAGTTGGCTTAATGACAATGGCACCTCATATCGAGGATGAGGAAGAGATTCGCCAAGTCTTTCGTAAGTTACGCGAGCTAAGGGATGAAATTCGAGACAAAGGGTATGCCCATGCTCCTTGTGAATATTTATCTATGGGTATGAGTAATGATTTTGAAATTGCAATTGAAGAAGGGGCGACACATATCCGAATTGGTTCTATTTTAGTCGGTTCTTAACCTTAAAATATAAAGAGGTGAGCGTAATGAGCTTTAAAGAAAAATTTAAACACTTTTTTAATACCGAGGAAGAATACGAATATATCGAAGAAGTAGAAGCACCGAGCGAAACGAGCTTGGCAAGTCGCAACCCGCAACAAAATGTCGTCAACTTAACGAAAATTGAAAGATCGACGGCTAAAGTTATTTTATATGAGCCACGCTCTTATCAAGAGGTACAAGAGATTGCTGACAATTTACTTAATAACCGTTCCGTCGTCATTAACTTACATAAGGTAGATCGTCAGCAGGCGAAACGAATTGTCGATTTTTTAAGTGGAACGGTTTATGCAATCAAGGGTGATATTCAAAAGCTGGGCCTATCGACGTTTTTATGTACTCCGGAAAATGTTGAAGTAACTGGAGAAATATCGGTAGATAGCTTCGTGGAAGAAGAGTTTTAAAGGGTGGTCAGAAAAAAATGTATACGATTTTGGAGTTGTTATTACAGTTAATTTATATTTATACTTATTTAATTATCATCTATATTTTAATGTCCTGGTTTCCGGGAGCCCGGGACTCACAGTTCGGTTACTATTTAGGCCGGATTGTCGAACCGTTTCTTGAGCCTTTCCGTCGGCTCATTCCCCCAATCGGTGGTATGATCGATATTTCTCCTATTTTTGCCCTAATTGTATTGCGCGTCTTTATTCCCCGTGGGTTAATCGAAATTTTCTCGATGCTCGAACGGGTAATCGGGTGATGATGTGTCGATTTATCAACACTTTCGGGAAAATGAACATCCTTTTATCGATCGGGTCCTCGATTGGAAAAGCCAAGTACTCAACCAATATATTGTCCAAGTAACGGAATTTTTAAATCCACGGGAGCGAAAGATTATCGGTTATGTCATTGGAGAGCAGGACGAGGAATTAGCGGTTTCTTTTTTCGGTGGTGTACCCGAGGCAGAAAGACAACGAGCAATTATTGCTCCACGGTTTATTCCTACTAATGAGGATGATTTTGCTTTAATCGGATTAGAAGCCTCATACCCGAGTAAATTCGTTCGGTTAAGCCACCGTGATGTACTAGGTGCTTTTACATCTTTAGGTATTGACCGAAGCATGGTTGGCGATATTTACGTCCATGCTGATAAAGTTCAGTTAATTACGACAGAAACCTTTAAAGAGTATGTCCTTCGTGAATTGCGCCAAATTAAAAATACTTCGATTGCCTTTAAAGAGGTTCCATTATCGGCGATAGAAAAAACGAAGGAAGAGTGGCAGAGTCGTCATTATACGGTTAGCTCATTACGCCTCGATACTATTGTTGCTAGTTGCTATCGACTTTCTAGGCAAAAAGCAAGTCGACTCATTGCATCGGAACGAGTTCAATTAAATTATCGGTTAGAGACGAATCCGGCTACTGTCTTGGAAGCAGGTGATTTGCTTTCCGTCCGTGGCCATGGCCGGTGTAAATTAATGGAAACAAAGGGGCGGACTAAGAAGGATAAAATTCGTCTAGTCGCGGGCCACCTAATGTAAAGAAAGTAGAAATATATCGAAAAATCGTTTATCATAATACATAATTACGCTATATGTACGGTTGGAAGGATTGGGGGTAGTAAAAGAATGGCTCTTACACCGTTAGATATTCATAATAAGGAGTTTAGTCGCGGTTTTCGTGGTTATAATGAAGATGAGGTCAATGATTTTTTAGATCAAGTGCTAAAAGATTATGAGCTTGTACTTCGGGAAAATAAACAAATGAAAAAAGAAATCGAAGAATTGAACGAGCGGATAGAACATTTTGGAAACATTGAAGACTCTTTAAATAAGTCCCTCGTCATAGCTCAGGAAACGGCTGATGAACTGAAGGCAAGTGCTCAAAAAGAAGCGAAATTAATTATTAAAGAAGCAGAGAAGAATGCCGACCGTATTATCGAGGAAGCTTTAGCTGAATCAAGAAAGATTGCCATTGCTGCCGAAGATGTGCGGAAGCAGACGAAGGTCTTTCGGACCCGTTTAAAAATGTTAATCGAAGCCCAACTCGATATGATCAATAGTGATGACTGGGACGACTTTCTCGACATGATGAATGAAGCGGATTTCGGAAACGAAGAAACCGAGGAAGAATAATCTTATTTCGTTTAAATCTGTTTGGCTTTTATGCTATAATATAGTAACCTTATAAGCTAAAAATGCTAAGAAGGAAAGAGTATAAAAGAAATGAAACCATGAAAGCGAGTTAGGAGATGGTGAGAGCCTAATATGGTTTTTCTTTTAGAAAATCATTCCGGAGCAGCCGTTTGAAGGATCAGTAGAACAGGACGGGTCATTGACGTTATAAATGATTAAGCGAATGGCTTGTAGAGCATTCATAAGGGTGGTACCGCGGGAAGTCCTCGTCCCTTCAGGGATTTAGAGGATTTTTTTATTTCGCTCTTTCTATTTTTGAAATAAAAAGAAAATTTAAAATTAAAAGGATATAAGCAATAAGAGGAGGAATTATGTCGATGGTGTATAAAGAAACTTTATTAATGCCGAAAACAAAATTCCCTATGCGGGGTAATTTACCGAATAAAGAACCAATCCGCCGTGAACAATGGGAAAAAACAAAACTATATGAAAAGATGCTAGAACGAACGGAAGGAAGGCCTTTGTTTGTCTTACATGACGGTCCTCCTTATGCCAATGGTGATTTACACATTGGACATGCCTTAAACCAGATTTTAAAGGACTTTATCGTACGTTATAAGTCTATGGCTGGCTTCCATGCACCTTATATTCCAGGTTGGGATACGCATGGCTTGCCGATTGAAACGGCCTTAATTAAGAGAGAAAATATTAACCGTAAAGAAATTAGTATTCCAAAGTTTAGACAAATGTGTGCGGATTATGCGATGGAGCAATTAGATCGTCAACGGAAACAGTTTAAACAGTTAGGGGCGATCGGTGATTGGGATAATCCTTATATTACCTTAACGAAGGAATACGAAGCCGCCCAAATTAAAGTGTTTGGGGAAATGGCTAGAAAAGGATATATTTATAAAGGGTATAAACCAGTGTACTGGTCTCCATCTTCGGAATCAGCCTTAGCGGAAGCGGAGATTGAATACAAGGATAAGCGATCCCCGTCTATTTACGTTGCCTATGAGGTAACTGATGGTAAAGGGGTTTTAGAAGAAGGAACGAAGATCGTTATTTGGACGACGACCCCGTGGACAATTCCAGCAAGTTTAGGTATTAGTTTACATCCAGACTTACAATATGATGTCGTCAAAGTAGGGGACGAAGCCTATGTCATTGCCCACGATTTATTAGAGGGAATTGCCGAGGAGTTAGAGTGGGACAATTACACTGTAGAAAAGACTATCATGGGTCGGGATGCGGAACGAATTATTGCTAAGCACCCGTTCTACGATCGAGATATTCTCGTTATGTTAGGTACTCACGTTACGACGGAATCTGGAACGGGCTGTGTTCATACCGCTCCAGGTCATGGGGAGGAAGACTTCTATGTGGCGAAGGAATATGGCATTGAAGCCTTCTGTCCCGTCGATGAAAAGGGTAACTTTACGGAAGAAGCTCCAGGTTTTGAAGGGCTCTTCTATGACGATGCGAATAAGGTAGTAACGGAAAAGCTTGAAGAGGTTGGTGCCTTATTACATCTATCTTTCATTACTCACTCCTATCCGCATGACTGGAGAACGAAGCAACCGACAATTTTCCGGGCGACGTCCCAATGGTTTGCATCGATTAAGGACTTCCGTCAGGATATTTTAAATGAAATTCGTGAAGTGGAATGGATTCCTCATTGGGGAGAAACACGCCTATATAACATGGTTCGGGATCGGGAAGATTGGTGTATTTCCCGTCAACGTACTTGGGGAGTGCCGATTCCAGTCTTTTATGGTGAAGATGGCGAACCGATTATTACAGAAGAGACGATAAACCATGTATCGGATCTTTTCCGAGAACACGGTTCAAATATTTGGTTCGAGTGGGAGGCGAAAGATTTACTTCCAGAAGGCTTTACTTCAGAACATAGTCCAAATGGTAAGTTTACGAAGGAAACGGATATTATGGACGTTTGGTTTGACTCTGGTTCTTCCCACGAAGCGGTGTTACTACAAAGGGAAGGCTTACGTCGACCAGCGGATATTTACCTTGAAGGTAGTGACCAATATCGAGGCTGGTTTAACTCTTCCTTAAGTACTGCTGTAGCAACGACTGGAAAGGCTCCTTATAAGGGAGTTATTAGCCATGGTTTCGCCCTAGATGGTGAAGGAAGAAAAATGAGTAAATCGTTAGGAAATATCGTCGAACCGATGAAGATTCAGAAACAGTTTGGTGCAGACATCCTTCGCTTATGGGTTGCTTCGGTAGATTACCAAGCCGATGTCCGAATTTCCCAGGAAATACTAAAACAAGTTGCTGAAAATTACCGTAAAGTTCGAAACACTTTCCGTTTCTTACTTGGAAACTTACAAGATTTCGATCCGAAAAAGAATCGCGTGCCTGAAGAACAATTAGAAGAAATTGATTTATATATGCTCCATCGTTTACAGGAGCTTATTCGTAAGGTTCGGGATCGTTTCGACGCTTACGATTTCTCTGAAGGTTTCAACCACATTTTAAACTTTGTGACGATTGATCTGAGCGCCTTCTACTTAGACTTCGCTAAAGACATTTTATATATCGAGGAGTCGGATCATCCACGTCGTCGTAGCATTCAGACCGTTTATTACGAAACGATTACGTCATTAGTTAAATTACTTACGCCGATTATTCCACATACGACAGAAGAGGTATGGGAACATATTCCAGGCGTTGAGGCGGAATATGCTCAACTGACAGATATTCCTGAAGGTCGTGATTTACCACGCGTAAACGATGAAATGCTTAAAAAGTGGAAGCACTTCATGGAAGTACGGGATGATGTTTTAAAAGCCCTAGAGGAAAAACGAAATGAAAAAGTCATCGGTAAGCCTTTAGAAGCGAAGATAATTATCGAGCCGAAAGAGGCTTATACGAAAGAGGTTCTTGAATCGATTCCGCATTTACATCAATTATTAATTGTTTCAGAAGCAACTATTGGTGAAGTCGGTCAAGAGGGCAAAGAGTATCAGCACGTTCATATTGAGGTAGATAAACATTCTGGTGAAAAATGTGACCGTTGTTGGGTTATGTCCCATACCGTCGGGAACCATGCAGACCATCCTAACCTCTGTGAACGTTGTGCAGATATTGTCGAGACCCATTATAGTCATTTATTTGACGAAGAATAAACGTTCTAAAGAACGGGCAATGGATAACGGTAGATGGTATAGTCTGCCGTTATCGGCTTTGCCTGTTCTTTTTGTTTTTACTTGCACAATAAAGCAAATAGATTTACATTAAAATGAGATAAGTTTCATTAAAGTTAAAGGGGTATTTAGGAATGAAACGCTATTACCTTCTAGCCTTCATCGTCATTTTAATTGATCAAGGCTCAAAAGCACTGATTGTAAAGCATATGGATTTATATGAACGGATAGAAATTATTGAAAACTTTCTATACATTACTTCATTCCGTAATAAAGGAGCGGCTTGGGGAATTTTGCAAAACCAGATGACCTTCTTTTATATTATTACGGTAATCGTTGTTATCGGTTTAGTATACTATTTGCACCGTTACGCCAAGGGGAAAGTTGGACAAAGCGTAGCGATTGCTTTCATCTTGGGTGGAGCTATAGGAAATTTTATCGACCGTTTATTTCGTAAAGAAGTCGTCGATTTTATCGATGTCATGATTTTTACCTATGATTATCCGATCTTTAATTTGGCCGATTCTTTTCTTGTTGTAGGGGTTATATTATTGTTACTACTTACTTTGATTGAGGAGCGTAAAACAAATGGACAAAAACGAGAGACAGGAGCTTAACGTAGGGGAAAGGGACGTTGGGGAACGTTTGGATAAACTACTAGTTACCTATTTAACGGATTTTTCTCGCCAGCAAATCCAGTCCTTCATTCGTTCCGAAAAGGTGTTAGTTAATGGCCGGCCGGTAAAGCCGAATTATAAAGTGAAATTAAAAGATCAACTGACTTGGACCATCGAAAAAGCGCCGGAACGTGTCATTAAGGCTGAACCAATCCCTTTGTCTATTTTGTATGAAGATGAGGCGCTCTTAATTATCGATAAGCCGAGTGGAATGCTTGTTCATCCAACGGATAAAGTTATTTCTGGAACTTTAGTCAATGCTTTACTCCATTACACGGATGAACTTTCGACTATTGGAGGCGAGGAACGGCCGGGGATTGTTCATCGTTTAGATCAGGATACGAGCGGAATCATGGTCGTTTGTAAAACGAACGAAAGTCATGAAAAACTAAAGGCACAATTTAAGGATAAAACGGTGCATCGATATTATGAAGCTATCGTGTACGGTAATTTACATTATAAAAAGGGAACGATTCGTGCTCCAATTGGTCGCCATCCGAAAGAACGACAGAAGCGAACGGTCTTAGCCGATGGGAAGGAAGCAATGACGAAATTTAAAGTGCTGGCAGAAACGGAAAAGTACAGCCACGTATCCTGTCAACTAATCACCGGTAGAACCCACCAAATTCGGGTTCATATGCAGTATATTAACCATCCGATTGTGGGAGACCCTTTATATAGTCGAAAAAAGTCCCCCTATATTAACCATCAAGCTTTAATTGCTAGAAGGTTAGGCTTTATTCATCCAATAACCGAAAAATATGTCGAATTTACTAGTCCACGTCCACAAGGTTTTGAAGCTTTATTACGAATTTTGCAACTGAAAGCTTGACTTTTTTTAATGACTTTGCCATAATACATAGCAACAGAATAAATATCCTTTAACATAGTCCCGAGAGGCTAAAAAGGAATTGTAAGGATACATTTCTACAAGTATGCCCTTTTGCCTCTATTTTAGGTAAAAGGGTTTTTTTACGGGAAAAATGAGCAATCTAGGTGGTGAACACGTTGGAGAAAAAAACGACTGTCTTAGACGCCCCAGCAATCAATCGAGCCTTAACCCGTATCGCTCACGAAATTCTAGAAAGAAATAAAGGTGGAGAGAATCTTCTATTAGTAGGAATTAAAACCCGGGGAATTCCCCTTGCACAACGATTACAGGAGAAGATTAAACAAATAGAATCGATTACCGTGCCAATCGGTGAACTCGATATTACCCTTTACCGCGACGACTTAGTCAAGGAAGCAGAGGATGCCGAGGTGTTATCGTCCTCAATCGATGTGGATCTCGTGAATAAAACAGTAATCCTCGTCGATGATGTCCTCTTTACTGGTCGCACGGTACGGGCGGCGATGGATGCCATAATGGATATCGGGCGTCCGGCGCAAATTCAGTTGGCGGTCTTAGTAGATCGCGGACACCGGGAGTTACCGATTCGGGCTGACTACGTTGGGAAGAATATCCCAACATCTTTGAAAGAAAATATAGTCGTCCAATTAAAGGAAATAGATGATAAAGAAGAAGTAGGAATATATAAAAGAACAATGCAAAATCTTTAATTAAATCCCGTGAGATTTAAAAGGTTTGCAAAACAGGTACTACTTTAGGACTTTCTATGCCTCTTTGCGAACTTTTTAAAGCAAAGAGGCATTTTTTACGCGATAAAGTGAACGTTTAAGAACAATGACGATAAATGAAATAAAAAGTTCTATAAGGGGTGTATAATAGATGAAACATCTAATATCGGTAGAGGATCTATCCCAGGAGGATATTTTACGGACCTTTGCCTTAGCTGACCGCTTCCGGAAAGAAAAATTTAAATTAAATGAACAAGTTTTTGCTGCTAATTTGTTTTTTGAACCGAGCACTCGAACAAAAATGAGTTTTTTAGTTGCTGAAAAAAAGCTACAAATGGAAACCTTAGACTTTCATCCAGAGCAATCGAGTATCAATAAGGGAGAGACCTTGTTAGATACGGTTAAAACCTTCGAAGCAATTGGGGCAAACATATTAATCATCCGGCACCAAGATGACGATTGGTCGAAGGAACTTCTCCCTCATTTATCGATACCAGTCGTAAATGGTGGAGCCGGAACGAAGGATCACCCAACCCAAAGCCTTCTCGATGCATATACGATATATGAAGAATTCGGTACCTTTGAAGGATTGAAAGTAGTGATTGCCGGTGATATCAAGCATAGCCGTGTAGCCCATTCAAGTTTAATGCTTTTAGAACGTTTGGGAGCAGAGATTTACGTTTCAGGGGCTGAGGAACATATGGACGAGTATTGTCCATATCCTTACCTAACGATGGATGAAGCGGTGGAAGAAGCAGATATATTGATGTTGTTACGTATTCAACATGAAAGACATGCGTCGAGTGAAGGAACGATTGCTGACTACCATGAAAAATATGGTTTGACGCTAGAGCGGGAAGCTAGGATGAAGTCAAAGGCTATTATTATGCACCCTGGCCCTGTGAATCGTGACGTTGAAATTGCTTCAGATTTGGTTGAGGCGGACAGGTCACGGATTTTTACCCAAATGGAAAACGGTGTTTATGTTCGCATGGCCATTCTTTATACATTATTAGAAAATTGGGGGATTATCGATGAGTACAATCTTGAAAAATGTGAAGCGTATCGTTAAGGGAAATGAACTAGAAACTTGCCATGTGTTAATAGAAGATGGGAAAATTGCACAAATTTCTAAAGATGCTATTGAGGTGAAAGCCGAGAATGTGATTAATGGCCAGGGAAAGTTATTAGTGCCAGGCTTTATCGATGTCCATATTCACCTTCGGGAACCGGGAGGCGAGCATAAAGAAACGATCGCAAGTGGGACCAAAGCAGCCGCCCGTGGAGGGTACACGACCGTCTGTGCTATGCCGAATACGGATCCTGTTCCTGATACAGTCGAAAGGGTGGAAGAGCTATTTAAACGGATCGAAGCCTCCGCTAAGATTCGAGTACTTCCCTACGCTGCTATTACAAAGGGATTAAAGGGGCAGAAGCGAACTAATATCACGGCTCTCGCTAAGGCAGGAGTCTTCGCTTTTACAGATGACGGGGTTGGTATTCAGGAAGCCGGTCAAATGTTAGAAGCGATGCAAGAGGCAGCCCGCAGTGGAAAACCTATCGTTGCCCATTGTGAAGATAATTCGCTTTTATACGGTGGGGTTCTCCACCAAGGGGAAGTTAGTCAGCGGCTCGGCTTACCTGGTATTTATAGTGCAAGCGAAGCGGTACACATTGCTAGAGATGTACTCTTAGCGGAAACTGCCGGCTGTCATTACCATGTTTGTCATGTAAGTACGAAAGAAAGTGTCCGGGTAATTCGGGATGCTAAACGGGCGGGAATTTCTGTAACAGCAGAAGTAACACCCCACCATCTTTTACTTACAGAGGAAGATATTTTAGAAGATGATGCGGATTTTAAAATGAATCCACCTTTACGGGCGAAGGAAGACCGGGATGCCTTACTTAAAGGGTTACTCGATGGGACAATAGATTTCGTAGCGACTGACCATGCGCCCCATGCAGAAGAAGAAAAGGCGCAAGGTTTCTTGAAAGCTCCCTTTGGCATCGTCGGTTTAGAGACCGCTTTTCCACTTCTTTATACGCATTTAGTAAAGCCGGGAATAATGACTTTAGAAGAATTGGTAAAAAACTTTACTGAATACCCAGCTAAAACCTTTAACTTACCCTATGGAAGCCTAGAGGTTGGTAGTGTAGCTGACATAACTTTAATCGATTTAGAGAAAGAGGAACGAATCGACCGGAATACTTTTTATTCGAAAGGAAAAAATACCCCCTTCGATGGCTGGAAAGTTTCGGGAATTCCTAGTGTAACGATTTATGAAGGCGAGGTCGTTTATGACAGTGAAAAAGATGAATAAACGATATTTAATTTTAGAAGACGGTACGGTATTTACTGGGGAAGGTTTTGGCGCCAATATTGAGAAAAAAGGAGAAGTTATTTTTTATAACGGCATGACCGGTTACCAAGAATTTATTACTGACCCTAGCTATAATGGAAAAATGGTTGTGATGACCTTTCCTTTAGTTGGTGCCTATGGTATCAACCGGGATGATGTGGAGGCAATTTCACCGCATATAGAAGGCTTGATCGTTAAAGAATTAGCTTCTGAACCATCGAATTTTCGCTCGGAGGAATCCCTCGATAGTTACTTACGTCGAGAAAACATACCTGGTTTAAAAGGAATCGATACGCGCAAATTGACCCGCCATCTTCGAAAGAAAAACCTTCGAGGAATATTGACGGATTGGAAAGACGTATCCATTAAGGAACTATTTTCGGAAAGCAACTGGCCTAAACGTTCCTTTGTTAAAGAGGTATCGGTGACGAAACCATATATCGTACCTGGCTTAGGACAGAGGATTCTCGTCTTAGATCTCGGTATGAAACAAAGCGTATTACACGAATTAATGGAAAGACAGTGCCATGTTACTGTCGTTCCTTATAATTACGACGCGGAGGCCATTAGAGCCTTTAAACCGGATGGCATCTTATTATCAAACGGTCCGGGAAATCCTGAGGATTATCCTGAAGTAATCGAAACGATTCAAACATTATTAGGGCAGTTACCTCTTTTCGGAATTGGTTTAGGACATCAGCTTTTCGCCTTAGCCTCCGGCGCGCAGGTGAAGAAGCAGGCGGTCGGTTTTTATGGTAAAAACTTTTCTGTACAGGATGTAGAGACAGGAAAAACATGGAATACGAGCCAGAGTCGTTCCTTTTATGTAGTAGAAGAGAGTATTGCTACGGACACATTAAAGATTACGTATCGCTCCATGGTCGATGGTGCCGTTGAAGGACTTTCCCACACCAAATATCCAGCTTTTTCGGTACAGTTTCATCCGGAAGGGGCACCAGGGAATAAGGAAACGAATTTCTTATTCGATCGGTTTTTACAAGTAATCGAAGAGACAAAGCAAAGGGTTGGTGAAAAGTAGGATGGAAAAGAAAAAAGCAATCGAATCGATTCTCGTGATAGGTTCAGGACCAATCGTCATTGGCCAAGCAGCAGAATTTGATTATTCTGGTACCCAGGCATGTCAATCCTTAAAGGAAGAGGGCTACACGGTTATTTTAGCCAACTCAAACCCCGCGACAATTATGACGGATACGACGGTAGCAGACCGAGTATATATGGAGCCTCTTACGGTAGAATTTTTAAAGAAGATTATTCAAAAGGAACGGCCCGATGCCCTTTTACCGACATTAGGTGGCCAGACGGGACTTAACTTAGCCATGGAGTTAGATGCTCTAGGCGTATTGGAAGAGTATGGCGTCGAATTGTTAGGAACGAGTCTTGAAGCTATTCAGCAGGCCGAAGATCGCGAAAAGTTTCGGGCTTTAATGGAAGAGTTAGGAGAGCCGGTACCACCTAGTGAAATTGTTACAGAAGTAGAAGAGGCAGTTGATTTTGCTAAGGAAATTGGCTATCCAATTATCGTTCGCCCTGCCTTTACCCTTGGAGGTACTGGAGGAGGTATGTGCGATAATGAAAAGGAGCTTCGCCATATCGTAAAAAATGGCCTAGCCCTGTCTCCAGTAGGTCAGTGCCTAGTTGAAAAAAGTATCGCCGGCTTTAAAGAGATTGAGTATGAAGTGATTCGGGACAAAAAGGATCAGGCAATCGTTGTCTGTAATATGGAAAATATTGACCCGGTGGGAATACATACGGGGGATTCCATTGTCGTTGCTCCTTCTTTAACCTTGACCGATCGGGAATATGAAATGTTACGGGAAGTATCCTTAAAGTTAATCCGTGCTTTAAAAATTGAGGGAGGATGTAACGTTCAACTCGCTTTAGATCCGGATAGTTTTCAGTACTATATTATCGAAGTAAATCCTAGGGTAAGTCGTTCGTCCGCTTTAGCATCGAAGGCAACTGGTTATCCTATTGCGAAAGTTGCAGCGAAGATTGCTGTTGGTCTTACGTTAGATGAAATTAAACATCCATTAACGGCCTCCGGCTATGCAAATGTAGAGCCTTCTTTAGATTATGTCGTTACCAAGATTCCGCGCTTTCCTTTTGATAAATTTATCTTTGGAGACCGTAAGTTAGGAACACAGATGAAGGCTACTGGAGAAATTATGGCTATCGGTAGAAGTTTTGAAGAATCTTTTTTAAAGGGAATCCGTTCCTTAGAGGTAGGTAATGGTGATTTTTATCTACCATATTTAGAAAAGGAAACGGATGAGGTGTTAGTCGAGCGGGTACAAGCTGCTGACGACGAGCGAATTTTTATCCTGGCTGAAATGCTCCGGCGCAATTATACGGTCGAGGAACTTTTCCAACTGACGAAAATCGATTGCTTTTTCTTAAACAAATTTGCCAACATTATTAGGAAGGAAAAAGAATTTTTAGAGCAATCGATAACGAAAGAAAACGTCAGAGAAGCAAAGGAACTTGGTTTTTCTGATGAACAGTTAGCGCGAATCTGGCAACTACCGGTTGACCGTATTTACGAAACAAGAAAAGAAATGGGGATCTTACCCGTATATAAGGTCGTCGATAGTTGTGCAGGTATATGTGAATCCAATGCGCCCTACTACTACAGTAGCTATGAAGAAGAAAACGAATCGATCCGTTCTTCTAAAGAAAAGGTACTTGTGTTAGGTTCAGGACCTATTCGCATCGGTCAAGGAATAGAGTTTGATTATGCGACGGTTCACTCTATCTTGGCGATAAAAGAAATGGGTTATGAAGCCATTATTATGAATAACAATCCCGAGACGGTATCGACCGACTATAGCATTTCCGATAAACTTTATTTTGAACCTTTAACTTTAGAGGACGTGATGCATGTCGTCGAACATGAAAAACCGCTGGGAGTCATCGTGCAGTTCGGCGGTCAGACGGCGATTAACTTAGCGGAAGGATTAGAACGCCGCGGAGTGAAAATTTTAGGTACGAGCTTAGAGGCTATCGATCGCGCCGAAGACCGGCATAAATTTGAACAGCTTTTAGAGGAATTAGATTTGGCAAAACCGAATGGTGAAGCCGTTACGACGAAGGAAAAGGCTATAGCTACAGCAAATAAAATTGGCTATCCTGTCCTCGTCCGTCCCTCTTATGTAATCGGCGGTGCCCAGATGGAAATCGTCCATAACGAAGAGGAACTCGTCCATTATTTACAAGTTGTCACAAATGTTAGTGAAGATAAACCTTTACTGATTGACCAGTATTTAACGGGAATTGAAGTCGATGTCGATGCTATTAGTGACGGAGAGACGACTTTTATTCCAGGCATCATGGAACATATCGAACGGGCGGGAGTTCATTCAGGTGATTCGATTGCTGTTTATCCGCCTCAACGTATGACGGCTTCGGTTAAGCAAAAAATGCTCGAAGCAACGGATCAAATCGCCCGTACTCTAGGCGTCGTCGGGTTAATCAATATCCAATTTATCGTACAAGGGGATGAAGTTTACGTATTAGAAGTTAATCCTCGGGCAAGTCGAACGATTCCTTTTTTAAGTAAAGTAACTGGTGTAACGATGGCCAATATTGCTACTCGCTGTATTTTAGGTGAGAGCCTTAAAGAAAAGGGATATCGAACAGAGATCTTAGAAGAAAAGTCTCAAGTCTATGCTAAGCTCCCTGTATTTTCCTTTGAAAAATTACGAAGCGTCGATACGACCCTCGGTCCAGAAATGAAGTCAACGGGGGAAGCAATCGGTTACGACCAAACGATAGAAAAAGCTCTTTATAAAGGATTTTTAGCCTCAGGTATTTCTATTCCTTTAGAAGGGTCGGTGCTATTGACCATCGCTGATAAAGATAAGGAAGAGGCCTATCCAATAGCCCAACGTTTCCATGAACTTGGTTTTCAATTATATGCAACCGAAGGAACTGCAAGCTTTTTACAAGAAAGAAATTTACCAGTTATTAGCGTGGCGAAAATTGATGAAGGGGAGCGTAACGTTCTATCCCTCATAAAAAACAATGAAGTACAATTCGTTATCAATACAATTACTTCTGGAAAACAACAGCGTTCCGATGGTTTTCGCATTCGTCGTGAGGCAGTAGAAAATGGAATGATTAGCTTAACAAATTTAGACACTGCAGAAGCAATTTTAAATGTGATTGCTATGTCAACTTTTACGGCATCACCAATTACTGAAGACGGGGTGAATTAATTGAAAAAGCAGAAAGCACGTATAGTCTCGTCAAAGACTATTGCCAAAGAAACGATAGCCCTTGTGTTAGAAAATGAGTACATTAGTCGGGAGGCCTTACCGGGTCAGTTTATTCATATTCAATTAGACGGGTTTACTTTACGGAGACCCATATCGATTGCCGATACCGATGAGCAAGCTGGAACCTTTACAATTTTATTTAAAATTGTCGGTGATGGAACCAAAAGTCTAGCCAATTATGAAGTAGGAAAAAGGCTTGATGTATTAGGTCCGAATGGCCAAGGCTTTCCAATAGACGATTTGCATACGGAGGCTTCGGTCTTGCTTATAGGTGGGGGCATCGGGGTTCCACCGATTTATTTCTTAGCTAAAAAATTAAAAGAGCGCAACCTTTCTGTTAGAGCGATCCTTGGTTTTCAAACAAAGGACTATGTTTTTTATGAAGAAGAGTTCAAAGCACTAGCGGAAACAAGGATCGTCACCGACGACGGTTCCTACGGTGATCGGGGTTTTGTAACAAACTATATTGCCGCTGAGGGACTTGATCGCTACTATGCTTGTGGTCCCTTCGGCATGCTTCGTGCCGTCAAACATAGCCTGCCGGATTTAGATGGTTATTTATCCTTCGAAGAACGTATGGCTTGTGGTATCGGCGCCTGTTACGCCTGTGTTCTTCCGGTTAACGCAGGGCTTTCGTATAAGAAGGTTTGTAAAGATGGACCGGTGCTTTCGGCAAGGGAGGTTGTACTATAATGGACTTATCTGTTTCTTTACCAGGCTTATCATTGAAAAACCCTGTCATGCCTGCTTCCGGTTGTTTTGCCTTCGGTCGCGAATATAGTGAGTTTTATGATTTAGGTTTATTAGGGGCTGTGATCATGAAGGCGGCGACAGGGGAAGAGCGCTTAGGTAACCCAACGCCACGAGTGGCGGAAACGGCTTGTGGAATGTTGAATGCTATTGGACTCCAAAACCCTGGCGTCGAGCGTATTATTTCAGAAGAAGTTCCCTTCCTTAGTCAGTTTAACATTCCGATTATTGCCAATGTGGCTGGGAGCAGTATGGAGGAGTATGAATTGGTTGCCGAGCGTTTTAATAAGGCGGAAGCCGTATCGGCCATCGAATTAAACATATCCTGTCCAAATGTGAAGGAAGGGGGCATCCAATTTGGAACAACCCCTGAGATGGCTTATGAAGTTACGAAACGTGTAAAGGCGGTAAGTAAGCTTCCTGTCTACGTGAAGCTATCCCCTAATGTCACTGATGTCGTAGAGATGGCTAAGGCTATTGAGGAAGCTGGAGCCGATGGTTTATCGATGATTAATACGTTAACGGGGATGCGTTTGGATCTTCAAACGAGAAGGCCGATTATCGCCAATCATACAGGGGGCCTATCCGGTCCAGCTATTAAGCCGATAGCTATTCGAATGATCTATGAAGTATCTCAAAAGGTCGATTTACCAATCATCGGTATGGGGGGAATCGAGCGGGCAGAGGATGTCTTAGAATTTTTACTTGCTGGAGCTAGTGCTGTAGCAGTGGGGACAGCTAACTTTAGGGATCCCTTTGCCTGTCCAAATATTATTGCCGAATTACCGAAGGTGTTAGACCGTTATGGATTTACTTCAGTAAAGGATGCGATTGGAGGGGCCTATCGATGAATCCGGTTTTTTTAGCATTGGATTTTCCTACTTGGAAAGAAGCGAAACATTTTATTAAGGTCCACCAGCTTGAAGGGGTTCCAGTAAAGGTCGGTATGGAATTGTTTTACCGGGAAGGACCAAAAGTAATCGAAGCATTAAAAAAGGATGGGCACCCTATATTTCTTGATTTAAAATTACATGACATCCCAACGACCGTCGAGCGGGCAATGCAAAACCTTAGCCGTTTGGAAGTAGATTATGTCAATGTTCATGCTTTAGGGGGACGGGAAATGATAAAGCGGGCTAAAGAGGGTTTGCTAGCCGGTTCCCAAGGCGGAACGTCACCGAAGCTATTAGCTGTAACGATCTTAACTTCCTTTGATGAAACGACACTACATAGAGATTTACAGTTAAGGGGTTCTCTAGAATCAAATGTCTTGCACTTTGCAAGCATGGCTTATGAAAGTGGTGCCGATGGAGTCGTTTGCTCTGTTCATGAAGCGAAAAAAATAAAAGAGATTACTGCGACAGATTTCGAAACGGTGACCCCAGGAATTCGCCTAGCGACCGATCAATCAGATGACCAAAAACGAGTTGCTACGCCATCTTTTGCACGGAGCCAACAGGTAGATAAAATGGTAATCGGTCGAAGTATTACCAAGGCTAAACAACCAAGGAACGCCTATGAACTTGCCTTAAAGGAGTGGGAACATGGATTTACAGACTGAAATTACGAAGGATTTACTTAAAATTGAAGCAGTACAAATTCGTCCGGATGACTATTTTACCTGGACATCAGGGATTAAGTCCCCTATCTATTGTGACAATCGTTTAACGATGTCTTATCCAGCTGTTCGAAAAAAAATAGTCAAGGCTTTTCTTCATGAAATCGAACGGAAGCAATGGAAGCCGGATGGTATCGCTGGTTGTGCAACGGCGGGGATTCCCCATGCAGCTTGGTTGGCTGAGGCTTTAGATTTGCCTATGCTTTATGTCCGTTCTTCACCGAAGGGTCATGGGAAGGAAAATCAAATTGAAGGGGCTTTAAAAAAAGGGATGAAACTTGTTGTAATCGAGGATTTAATTTCAACCGGTGGCTCATCTTTAGAGACAGTGAAAGCCCTCAAGGACGCTGGAGCTGAGGTGCTAGGGGTTTTAGCTATCTTTACCTATAGCCTTGAAAAGGCGAAAGAAAATTTTCTTAGAGAAAAGGTTGAAGTTTCCACTATTACAAGTTATGATTTCTTATTAGAGATATTGGAAAAAGAAAAAAAGATATCTGAAAAGGAAAAAGAAGAACTGACAAATTGGCGCGATTTACTAAAGTAATAGCAAAACTTATGGTATGCTATAATTTGTAAATATCAATAATAATAAATAGGGCAAGTGATTTAGTGATGAAAATTAGTGATTATGAACTATTAATCCAACTAGCAGAAATAGGAACAGTTAGGGGGACTGCTAAAGCAATTTTAATCTCCCAACCGGCGGTTTCTCAACGCCTTAAGTATATTGAGCAATACTTTGGGGAGCAAATTTTTATTCGAACGGCCAAGAGATTGCAGCTTACCCCTAGTGGTGAATTAATTCTAAAGCATGCAAGGAAGGTAGTTGAAAACGAACTATCGATTAAAAACAAGCTCGCCGCCTCGAGTGAAGAAGTAAGAGGCACATTATCGATCGCTTGTTCTACCGTTATTAGTCAACGTTACTTACCGAAAGTATTGGCCAAATTTATGAAAAAGTATCCTAAAGTGACAATCGACCTAGTAACGGGAACAAGTGGCCATATCCGAAATGACTATAGTAACTATCATGTGTCAATTGTCCGAGGCGATGCTATTAAAGATTTAGAATACACCCTTTTATTTGAGGACCCATTATACATTTTCGATACCCAACCTTTTACAGAAGGTGAAGTGAAGGAACGACCTTTAATTTCCTTTAAAAGTGATGACGGTCTTGAAGAGGTAATTAACCATTGGGTAGCGACCCAGGATAAAATTGATGCGGTACAGAAGATTAGCGTCGATCAAATTGAAACGTGTAAACAGTTTATGAAACAAGGCCTCGGTATGGCAATCTTACCTTGGAGTGTATCCGAGTCCTTAATTGAACGCTACTCCCACATACCATTACGGATTGATGATCAAATGGTTAATCGAAAAACTTGGCTATGTTACCATCCAGAATTTAAAGATTTGCCACAAGTAGAAAGTTTTATCCAATTAATGTTAGAAGAAGAGTTCATTTAATCGTCTAATAGCTAAAAAAAGCAACGGGAAAGCCGTTGCTTTTTTATGTTTTTGCTTGCCTATTTAATTTTTTCGGAGTAACGAATAAGGTTTTTTGTTCTGTATACGTGACAAAGCCCGGTTTTCCTCCCTTTGGCTTTTTCACATATTTCACTTTTGTGTAGTCGACTGGCACTGATTCCGACTGACGTGCTTTACTATAGTAAGCAGCCAATTGAGCAGCTTCTAGCAAAGTTTCTTCTGAAGGATTGGCACTTTTAATGACGACATGGGAACCTGGAATATCCAAGGTGTGAAGCCAAATGTCTTCTTTATGTGCGAGTCGATGGGTGACAAATTCGTTTTGCTTATTATTTCTCCCGACGTATATCGTTGTGCCATCGGAAGATAAGAACTGTTCCGGTTTTGGTTGTTCGAGCTTCCGTCTTTTTTGTTTCCGCTGCCGCTGATAGCCCTCTTCTTCGAGTTCTCGACGAATTTCTTCTATATCTTCTTCCCGAGCTTGGCTTAATTGTTGTAGTACTGCCTCTAAATATTGTATTTCTGCCTGGGCCCTTTCGATTTCTTTTAAAGCTTTTTCTTGAGCCCTTTGTAGTTTTCTATAACGTTTGAAATAACGCTGGGCATTTTCACTCGGACTTAAGTCTTCTTTTAAAGGGATGGTAATCTCGGGTTGATCCTCTACATAATAGTCTGTTACAGTGATTTTTTTCATCCCTTTTTTCATCCGATGCATATTAGCTGTTAAGAGTTCTCCATATTTTTGGTAGGTATCGACTTTTTTCCCTTGTTGTAACGTTTGTTGGTGAATCTTGAGTTTTCGCTTATTTTTATTCCGTTCATTTTCAATGAGGCGGGTTAAATCGCTCACTTGTTGTTTTACCCGGTCCCGTTCTGCTTTGTTGGCGAAAAAGGCGTCTAGCATACGACTAACTGTAGAAAAGCTAGCCTGCTTCTTTTCATGCTGAATAGGTAAAACATGAAAGTCTTCCCGCTTACCTTCGTAAATAGCCGGTTGAAAGTGACCTTCTTTTATTTCCTTTTGGAGAATGGCAAATTCTTTCATATATGCCTTCGCTCCTCCTAAGCCGGTTCTTTCGACGAGCTCTTTAGCAATAAAGGGAGAAAAACCAGCGACATGTTGAACAAGTTGTCTATCTAGTCTTCCCTGATTAAAGTCTAGTTTTTTAACGACTGCTTCCGGTGTGCTTTTTAGGGGATCCAACTTATCTTGCGGAGGGGGCAATCGATAGCTTGCACCGGGTAAAAGGGTGCGATAACGATTAATAGAAGGTGGAATCGGCTTCATCGCATGGATGATTTTTTTTGTTTCTGTTTCAATTAAAACGACGTTACTATGTCGTCCCATTATTTCAATTAATAATTGATGATATACTTGGTCGCCAATTTCATCCCGCCCTTGAATGTCGATCGTAATAATTCGCTCGAAATCCTCTTGGTGAAGTCGTTCGATCCGCGCTCCGTTCATATATTTTCGCAAGGTCATACAGAAGGTTGGAGGAGTTTCTGGATTACGTAGTTGTTCCTCTGTTAGATGAACTCGAGCATAGGAAGGATGGATAGATATAAGCAAACGGTAGTTCGTCTGTTGGTGCCGAATAGTAAGAATTAATTCTGTATCTGTCGGCTGATATATTTTGTTAATCCGTCCGCCGACTAATGTTTCTTGTAATTCCTTAGTAACTGCGTGGGTAACAATTCCGTCAAAGGGCATCCTTTTCACCTCAGCCATTATTATAGCATTAATAAAATTTTCCTTGCATACATATGTATCACTAGAGTTACATGATAGGGTGGGATGCGGATGGATTGGTATAAGAAGTCGATCGAAGAAGTAGAGGCACAGCTAGCGGTGAATCGAGAAAAAGGTTTAACAACGGAAGAGGCCGAACGTCGGGCTCGAACACAAGGTTTGAACAAGTTAGTCGAAAGCAAACGGAAGTCTAGTTGGCTTATTTTCTTAAGTCAATTTCAAGATTTTCTCGTAATGATTTTACTCGCTGCAACTTTAATCGCGGGACTATTAGGGGAATATATCGATGCAATTGCTATTATGTTAATCGTTTTATTAAATGGCTTGATTGGCTTTTTCCAAGAACATCGAGCAGAAAAATCTTTAGAAAAGTTAAAGCAACTATCTGCACCGAATATGAGGGTCTTACGGGATGGATTATGGACGACCTTGCCGGCTGAAAGGGCCGTGATAGGAGATGTAGTCCGGATAAGGGCCGGAGATCGGGTTCCAGCGGATGTGCGCATTATGGAAGCAAATGACTTAGCTACAGAAGAATCGATGTTAACCGGTGAATCTTTACCTGTAAAAAAACAGGCAAATAAAATAGATAAAGCGGAACTTGCTATACAGGAACAAAAAAATATGGCCTTTAAAAGTACCCTAGTAACCAAAGGGAACGGGGTAGGGATCGTCGTCTCGACCGGAATGGCTACTGAAATAGGGAAGATTGCTACATTAATGGACGAGACTGGAGTTGTCCAAACCCCCCTTGAATTGAAGTTAAAGGATTTAGGAAAGATATTAATTTATGTCGTTTTTCTGTTAACAGCCTTGACCGTCGGAATAGGAATTTATCATGGTCAATTAATGTACGATATGTTTTTGGCTGGAGTATCTTTAGCAGTGGCCGTAATTCCCGAAGGTTTGCCAGCCATCGTTACCGTCGCTTTATCCTTAGGGGTACAACGTATGATTAAAAAGAAGGCCATTGTACGAAAGTTATCAGCGATTGAAACTTTAGGCAGTACTTCGATTATTTGTTCTGATAAAACTGGGACAATCACAGAGAATAACATGTCCGTTCAGGAGCTTTTTATCGGTTATAAAACAGTAGAAGTGACCGGGAAGGGAGATCAGAAAAAAGGAAGTTTTTTATTGGACAAGAAAAGCTTGACCAAGTTCCCTAAAACTTTAAGGGATACCCTTTTGGCCGGAGCCTTATGTAATCGGGCGCAATTACATGTGAAGCGTTCTCGTTACATCGTCGATGGGGATCCTACCGACGGGGCGCTATTGATTGTAGCCCGGAAGGCGAAGATTGAATGGCAGGAGACAGAGCGTTATCGTACAATTTATGAACTTCCCTTTGATTCGACGAGAAAACGGATGACCGTTGTAGTAGAAAATGAAAAGAAGGAACGTTTCTTAATTGTAAAGGGAGCGCCGGAGGTAATCTTATCCCGCTCTAAGTATACGCTAGGCCTCGATGGAAGCCTACTACCCCTTGATAAGAAGAAACTTACGAAAAAAATGGACGAGATGGCAAATAAAGCATTACGAATTATCGCTATCGGGATCAAACAATTACCTCCCCATGTAAGGGTAACGAAGGCTGAACTACCGAGGTTAGAAGAAGAAATCAACTTTCTAGGATTATTTGGACTTCAAGATCCACCTCGAGCCGGAGTTACCGAAGCGATTCAGGAGTGTAAAGAAGCAGGCATCAAGACGGTGATGATTACCGGTGACCATAAGAAAACAGCTATGGCAATTGGAAGGAAGGTCGGGATATATCAGGAGGGTGACATCGTACTTGAAGGGCATGAATTGAATAAACACTCAATCGATTCTTTAGCGGAAATGATAGAACAAGTGTCGATCTTTGCCCGGGTGACACCAGAACATAAATTAAAAATTGTGAAAGCTTATCAAAAAGTTGGACATATCGTTGCCATGACTGGAGATGGCGTTAACGATGCACCAGCGATTAAAGCGAGTAATGTAGGAATCAGTATGGGAATCAGTGGAACGGATGTGACAAAAGAAGCATCATCTCTAATCTTACTTGATGATAATTTTCGCACGATTAAGGATGCCATTCGGGAAGGGAGAAATATTTACGAAAATATTCGAAAGTTTATTCGTTATTTACTCGCATCGAATGTTGGAGAGATTTTTGTCATGCTCGTTGCTATGTTATTAGCCTTGCCTTTACCTTTAGTTCCTGTGCAAATTTTATGGGTAAATTTAATTACTGACGGTTTACCGGCGATGGCCTTGGGTATGGATCCCCCGGAGACGGATGTAATGAAGCGGAAACCGAGAAATCCAAAAGAAGGGATATTTTCCCGAGGGTTGGGTCAAAAGATTATTACGCGGGGAATACTAATCGGACTCGTATCCTTAATCGCCTTTATTGTTATTTTACGTCAATATCCTGAAGATTTAGTCTATGCTCGTTCCGTTGCCTTTACAACCCTTGTTTTAGCCCAGTTAATCCATGTGTTTGATTGTCGTAGTGAGCGAGGGGTTTTTGCAAGAAACCCATTGAATAATATTTATTTATTGTTAGCGGTTCTTTCTTCCTTTTTGTTGCTATTAGTAGTTATTTATTTACCATCTTTACAACCCATTTTCCATACGACAGCTTTACAAGTGACAGATTGGTTATTGATTCTTACCTTGAGCGCTTTACCGACGGTGCTCTTTAGTTTTCCTAAAAAAGTATCGTCTTAGTCCATACGTCATTTACTTAGCAAGCTAAGTAAATGACGTCTTTTGTTATAATAAAGGGAAAGAACATTGAGAAAAGGAAAGGAATTTTTTATAATAAAGATACTTTTCCTTTTGTTGGATTTGACATTGTTTACCAACTGGCGAAATAATAGAGAAAAAGCATATAACCTTGTATACTATACGTAATGGAGTGATGATCATGGTAATGAGCATGACAGGTTATGGTAACGAAACCTTTCATTTAGAAAATGACACGGTATTACATGTAGAAATTCGTACCGTAAATAGTCGGTACTTAGATTTTAAGGCTCATATACCACGTTCGTTATATCACTTAGAATTAGCAATGAAAAAGCTAGTCCAGGCCTATATCGAACGAGGTCGAGTAGATGTATATATTACGACGATTGGAAGTCCGTTAGAGGATAAGTCTCTTCAGGTCGATTGGGATTTAATGGACAAGTATATCGAGCAGATAAGGAAGATTCAATCCCGCTATCATCTTACTCGTGAAATACCTATATCGATCATCACTGCTATGGATGATTTAATTTCAGTAAATGAAGAAAAGAAACATAACGAAGAGTTAGATGAAAAAATTTTACAAAGTATTGAGATCGTATTGGAGAAAGTGAAAGAAACACGTCAAAAAGAAGGTAACTTTCTCATTAAAGATATTCAAAAGCGGATCGAGCACATCGAACAGACTATTCGACAAATCGACCGTCGCAAGGAGACGGTATACGAATGCTATCGTGAACGGATTAAAGAAAGAATTACAGCCCATTTAGAAGATAAGGAGCCGTACGATGAGTCGGCTTTATTACAAGAAGTCGCTCTTTTAGCCGAAAAAGGTGACATTACAGAAGAAATCACCCGTATCGATAGTCACTTAGCCCATTCTAAACAAGTGATTGAGCAAACGGGGGCTATTGGTCGAAAGCTTGACTTTATCGTTCAAGAACTGCATCGTGAAATCAATACTATCGGTTCGAAATCTGTCGATCCAACTATTAGCGAATGGGTAGTACAAATCAAAAGTGATCTAGAAAAAATTAAAGAACAAGTACAAAATATAGAATAATTGATACGAAGTAGGAGGAGCAGGATTGATTAAACAAGAAGGAATATTATTCGTCTTATCTGGACCGGCAGGGGTCGGCAAGGGAACCGTTCGAAAAAAGTTGTTCGAACAAGAAACCGATTTAAAATATTCTGTTTCGGCCACGACAAGAAGTAAACGTCCAGGCGAAGAAGAAGGCATCGATTACTTTTATAAAACAAAAGAAGAATTTGAACAAATGATTGAGAAAAACGAACTGTTAGAATATGCAAAGTATGTCGATAATTATTATGGAACTCCTAAACAGTATGTCTTAGACGAATTGAAAAAAGGAAACGACGTTTTCTTGGAAATAGAAGTCCAAGGGGCGCTTCAAGTGAAAGAAAATTTCCCTGAAGGGGTCTTTATCTTTCTATCGCCACCGAGCTTAGAGGAATTAAAGAAGCGTATTGTAAATCGGGGCACCGAAACGAAAGAAGTTATTTTACAAAGGTTAGAAGAAGCGAAGAAAGAAATTAAAATGATGACCCAGTATGATTATGTCGTCGTCAACGATAATGTTGATCAAGCTGTAGAAAAAGTGAAGTCAATCGTTATTAGCGAACATTGCAAACGAGAAAGAATGGAGAAAAATTTTCAAGATATGTTAGAGGAGGATGTTTCATGTTAGAACCATCAATCGATAGTTTACAGGAGAAAATTGATTCAAAATATTCTATTGTAACGATTGCGGCGAAGAGAGCCCGTAAATTACAAGAAGGTGAGAAGCCTTTAATTGAAGAACCGAAATCCCATACGTATGTCGGTATCGCATTAGAAGAAATCGATCAAGAGAAGGTTTTTATTAAAGAAGAACTTTAAGAAATAACCCTTGCTGTGCCGGCAAGGGTTTTCCACTATTAGGAAGGAAAAAGAGGTGTTCATCTTGTGGAAGGGAAAACACGTACTATTAGGTGTAACGGGAGGTATTGCCGCTTATAAGGCTTGTGACTTAACGAGTAAGTTAACACAATTAGGGGCAAACGTCCGAGTAATCATGACAGAAGGGGCTACAGAATTCGTTTCCCCGCTAACCTTTCAAGCCCTATCACGTAACGAGGTGTATGTCGATACTTTTGTTGAAAAGGACGCTGAAAAAATTGCCCATGTCGATATCGCTGATTGGGCGGATATCGCAATTATCGCCCCGGCAACCGCTAATACCTTAAGTAAATTAGCCTATGGAATCGCTGATAATATGTTAACGACTATTCTTTTAGCAACACGAGCGGATGTATACATTGCTCCGGCGATGAATGTGCACATGTATGCCCACCCTGCCGTACAAGAAAACATGCAGAAGCTTGAGGCCTGGGGCTACCATTTTATCGAACCAGGAGATGGCTACCTTGCTTGTGGTTATGTAGGAAAGGGACGGCTAGAAGAACCCTTAACCATTATTCGAACGATTCAACGCCATCAAGAACAAGACACAAGTTTAGCAGGAAAACGGGTGCTTATTACAGCTGGTCCTACCCAAGAAAGCTTAGACCCGGTTCGTTATTTTACGAACCATTCGACCGGAACGATGGGCTTTGCCCTAGCTGAAGCTGCTGCTTTAAAAGGCGCGGAAGTTACCTTGGTTGCTGGCCCTGTAGATCTTGATACACCGTTAGGAAGAATCAATCGGATCGATGTCACAACTGCCGAAGAGATGTATCAAGCCGTTTGGAAACATTATGAAACGAGCGACATCGTCATCAAAGCAGCTGCTGTAGCAGACTACCGTCCGAAACAAACCTATGATGAAAAAATGAAAAAAGGAAACGATGGACTAACGCTTGAAATGGAAAGGACGAAGGATATTTTACATTCTTTAGGAGAAAAAAAGACAAAACAATTTCTCGTTGGCTTTGCTGCGGAAACGACAGATCCCTTAGGTTATGGTCGAAAAAAATTGCGGGAAAAGAATCTTGACGCTATTGTGATTAACAACATTAGCCAAGAGGGAGCTGGCTTTGGAAAAGGAACGAATATCGTCACTTATATGAATAAGGAGGAAGGGATGACGACCTTGGAAAAAGCAGCTAAATCAACGATTGCTAAACAAGTAATCGAGTTAATATACGCAGATTTAAAGGATGAAAAGGATGGAAGTAGCTAGAGTAATTGTCGATGTGCCAACGACAAACGTCAATCAAAGCTTTGATTACTTGATTCCCGAAAAATTTCACGGGGTTGTAAGGCGTGGAGTTAGGGTTGTGATACCTTTCGGTCGTAGAAAGATTACCGGTTTTGTTGTAGATATATTGCAACATAGCGAAAGAAAGGATTTAAAAGCGGTAGAGGATGTTCTTGATCTTGAGCCAGTATTGACGGAGGAATTATTGCATCTAGGTAAATGGTTGGCAGAAGAAACGGTTTCGCTTTACATTACGACCTATCAAGCGATGCTTCCTCAAGTCTTAAAGGCTAAATATAAAAAAGAAGTACGAAAAATAAAGGAGATTAGTCATCCGAGCTTAGCTAGCTTATTTTCCGAGGAAAATAATAGTCTGGCATATGATGAAGTTCTTTCTGCTTTACCTTCCCTTTCCATCCTGAAGGAAGCTCTAGACCAAGGTGAAGTGAAGCTAGCATATATCGTTGAAACTAGGGATCGGAAGCGATATGAATCGATTATCTTTCCAGCTTCTATAGATACGCTAAAGGATGCTTTAGCTTCATTACTACCACAGGCCACGAGACAAAAAGAAATACTTACATACTTCATACAACATCCGGAGCCGGTTGCCCAAGCGAAACTTTATGATACTCTTTCGATCCAACGTTCCCACCTCAACCCTTTATTAGAAAAAGGTTGGCTTCGGATAGAGAAGCAAGAGGTGTATAGAAATCCTTATCAACATCCTGTTGAACGCACGACTAAATTACCCTTAACCGATGAACAAGCGAGAGCCTTAGATGCAATCGTTCGTACAATTGAAGCGGAAGAACACGAGACTTTCTTAGTTCATGGGGTAACGGGAAGTGGGAAAACGGAAATTTATTTGCAGGCTATTGAACGGGTACTCCAACGGGGAGAAGAAGCAATCGTTCTTGTACCAGAAATTTCATTAACACCACAAATGGTCGAGCGCTTTCGAGGGCGCTTTGGTGAAAAGGTAGCCGTCTTACATAGTGGCTTGTCGATTGGTGAAAAGTATGACGAATGGAGAAAAATTCAACGGAAAGAAGTACAAGTAGTCGTTGGCGCCCGTTCGGCGATCTTTGCTCCTTTCGAAAACCTAGGTATCATAATTATTGACGAGGAACATGAAACGAGTTATAAACAGGAAGAATCCCCTCGTTACCATGCAAAGGATGTTGCCATTAAGCGGGGGACCCTGAATAATTGTCCTGTCGTTTTAGGAAGTGCTACACCTACCTTAGAAGCCTATGCTCGAACTACTCGACAAGTATATCGACTGCTTACTTTAAAGAAGCGGGTCAATGAACGCCCTCTTCCGCCGGTTGATATTGTCGATATGCGTCAAGAGCTAAAGGCAGGTAATCGAACGATGTTTTCCCGGCTTTTAGTGGAAAAAATCAATGAGAGACGAAAAAAAGGTGAACAAATTGTTTTACTTTTAAACCGGCGGGGCTATTCAAATTTTATACTCTGCCGAGAGTGTGGCTTTGTCGATGAATGCCCCTATTGTGATATCTCATTAACTTATCATAAAAGTTCCCATCGCTTAAAGTGCCACTATTGTCTTTATGAAAAAGCTCTGCCTAACCGATGCCCGGCCTGCCAGAGCGAAGCGATTCATTTTTTCGGTACGGGGACGGAACGGGTACAAGAAGCATTGTATAAGGAGCTGCCGGGAATACGGGTTTTACGAATGGATGTTGACACGACCCGGCGTAAAGGAGCACATGAACGAATATTACGCAAGTTTGAAGCGAAGGAAGCTGATATTTTATTAGGTACACAAATGATTGCAAAGGGGTTAGATTTTAAAAATGTCACCTTGGTCGGTGTTTTAGCGGCGGATACGATGCTCCATTTACCTGATTTTCGCTCGGCGGAAAGGACTTTCCAATTGCTTACCCAAGTAAGTGGTCGAGCGGGACGGCACGAATTAACTGGAGAAGTCGTCGTTCAAACCTATACACCGGATCACTATAGCATCCTTTTGGCTAGTCAATATAATTATCAAGCCTTTTACGAGCATGAAATGAAGTTACGACGTACCTTTCGTTATCCGCCTTACTATTATTTGGTTCGAATTGTCCTATCCGCTCCTCAGAGCAATCACGTGGCTTCGAAAAGTTATGAGGCGGCAAATTTTCTCCGTCGTTATCTGACGAAAGAGGCTATTTTATTAGGTCCATCCCCAGCACCGATACCTAAGTTGAAAAATCGTTATCGGTATCAAGTGCTAATCAAGTACCGTTTTGAACCGGATTTACTAAGCGCCTTGCATGAATTATCCCAACTCTTTGCAAAGGAAGGTCGTCAAGGTCTTCGGCTAGTCATTGATGTAAATCCTTATCAATTTATGTAAAGGAGTAGAAAGATTAATGAAACGAGTAGTCTTTATGGGAACACCGGATTTTGCTGTTCCTATTTTGCAAGCATTAATAGAAGAAGCTATCGACGTAGTCTTGGTAGTGACCCAGCCGGATCGGCCAGTAGGGCGGAAGCAAAGGTTAACTCCGCCCCCAGTGAAACGGTTTGCGCAAAAACATGAGATTCCTGTTTTTCAACCGGAGCGAATCAAGGAAGATTATGAGACAATCTTAGAGTATTCGCCCGATTTAATTATTACGGCTGCCTATGGACAAATTTTGCCAAAAGCATTGCTAGATGCCCCGCCTTTAGGTAGCATTAATGTGCATGCCTCCTTATTACCGGAGTTACGTGGAGGAGCACCGATTCATTATGCAATATTAGAGGGAAAAAAAGAAACAGGAATTACAATTATGTACATGGAAGAAAAATTGGATGCCGGCGATATGATTGCTCAGGCTAAGCTCCCGATTGAAAGAACCGACCATGTCGGAATCTTGCACGATAAATTGGCAGATTTAGGAGCTACGTTATTAATCGAGACCTTACCTGCCATTTTTTCTAAAACGAATGAACGAATTCCCCAGGATGAAAAGAAGGCCACTTTCGCCCCAAACATTACTAGAGAGCTAGAGAAGATCGATTGGAATCGAAGGGCTGAAGAGGTGTATAACCATATTAGAGGTTTACATCCTTGGCCTGTCGCCTACACTAAATTAGAAGGAGAACGTATAAAGGTTTGGTGGGGCGAGCCAACAGACGTTCGTTATGAAGGGGAACCGGGCGAAGTTGTTGCAATTGACGAAGAAAGTATCACGGTCGTATGTGGCGATCAGAAAGGGCTCCGTCTCCTCGAAATTCAACCTGCTGGGAAAAAGCGGATGAAAGTAAGTGAATTTTTACGTGGGCATTCAAATAAAATACAAAAAGCACAAAGGTTTCAATCATAGCACGCGAAATTTTTCGCGGAAAAACTAGAAAGTAGAGTAGAGGTGAAAACGATGGAAGGGTATTTTCTTACCGATTGTGGAAAAGTCCGGTCGACCAATGAAGATGCAGGAGGGGTATTTTCCCATCCCCAAGACCAAACGTTAGCAATCGTCGCCGATGGGATGGGAGGCCATCAAGCGGGAGAGGTCGCTAGCTCCTTAGCCGTCGAACTATTTAAAAAAGCCTGGGAAGAAACTGGAGCCTTTACGTCATCAAAAGAGGCTGAATCGTGGTTGTTTACTCAAATCCTTGATGTCAATCGGGCAATTTATGAAGAAGCTGAGGAGCAAAAGGAATACCAAGGAATGGGGACGACAGTAGTTGTTACGGTTGTGACAAAGGACTTTGTTACCATCGGTCATGTGGGGGATAGTCGTTGCTACCTTTGGACTCAGCCCTCCCAACTTCGTCAGATGACTAGTGATCATTCGCTCGTAAATGAGTTAGTAAAAACGGGACAGATCTCTCCTTCCGATGCAGAAGTCCATCCGAGAAAAAATGTCCTGATGAAAGCCCTAGGAACAGAAGTCGAGATTGAACCGGATATTCAAAGCATCCCTTGGACAAAGGGGGATTGCCTTCTACTCGCTTCCGATGGATTGACGAATAAAGTGAAGAAGCTTGAGTTAGAAGAAGCTTTAGCAACGATGGAGTCTCTTGAAGAGACAGCGAAGTATTTGATCGATCTAGCCAATGACCGTGGCGGAGAAGATAATATAACCTTAGTCATCGTTCAAAACAAAGAAGGTGACGCTCTATGATTATCGGTCACTTATTAAATGAACGATACCGCATCAAACGTAGAATCGGTGGCGGTGGCATGGCCAATGTATACTTAGGCTACGATTTAATATTGGAGCGGGAAGTAGCGATTAAGGTTTTGCGTATGGAGTTTGTCAATGATCCGGAATTCGTAGAGCGCTTCGACCGGGAGGCCCAGGCGGCAACGAGTTTATCCCATCCGAATATCGTTACGATTTATGACGTCGGTGAGGAAGAAGATATTCTATATATCGTGATGGAATATGTCGATGGCCTGACTTTAAAAGAATATATTCAAAACCATGGCCCTTTATCGGTAGAGAAGGCAGTAGATATTATGGCTCAGTTAACCTCTGCAATTGAGCATGCCCATGAAACCGGACTGATTCATCGAGATATAAAGCCGCAAAATATTTTATTAGATCGTGATGGAAATGTGAAAGTAACGGACTTCGGGATTGCCGTTGCATTAAGTGCGACTGCCTTAACCCAGACGAATTCTGTCTTAGGTTCCGTTCACTATTTGTCACCGGAACAGGCCCGGGGAGGTAAGGCGACAAAAAAGTCAGATATTTATTCTTTAGGTATTGTATTTTATGAATTGTTGACGGGGGAGTTACCTTTTTCAGGCCAGTCACCTGTATCGATTGCTTTAAAACACTTACAAGACGATATCCCTTCAGTTCGCGAGAAAAATCCAGAAATTCCGCAAAGTATCGAAAATATTATATTAAAAGCGACGACTAAAGATCCCTTCCATCGTTATGAATCTGTCGCTGAAATGGAGCACGTTATTTCAGTAGCCTTAAATCCAGAAAACCGTGACCAACCCGTGTATGTTCCACCCTATGATACCGGGGAGGAAACGAAGGCAATTCCGATTATTACTGACGAATCGATAGGAGAAGTCGCTAAGGAAGATGACACCCCGACCCTCGTTATGCAAGGGGAAGATGTAGGCGAAGAGAGAGTAAGAGCTTCTCATGAAAAAGATTCTTCACCAAAAAAGCAACGCAAACGCCGTCGTTGGATCATGAGTATCTTATCAATACTAGCTATCGCACTTATCTTCTTTATCATCTTTTTAATTACGGCACCGAAAGATGTCATTGTACCGGATGTAACAGATTTAGATTATGATGAGGCTGTTAAACAATTAGAAGCCTTGAAATTAAAAGTGAATAAAGAAACGGTGCCTTCGGAAGAAGTCGAGAAAGGAAAAGTTATCAAAACTGATCCAGAAGCGGGTCGGAAGGTGAAGGAAAAGTCGACGATAGATGTCTATGTTAGTGAAGGGAAGGAAAAGGTGAAATTTGCTAATTATGTTGGGAAAAACTTTTCTCAAGTAGAGCGAATTTTAGAAGAAGATGGTTATGAGGAGATTCGTTCCTATGGTGTTATCTCTAGAGATCCGATCGGTCAGATCGTTACTCAAATCCAACCTCTACCTGGGGATGAGGTCGTACCAGAAGATACAACGGTTATCTTTGAGGTAAGTTCAGGTCCGAAAAAAATTTCTTTAGGTAATTTAATTGGCTTGACTTTAGAAGAGGCTAGGAGCTATGCGAAGAGAAACAATTTAAAATTAGAAATCAAAGAAGCTTATTCTAATTCGGTAGAAAAGAATCGAATTATGTCCCAAGAACCTCGTGAAAATACGGAATTAGAAGAAGGTAGTATCGTGACGATTACAATTTCTAAAGGGCCAGAAGCGAAGCCTCCGCGTACCCATTCTGTTACTTTTACTGTGCCCTTTGAACCGACGCCGGGTCCGGATGGTGAATTGCCTAAGGAGCAACTCGTACAAATATATGTAGGCGACATGAACGAAGATATTACGAATGTGTTCCATGAAACGAAAATTAATCGGGATAAGGAGTATGAATTAACTCTAGTAATCGCTGAAGGTGAGGTCGCAGAATACAAGGTTGTACGTGACGGTGAAGAAATAATTAGTGAAAAAATACCGTATTGAGAAAGGGTGGCTAAATGGCAAAGGGTAGAATTGTCAAAGCATTAAGTGGTTTTTATTATGTTAAAACAGAAGATCAACGACTTTACGCTTGTAAAGGGAGAGGGGTTTTTCGTAATAAAAAAATCACCCCTCTCGTCGGGGATCTTGTCACGTTTGATATCATAAGTGAAGATGAAGGATATATAAAAGAAATTGCTGAAAGAAAAAATGAACTCAGACGTCCACCAATTGTAAATATCGACAAGGCTTTAATCGTTAGCTCGATTACAGAGCCGACATTCAGTCCTCAATTACTCGATCGCTTTTTGGTCATCGTTGAGTCGAAACAGATTGAAGCGATGATTGTTTTTACAAAGAAGGATTTAGCCTCTAAAGAAGAGATGGAAAGCATCGAAAGCTATAAGGAACGTTATGAAAAGCTAGGTTATAAAGTTGCCTATTTTTCTTTAGAGGAAACGGTAGATGATAGGTTGTTAGACTTTTTAAAACACGATATAACAGTTATTATGGGGCAGACGGGCGTCGGAAAGTCGACGCTCTTAAATACAATTGAACCGAGTTTTCAAATTAAAACCGGGGAAATCTCCAAAAGTTTAGGTCGTGGTCGACATACGACAAGGCACGTCGAATTACATCAGATTAATGGCGGGCTTGTCGCTGACACGCCAGGTTTTAGCTCGATCGATTTCGAGCATATAGAAGCGAACGAATTAGGAAGTTATTTCGTAGAGATTAAAGAACAGGCACAATATTGCCGATTTCGTTCCTGCCTCCATATCAATGAACCCCATTGCCAGGTGAAAGAAGCCTTGGATAAGGGAGAGATTTCTCAGGAACGTTACGAACATTACCAACTCTTTTTACAAGAAATATTAACAAGAAAGCCGAGGTATTGATCGATGGTTAAATTAGCACCTTCAATTTTATCAGCGGATTTTGCCAAGCTTGGAGAAGAGGTAAAAGAAGTGACCCAGGCTGGGGCCGACTATATTCATGTTGATGTGATGGATGGCCACTTTGTACCGAATATTACAATCGGTCCTTTGGTTGTAGAGGCCCTTCGGCCGATAACTTCAATAGACTTAGATGTTCATTTAATGATAGAAAAACCGGAGCGTTATATCCAAGAGTTTGCCGACGCCGGGGCTTCGATTATTACCGTCCATTACGAAGCTTCGGTCCATTTGCACCGGACGATCCAACTGATTAAATCTCACGGAGTTAAGGCAGGGGTTGCTATTAATCCTTCGACGCCGGTGACGATGCTTGAACCAATATTAGATGAAATTGATTTAGCCCTCGTCATGACGGTGAATCCTGGCTTTGGAGGGCAGTCCTTAATTGAAAGTACTCTAGGAAAAGTTGAGCAATTAGCGACGTGGAAATCGTCTCGAGGCTATCGCTACGAAATAGAAGTGGATGGAGGCGTTAATGCCGAAACAGCAAAGCTTTGCACGGATGCTGGTGCTGAAGTGCTTGTCGCAGGCAGTGCTATCTTTAATAAGGATAATCGATCCGAAGCGATCAAAGCCCTTCGTCAATCAATCTTAGATTAAATGAGTTCTAAATACTGTCTCCGATACATATACTAAACTAACACTGGAATGGAGTGTTTCAAAGTTTCCATTTCTTTACGGAGGCGGATGAAATGAAATTTTATACAGTTAAGCTCCCGCGCTTTATCGGTAGCTTTGTTCGAGTATTATTAGGAATGTTTAAAAAAGATTAAGGAAGAAGGTATTCTCACTTTACTCCACTAGCCTTCGCGGCAGTGGAGTTTTTTTGTATTAAAAAAAGGCTAAGAGTCCCATTCAATGAAGCTCCTAACCTTTTTACACTTATACACGTTTGACTTTACCAGACTTTAATGCACGGGCTGATACGTACACACGTTGTGGCTTTCCATCTACCATAATTCTTACTTTTTGTAAGTTTGCCTTCCACTTACGGCGTGTTGCGTTCATCGCGTGGGAGCGCTTATTTCCGCTACCAGTTTTCTTACCAGTAATGACGCATTTTCTTGACATCAATACCCCTCCCTTACACGTAAATCCCAATTCATACTTATTTAATTTACCATAGGATAGATAATTATGCAACGTTCATTACATTCCTATCAAATATTACCTGTTAGGATAGATAGTAAAATATTAGCTAAAAGCTATATAAAAGTATATGATATGAGTTGATATTAAAACATTATCATAAATGAGGCTTTACTTATCGTAAAAAAACGGTACAATGTATTCGTAATAAATCTTGAATGTAGTTTTGTTTGTTCGGGGAGGAACGAAAAGTGTTAGAACAATCAATCACGAAAGAAAAATGGTTACAAATGATCCAATCGGGAGCCAATTATTTAGCAAAACAAAAAGAAGCAATTAACAAGCTAAATGTCTTTCCCGTTCCAGATGGAGATACAGGAACAAATATGAACCTGTCATTAAGCTCTGGTTTATCAGAAATGAGGAAGTTCGAGTTCAACTCATTAAAAGAACAAATTAATGGTTTTACAAAGGGGCTTTTAATGGGGGCGCGGGGGAATTCCGGAGTAATTCTCTCCCAGCTTTTCCGAGGTTTCTCAGCTCTGAATTTAGAAAAGGATGAGTTAAGTATCGGAGATATTTCCGATGCTTTGAATAAAGGCGTCGATATTGCCTATACATCGGTGACTAATCCAGTAGAGGGAACGATTCTTACTGTTGCTAAAGATATGGCTATAGAAGCGAGTAAGCAAAAGGAAAAAAGCCATAATATCATATCGTTTTTTGAAGCGATTATCGCAGAAGCTAAGCGTTCATTAGCCCGTACCCCGAGCCTTTTACCCGTATTAAAAGAGGTGGGAGTCGTAGATTCTGGTGGAAAGGGGCTTGTTGTTATTTATGAAGGCTTCCTTGCGGGACTAAAGGGAGAAAAGCTTGAGGATTTCACAGAAGTGAGCTTTGAGGAGCAGGTGGCTTGTGAGCATCAAGAACGACAGTCGGCCTTGAGCATCGATACGATCGAACGAGGCTATTGTACAGAGTTTTTTATCTTGTTAGATGAAGATAAGGAAGGATCCTTCGATGAAAAGGGCTTCCGGACCCAGTTAACAGAATACGGTGATTCTTTACTCGTTGCTAGTGAGAGCAATTTAGTTAAGGTCCATATTCATACGGAAACACCCGGGGAAGTGCTTAATTTAGCCCAAGAGCATGGAGACCTAACGAAAATCGATATAGAAAACATGCGGGAGCAATATAAAGAAGCGGTGAAGAATAACGCTGAGACCGTTCAGGAGGAACTTCCTTATGCCTTTTTAACCGTTGCTCAAGGAGAAGGCTTAAAGGAAGTGTTTACAAGTCTAGGAGCGACGGCTATTATCGATGGTGGACAGACGATGAACCCTAGCACTGAAGATTTTGTAAAAGAAATTGAACAAATTGAAGCCTCACACATTTATATCTTACCGAATAATAAAAACATCTTACTCGCTGCTGAACAGGCTGTCGAATTTACCGATAAAGCGGTGAGTGTTATTCCGACGGTTACGATTCCTCAGGGCTTACAAGCCTTGTTTTCCTTCGATGCCAATCAAACTGTTGAAGAAAGTATTGAAGAAATGGAACAAGCGGCAAGTGAAGTGAAAACCGGCTTAATTACTTATGCCACTAGGGATACCAAGATTAATGATGTCATTGTTTCTAAAGATGATTTCATAGGATTAAACGATGAGACCATCGTTGTGAGTGAAAAAACAAAGTTGCAAGCGACAAAGGCTTTATTATCCGAACTCATTACAGAGGAAGATGAGCTCGTTACCTTATTTGCCGGTGAGGATACAACAGAAGAGGATATCGAAAGCTTAGAGAACTATGTCGATGAAGCTTTTGAAGATATCGAAGTAGAGATTCATCGCGGTGACCAACCAATCTATTCGTATATTATTATGGTTGAATAAGCACGAAACGTTAGGGAGCATGGGTTAAACTAAATCCCTAACGTTTTTATTTTATTACGCATAATGAGGAATTTGTTATAATACGAATAGAAAATAAACGTGCGGAATAAAAAGGAGTTCGATGTACTTGCTTAATGAAAAGGTGACCGTCATAAAGGGAATTGGTAAAAAAACTGCAGAAGATCTCCAAACAATGGGGATCCATACGGTAGAAGATTTGTTATTTTATTTTCCTTACCGCCATGAAGTGCATGAAGTAAAACCCTTGCGTGCCCTTGAACATGAAGAAGTTGCGACGTTAGTAGGCACGATCGAACATGCACCCCAAGTTCGTTATGGTAGAAAAAGGTGGACTTATTTTACGATGAAGGTTGAGGAGGCCAATGTAGGGGTCACCTTATTTTTTCCACTCTATGGGAAGGAAAAATATAAACGTGGGCAAACGGTGACGGTTCGAGGAAAGTGGGATGCGTTTCGCTTACAGCTTACTGCCTATAAAGTTTTTTTAGGCTCTCCTCCAACGTCTGTAGAGATAGAAAGTAAATATTCGGTCAAAGGAAAACTAACGGACAACCGTCTACGTTCCTTTATTCAGCAGGCGATTAGCGAGTATGGTTCCCACGTAGAGGAAATATTACCTCAGCATTTTTTAACGGATTATAAGTTACCCGACCGACGCAAGGCAATTGAGATATTGCATCAACCATCTAATACCTATGAGTTAAAACACGCTCGTCGTCGTTTAATCTATGAAGAGTTTTTGTTATACCAATTAAAACTTCAGCTTTATAAACAAAAACGTAAAGAAGCACGTCGCGGAACAGCGGTTTTAGTAGATGATACCGAAGTGGAAAGCTTTATTCAAACCTTGCCCTTTCAATTGACGAAGTCTCAACGACGTTCTCTCGATGAAATTGTTAGGGATTTAAAAAGTCCCGTTCAGATGTATCGCCTATTACAAGGGGATGTCGGTTCGGGAAAAACAGCCGTTGCAGTCATTGGCTTGTATGCAGTTGCAAAGGCAGGTTATCAATCGGCCCTTATGGTTCCTACGGAAATTTTAGCAGAACAACATTATCAATCGGTTAAGGAAATGTTGGGTGACAAAGTAAGTGTCGCTCTGTTGACAAGTAGTGTTAAAGGAAAGCAAAGGGAAGAGCTTTTAGAAGCTTTACAAGCCGGTAAAATTGACGTATTAATTGGAACCCATTCTTTAATCCAAGATGAGGTTCACTTTGCTCAATTAGGTTTTATTATCATCGACGAACAACACCGCTTTGGTGTAGAGCAACGCCGTCTTCTTTTAGAAAAGGGAGAGGCGCCGAACGTATTACATATGACGGCTACACCGATTCCCCGGACTTTAGCGATCACTGCTTTTGGTGATTTAGATATCTCGACTATCGATGAGCTTCCTAAAGGACGAAGACCAGTAGAAACCTATGTTATAAAAGAGCATTTGCTTGAACGTTTACTTCGCTTTGTTAAAAAAAGGGTCGAAGAAGGCGACCAAGCGTACGTCATCTCCCCCTTAATTGAGGAATCCGAAGCCTTTGATTATGAAAATGCAATCGATTTATATCATAAGTTAGAAGCCTATTATCCTTCCTCAGTTCGACTCGGCCTATTGCACGGAAGAATGAAAAACGAGGAGAAGGAGGAAGTGATGAAACGCTTCTTGAACCATGAAATTGATATTCTCGTTTCTACAACGGTAATCGAAGTCGGTGTCAACGTACCTAACGCGACCGTCATGGTTATTTATGATGCGGAACGGTTTGGTCTTGCCCAATTACACCAATTGCGTGGTCGAGTAGGTCGAGGGGACAAGCAAAGTTACTGTATCCTTATTGCCGACCCAAAAAGTGAAGATGGGAAGGAGCGAATGCGTATTATTGCTGAAACACGAGACGGTTTTGCCTTAGCAGAAGCGGATTTAAAGTTACGGGGGCCGGGGGATTTTTTCGGCAAGAAACAAAGTGGTTTACCGGACTTCAAAGTAGCTGATCCACTCGAACATTACCGGGCGCTAGAAGTAGCTCGTAAGGATGCTGAGGAAATCGTACAAAAGAAAAAATGGACCTACGACCAAGCATACGAACCTTTGTATCGGTATGTACAAAGGCTATCTTATGTTCATCTCGATTAATTAATAAATTAGCACTTGCAATTTTTAGGTTGGTGTTATATATTACCTTTATGACCAAGTCTTAATAGTACATGGATGTGGATACGATGAGGATGAAGAAGCGTCAACGTCAACAATTATTAAAAGAAAAAATCGAAGAAACCCCTTTTATTACAGATGAGGAGTTGGCTAAACATTTCAAAGTCAGTGTTCAGACGATTCGTCTCGACCGGTTGGAGCTGTCTATCCCTGAATTAAGGGAAAGGATTAAAAGCGTGGCAACGAGCAACTGGAATGAGATGGTCAAATCTTTACCACTGGATGAAGTGATTGGGGAAATCATAGATTTACAACTCGACGAAAGGGCAATATCGATTTTAAACATACAAGAAGAGCATGTCTTTTCCCGAAATAAAATTGCTCGAGGCCATCACTTGTTTGCCCAGGCCAATTCTTTAGCTGTCGCAGTGATGGATGATGAGCTAGCTTTAACTAAAAATGCAGAAATCCATTTTACTAGACAAGTGAAAGTAGGCGAACAAGTCGTCGCAAAGGCAGAAGTAATTGACCGAGTGAATGAGCAAGAGGCTATCGTTAAAGTGAAAAGTTATGTAAAAAATGAACTTGTTTTTGCTGGCACTTTTCATATGTATCGTTCGAGTAAGAAAAAGGAGAATGAGAAATGAAAATTGCAATCGATGCAATGGGTGGAGACAATGCTCCTAAAGCGATTATTGATGGAGCGATGAAGGCCATTGAAAATCGAAAGGATTTAGAAATTGTTCTGGTCGGAGATCGGGAGCAAATTTTGCCTCATCTAACGAAGGAGGAACGGATTTCTATTTTACATACAACGGAAGTGATTGAGGATGAGGACGACCCTGTCCGAGCTGTTCGGAGGAAGAAGCAAGCTTCTTTAGTTTTAGCGGCAACGGAAGTGAAAGAAGGCCGGGCTGATGCTTGTATATCAGCCGGTAATACAGGCGCCCTTGTGGTTAGTGGTTTGTTTATCGTTGGTCGAATGAAAGGTATCGACCGGCCTGCCTTAAGCCCGACGTTGCCGACGACAACCGGGGATGGATTACTTCTACTCGATGCCGGTGCAAATGTAGAAGTAAATGTGAAAAACCTAGTCCAATATGCTATCATGGGTTCTATTTATTGTGAAAAAGTACGTAAAATTCCTAATCCTCGAATTGGTTTACTTAATGTAGGTACAGAAGAAGGAAAAGGAAACAAAGTGACTAAAGAAGCCTACCAGGCCTTGCGGCAAGCTCCGGTGAATTTCGTTGGTAATGTAGAAGCCCGGGATGTCTTACGAGGTGTAGTCGACGTTGTCGTAACGGACGGCTTTAGTGGGAATATTATACTCAAAGCAATTGAAGGTACGGCTTTACATGTAATGCAAATTCTCAAAGACACCTTTATGTCATCCTTTAAAACTAAGCTTGTCGCCGGATTAATGAAGAAGGAATTGCAACATTTAAAAAAGGAGTTTGATTATCCGGAATATGGTGGTGCCGCCCTGTTCGGTTTAGCAGCCCCTGTGATTAAGTCCCATGGTTCATCGAATGAAGTGGCTATTTACCATACGATCAATCAAGCCTGTCACATGATTGAACATAATGTTACTGAAATTATCGGTCAAACAGTGCAGACCTTAGAGAAGAAGGAGGATGCCGAATGAAAAAAATTGCATGTATGTTTCCAGGTCAAGGATCACAAAAGGTAGGAATGGGAAAAAAACTGTATGAAGCAGATTCAGAGGTACAATCTCTCTATCAAACAGCGAACCGAGTGTTAGATAAAGATTTAACTAGCTTGATGTTTGAAGGACCACAGGAAGTGTTGACAGAAACAGAAAATGCCCAGCCAGCCTTGCTACTTTCTTCTATAGCTAGCTATACGCTCTTAGAAAAGGAAGGTATCCAACCGAGTATGGTTGTCGGCCACAGCCTAGGTGAATACAGTGCCCTCGTAGCTGCTGGTGCCATCGATGTAGAAGAAGCCCTTCCCTTAGTACAAACGAGAGGTCGTTTAATGGAAAAAGCTTTTCCAAAGGGTCAAGGAACGATGGCGGCGGTTTTAGGATTGGATGAAGAGGCTATTCAAGCTGTTGTTGAAAAAATTGAAGATGAAGTAGTCGATGTCGCTAATTTAAACTGCCCAGGACAAATTGTTATCTCCGGATCCAAGGCCGGGGTGGAAGAAGCGAGTGAACGATTAAAAGAAGCTGGTGCAAGAAGGGTTTTGCCCCTTAATGTGAGCGGACCTTTCCATTCTCGATTAATGAAAGATGCTAACGAAGCCTTTGCCAAGCATTTAGACCGTACGAAGATCCGGTCAGCAGAAATTCCTGTGTATGCTAACGTGACGGCTCAACCGGTTCAAGAAAAAGATGAAATCAAGCAATTGTTAGTCGAACAGCTATATTCTCCCGTACGTTTTGAACAATCGATTCGTCATATGATTGAAGAGGGAGTCGAAGCTTTTGTCGAAGTTGGTACAGGAACTGTCTTGTCAGGACTCGTGCGTAAAATCGATCGCAGTGTGAAAACCTTTGCGATTGAAGATCAAGAGTCCTTTGAAAAGTTTTTATCTTGGTATAAGGAGGACGCTTAATATGTTGCAAGGGAAAAATGCCCTCGTCACCGGTTCCTCTAGGGGAATTGGCCGAGCAATTGCTTTAAAATTAGGCAAGCTCGGGGCGAATGTAGCGATAAATTATGCCGGTAATGAAGCGAAGGCCCAAGAGGTAATTGACGAATTAGAAGCCTTAGGGGTTAAAGCGATTAAAATTCAGGCTGATGTTTCACAGGAAAAAGAAGTGAAACGAATGGTCAAGGAAACGATCGACGCCTTTGGTTCTTTAGAAATTTTAGTTAACAATGCTGGAATTACTCGGGATAACTTGCTTATGCGAATGAAGGAAGCAGACTTCCAGGAAGTTATCGATACGAATCTTAAAGGAGCTTTTTTATGTACAAAGGCGGTTAGCCGGCAAATGATGCGTCAACGTTATGGTAGAATCATCAACGTCGCTTCGATTGTCGGAGTGAGTGGTAACCCTGGTCAAGCTAACTATGTGGCGGCGAAGGCTGGAGTGATAGGCTTAACGAAGTCTAATGCTCAGGAATTAGCTTCCAGGAACATTTTAGTGAATGCGGTAGCTCCTGGTTTTATCTCAACGGATATGACGGAGGAATTAACCGATGAACAGAAGGAAGCAATTTTTGAGCGGATTCCTTTAAAGAAACTGGGTGAGCCAGAAGATGTCGCCAACGTCGTTGCCTTTTTAGCTTCCGATGAAGCAAAATATATTACGGGTCAAACGATTCATGTCGATGGTGGTATGGTAATGTAAGCAACTCGTAACCGATTGCTCACATATTTATGCTAGTAATTCCCTAGCTTTTCACCTATACTAAGTAAAGGGGGTGAGTGCTATGTCAGACGTATTTGAAAGAGTAAAAGAAATCATCGTGGAGCAGTTAGATGTGGAAGAGGACAAAGTTACTTTAGAAGCATCCTTCCGTGATGATTTAGAGGCGGATTCATTAGATGTTGTTGAACTCGTTATGGAACTTGAAGATGAGTTCGACCTCGAAATTTCTGATGAAGAAGCTGAAAAGATTGCAACTGTAGGAGATGCTGTTAAGTATATCGAGGAGAACCAGTAACTATGGACACGCTCGTCGTGTACATAATCTAAAATTGTAACGACACTTTTTACAAGTCTCGCTTAGCGCGGGGCTTTTCATTTTAATTAAGGAAGGTATATTTAGATGAAGGTTTCAAAAATAGAGGAAAAGTACGGGGTAACTTTTAAAGATAAAGAATTATTGATGCAGGCTTTTACCCATTCATCTTATGTAAACGAACATCATAAACAGCACCTTGAAGATAATGAAAGGTTAGAATTTTTAGGCGATGCTGTCTTGGAACTGTTAGTTTCTCATTATTTGTATGATCGATTTCAACATTTATCAGAAGGGGAATTGACGAAGTATCGTGCAAATATTGTTTGTGAAACATCTCTTTATCACTTTGCTACCAATTTAGGTTTAGACGAGTTCATCCTCCTGGGAAAGGGAGAAGAATTAACCGGGGGTAGGAAACGTCAAGCCTTATTAGCGGACGTTTTCGAAGCCTTTCTAGGGGCTATATATTTAGATGGTGGCCTCGAGGCGAGCCGAACGTTTTTAGAACGGAGTGTCTTTCCTTTCATTACGAATGATGTTCTTTTACATAGGATGGATTATAAGACCGCATTACAGGAGTTCACCCAAGATAAAATGAAAGAAACTTTAACTTATCAAATCATTCGAGAATTTGGTCCGTCCCACGATAAACAATTCATTGCTGAGGTAAGGCTCGGTCCATCTAAACGGGCCACCGGTCAAGGAAAAACGAAAAAAGAAGCTGAGCAAAAAGCAGCTCGTGAACTATACTTGCAAATCATCGAGGAATATAAGTCCTCTAATGAAGACTGAGGTTTACTTATCTCGTATGGAACGTAATTCATCTACGAAGGCTTGAATTTCTGCTGGACTTAGACGCTCGGTTTCTTGTAAATGGTCATGTAAAAATTTTAAGTCGTGATATTGTTCAAGGCGATAAAACTTTTCGTCAAATAGGATACGATTTGCCACACCGAGTTTTGTCGCTAATTGATCTAATATATGTTTTAAGTTTTCTTTCGATGCTATATTTAAATCGATTGTCATCACCCCACTTTTCTAAATAAAATCTCAATCATTTAGCATGTAGTGTACAATGAATTCCGTGCAATAACAACTAATATGGTTGCAAGATCTTTTCAAAAATTATCGTTGTGAGGAGATTGGATATGTTTTTAAAACGTCTAGAGACGATTGGCTTCAAATCCTTTGCAGAACGAATTACAATCGAGTTCGTTCCGGGTATAACGACGATTGTCGGACCAAATGGTAGTGGGAAAAGTAATGTCATCGACGCCATCCGTTGGGTTTTAGGGGAGCAGTCTGCCCGGGCCTTACGGGGGAAACGAATGGAGGATGTGATTTTCCAAGGAAGTGAGACGCGAAATCCTTTAAACTTTGCGGAAGTTTCTTTAGTTTTAAATAATGAGGCAGGACAGTTACCCATTGAATATCAAGAAGTTAAAGTAACCCGCCGGGTCTATCGTTCTGGAGAAAGTGAGTTTCTCATTAACAAGCAACCGTGCCGTCTTAAAGATATCGTTGATTTATTTACAGATACCGGCTTAGGTCGGGAATCCTTTTCGATTGTAGGTCAAGGGAAAATTGATGAAATTTTAAGTTCAAAGGCTGAGGAACGCCGAGCAGTGTTTGAAGAGGCTGCCGGGGTGATGCGCTACAAACGTCGTAAGGAAGAGGCAACCTATAAATTACAAGAAACGGAGGACAACCTTTCGAGAGTAGAGGATATTATCCACGAAATCTCCCAACAGATCGAACCTTTAAAAGCCCAAGCTGAGGTGGCGAAACGGTATCAAGATTTAGAAAAAGAACTAGCAGAGAAGGAAATATCACTTTTTGTTACAGAAATATCACAACTTTATATTCGATGGCAAGCCCTGTTAGAGGAAATTGACCGCGACTCAATGAAATTATTAGAGGAAGAAACAGAAGTCCAAGCCTTTGAAGCCCGTCTTTTACAGCGTAGAGAAGAGGTAGAGGCTTTAGAGTCGAAGATCCAATCCCTCCATGCCCGTTTAGTCGATATTACAGAAAAAGTTGAACAAACGGAAGCAAAGCGCCAACTCCACCTCGAGCAAACAAAGCATAGAGAAGAAAATAAGCAGACCTTAACAGCGGAAAAAGCTAGCCTACTTCGTGCCTTGGAAGCTTTAGAGGAACGAATAAAGAAAGAATCCCACCAAGTGAAGCATACTCAACTAGTTTTAACTAGTCTTCAGGAAGAAATAAGAGAAGTAGAAAGCAGTTTATATAGTCGACAAGATCAATTAGTAGAACAAATAGAAAGCTTAAAGAGCGACTTGATTGAGTATTTAAATGAACAAGCAGTACTACATAATGAAAACCGTGCCTTAACGGAACGGCTCCGTCGAATCGATGCTCGTTTGCATTCAGAAAAGGAAAGAAAGGATACGTATCAAAGCGAATTCGATGCCTTGAAAGAAAAAAGCGAAAGCTTGCACGAGGAGCTGCGAAAAAAGGCCGCTCAAGTATCTGAATATAAGAATCGAAAATCCGAAATAGAAGGAAAGCTATTAGAAGAAGAAGAAAGGCTTGCTCGTATGCAAGCGGAGCTCTATCGCTTACAGGAACAAAGGACGAAGTATCGTTCCCGTCAAGAGGTTTTAGAAGAAATGAAAATGAACTTCCAAGGCTTTGCCTACGGAGTTAAGGAAATTTTACAGGCAAAGCAACGGGGAGAATTGAACGGTGTAATCGGTCCCGTAATCGATTTAATCGAAGTGCCGGAACGCTTTATTCAAGCCATAGATACCATTTTAGGTCAACAGGCACAGTTTGTCGTTGTTCCAGATGATGCGACGGCAAGGCAAGTTATCGCTTGGTTAAAACGGGAGAATAAAGGACGGGCGACTTTTCTTCCTCTTAAGTCTATTATACCGAGGACCTTACCGGCGCAAGTGCAGCAGCTTGTTTCCCGAGAGCCTGGTTTTATTGGAATAGCGAACGACTTAGTTGATGTTGAACCGGGGTACCGGAAAGTAGTCGACCATTTGATGGGGAATGTAATCGTAACAGAGAACTTGATTACTGCTAACCAAATAGCAGCCAAAACGAATCGCCGTTACCGGATTGTAACTTTAGAAGGGGATGTTGTTTTTCCAGGAGGATCGATTTCCGGCGGAGCCCAACGAAAACGGCAAGGGTCTCTTTTTAGTCGGGAAAGGGAATGGCAACAGCTAAAGGAACGAATTACTCAAATTGAACAAGCTTTAAGTAAAGGACTAAGGGAAAAAGAAGGGCGGGAAGGACAACTTTTACAAGGACGTCAGGAAGTCGAACAACTCACTTCTTCCTTAGAAAGTTTGGAAAGGGAGTGTGAAGCGCTGACTAGACAGGTTCAACAGCTTGACTTTACTTTAGAGTCCCTTCAAGGCCAGTTAACGGGCTTTGCTTATCAAGAGCAGGAATATGAAGAGGAAGCGGTTCGAGTAAAGGAAGGTTTGAAAGAAAATACCCAGCGCTTAACATCTTTAACCGAACAGATAGATGGAACGAAACAACGAATCGAATCGATGACGGAAGAAAGAGAAAAGCTACTCGAAAATAAGACGAAAAATGAAAAGCGTCTCCATGAGTTGCAGATAAAGCGTACGGAACAACAAGAAAGAGCAAAATATTTTGAAGAAACCCTTCACGGACTTGCTGAGGAAAAAAGTCGTCTACAAGAAAAATTCCGAGAGATTACCGAACAATTAAAAGAGATTGCAAAAGTAGAAGAGCAAATGGAACATATAGAAGAAATCGAGGCGACTTTGCAAAACTATCGAGATAAAAGGGTTTCGATTCAAAGGGAAATTACAGACTTACAAGAGAAGAGAAAGTCCTCCTTACAGGCAATTGAAGATGGTAATCGTGAGTTAGATGGAAGGCGTAAAATATTGAATGAAGCAAAACAAGTCCTCCAGGATAAAGAAGTAGAGGCCGGCCGTCTCGATGTCCAATTAGAAAACCGTCTACAAACTTTACAAGAACGATATACGATTACTTTTGAAAAAGCGGAAAAAACTTATCCGAAAGTAGAAGATATCGAGGCCCAAGAGAAAAAGGTCCAGCATCTCCGGCAAAAGATTCGTGCTTTAGGTACGGTTAATTTAGGAGCTATTGAAGAGTACGAACGCTTAAAAGAAAGGGAGAGTTTTTTAAATCGTCAACGCGAAGATTTATTAGAGGCAAAGGATACTTTATATGGAGCGATAGAACGAATGGATAAAGAGATGATTACTCGCTTTAAAAGGACCTTTGAAAGTATCCAAGAAGCCTTTACGGAAGTCTTTTCGCAACTTTTCGGTGGTGGCCATGCCGAATTAGTTCTAACTAATCCGGATAATTATTTAGAAACCGGAATCGATATTGTCGCCCGTCCACCGGGGAAAAAGTTAAAAACATTAGAGCTCCTATCAGGTGGCGAACGGGCGTTAACAGCGATTGCTTTATTGTTTGCTATTTTACGTGCTCGCTCAGTTCCTTTTGTGATTTTGGACGAAGTCGATGCCGCCTTAGATGAGGCGAATGTGGATCGGTTCGCATCCTACTTAAAAAGATTTAGTGAAGAAAGTCAGTTTGTCGTTATTAGTCACCGTAAAGGAACGATGGAAAAGGCCGATGCTCTATACGGAGTGACGATGCAGGAATCAGGGGTTTCCCGCTTTGTTTCCGTCCGTTTAGAAGAAGCCGATGATTTAGTACAATCAAGTTAGAAAGGAAAGATTACGATGGGGTTTTTTAATCGTTTAAAAAAGAAGTTTATGAAAGAAGAGGAACAAGAAAAAACTACGACGTATAAAAAAGGGATGAATAAAACGAGACAAAGCTTTACCGAGAAGCTTAATGATATGTTTGCTCGGTATAGGCAAGTGGATGAAGAGTTTTTCGAAGAATTAGAAGAACTATTGATTATGGCTGATGTTGGTGTGACGACGGTCATGGATTTGGTCGATGACTTGAAGTTTGAAGTTCAACGAAAAAATATTAAAGATCCAGCTGAAATGAATGAAGTAATCTCGGAAAAGTTAGTTGAAATTTATTATGGTGATGAAGATGAGTCGATTTCAGCTTTAAATCTTGAAGACGGTCGTTTGAACGTCATTTTAGTCGTCGGTGTTAATGGTGTCGGTAAAACAACTTCCATCGGGAAGTTAGCTGCTAAATTAAAGGCTGAGGGAAAAGAAGTAATGTTAGCAGCCGGGGATACCTTCCGTGCAGGGGCAATTGAACAATTAGAAGAATGGGGAAAACGAGCGCAAGTAGAAGTAATTAAACAATCGGAAGGAAGCGACCCTGCAGCTGTTATTTTCGACGGAATTAAAGCGGCTAAATCCCGCGATGTCGATGTTTTAATTTGTGATACGGCTGGTCGATTACAAAATAAGGTAAACTTGATGAATGAACTAGAAAAAATTCAACGGGTAATTAAGAGAGAAATTCCTGAAGCTCCACACGAAGTGTTACTCGTTTTAGATGCAACCACGGGGCAAAACGCTTTAAGCCAGGCAAAAACCTTTTCGGAAGTGACGGATGTTTCTGGAATTGTCCTCACTAAATTAGATGGTACTGCTAAAGGTGGTATTGTGTTAGCGATAAAAAATGAAATGGGTCTTCCGGTAAAATTAGTCGGTTTTGGTGAAGGTGTCGATGATTTACAAGGCTTCGATGCCCACGCTTTTGTCTATGGTCTCTTTGCTGATTTAGTAGAGCAAGAGGATGACTAGTATGCTGGAAAAAACTACGCGCTTAAATATGTTGTATGACTTTTATCACCAATTGCTAACGAAAAAGCAGATGGAGTATATGGAGTTATACTATCGCGAAGATTACTCCCTCAAAGAAATTGCTGATTATCATCAAGTGTCCCGACAGGCAGTTCATGATACAATAAGACGTACGGAACAACATTTAGAAATGTATGAAAAGAAACTTAGACTTTATGAAAAGTTTCAACGCCGGGAAGAAAAAATAAATCAGCTCATACAAGTTTTAGAAGAAAACCAATGCCTCAAAGAAGAGGTTCGTAACTTATTTGACGAGTTGCGGAAACTAGACTAGAGGAAGAAAGGAGTTCGACGATGGCCTTTGAAGGTTTATCCAGTCGTTTGCAAGAAACGATAAAAAAGATTACAGGTAAAGGTAAAGTAAGCGAACGCGACGTTAATGAAATGGCTCGAGAAGTCCGCTTAGCCTTGTTAGAAGCGGACGTTAACTTTAAAGTCGTTCGAGAGTTTATTAAGGATATAAAAGAGCGGGCAGTAGGTCAAGAAGTAATGGAAAGCCTAACGCCTGGGCAACAAGTAATTAAAATCGTCCAAGAAGAATTAACGGAGTTGATGGGGGGAAGCCAGAGTAAAATAGCTGTAAGCGATCGTCCACCAACCGTTATTTTAATGTCCGGTCTCCAAGGGGCTGGTAAGACGACGACGACCGGGAAGTTAGCAAACTTACTGCGAAAGCAATACAATCGAAAACCATTACTCGTCGCCTGTGACGTTTATCGTCCGGCAGCGATTCAACAATTACAAACAATTGGTAAGCAGTTAGACCTTCCTGTCTTTGAAATGGGAACAGAAGCAGATCCAGTAGAAATTACGAAAAAAGCTTTGGAATATGCGAAAGAATACCATCACGATTACGTGCTTATTGATACTGCTGGACGCCTTCACATTGACGACGAATTAATGGATGAATTAAAAGAAATTAAGGAAGTAGCTAATCCCGATGAGATTTTTCTCGTTGTCGATGCGATGACCGGTCAGGATGCTGTAAATGTAGCGGAACAATTTGATGAACATTTAGATGTCACGGGATTAATCTTAACGAAATTAGATGGAGATACACGAGGCGGGGCAGCCTTATCGATTAAGGCGGTAACCGGTAAGCCAATCAAGTTTGTCGGTATGGGAGAAAAAATGGATGAATTAGAAGAATTCCACCCGGATCGAATGGCTTCGAGAATCCTCGGTATGGGAGATGTACTCACCCTAATTGAAAAGGCCCAGTCCACTATCGATGAGAAAAAAGCGAAGGAAATGGAAGAAAAGATGCGTACCATGTCCTTCACGCTAGAGGACTTTCTCGAACAGATGGACCAAGTCAAGAAAATGGGTCCCCTAGATGAACTCATTAATATGATTCCAGGTGCTAATAAAATGCGCGGAATGAAAAATGTCCAAGTGGATGAAAAGCAAATTGCACAAATTGAAGCCATTATTCAGTCGATGACGATTGAGGAAAGGCAAAACCCTTCGATTATGAATAAGAGTCGTAAACAACGGGTTGCCAAAGGATCAGGAACGAATGTATCCCAGGTTAACCGTCTATTAAAACAATTTAATGAAATGAAAAAAATGATGAAGCAGATGACAAATATGCAAAAAGGAAAAAAACGTGGGCGAGGTGGCTTCCCGTTTCCATTTATGTAAACCTGTCATGTATTTTTACTTTACACGGTGCAAAAAGCATGGTAGGATAAATTGTAGTAGAATTTAGGAGGTGGATGAACGATGGCAGTAAAAATTCGTTTAAAGAGAATGGGTTCTAAGAAAAACCCTCATTACCGTATTGTAGTAGCGGATTCCCGTTCACCAAGAGATGGACGTTCCATCGAACAAGTAGGAATCTATAACCCACAGACAGAACCAGTCACTTTAAAGATCGATGAAGAAAAAGCATTAGACTGGATGTCCAAGGGTGCACAACCTAGCGATACTGTTCGTAATCTCTTTTCAAGCCAAGGGATTATGGAGAAGTTTCATGAGCTTAAAAACAAAAAGTAAAAGAAGTGAGGTTCTATGAAACAATTAATTGAAGCAATTGTGAGACCTCTTGTCGACCATCCAGAAGATATTAAGGTCGACCGCCGTGAAGAAGCACGCAAGGTTGTCTACCATTTGACGGTCAATGAAGCGGATGTCGGAAAAGTAATCGGAAAGAACGGACGCATCGCAAATGCCATTCGTACCGTTGTGTATTCCGCTAATACAGAAGAGAAAAAAAGGGTATACTTAGACATCATGTAAGGAAAAAGAAGACTGATTCAAGACGATGATTCAGTCTTTTTTTATCGAAAGCTATTGATGAAGATTCCAGGCTATATCACCCATAGAAGCGAAGTCAGCTTGTAAGTAAATACGATATAAAGATGTGAGGAAGCATGTTGGAAAAAGAAAGAATGTTCTTAATCGGTGAAATCGTGAATACCCATGGTGTAAAAGGTGAAGTCCGTGTACGGCAGATTTCGGATTTTGATGAACGTTTTTCTCCCGGATCAACGGTCTATCTACAGGAAAGTACAGGAGAGTATAGAGAGCTAACGATTGCCAAATCTCGCAGACACAAACAATTTCGCTTGTTGGCCTTTGAGGAATTAGAAGATTTACAAGCCGTAGAAAAGCTAAAAGGCTCTACACTACATATTAAGGAAAGCCAGCAAACAGCATTAGAGCCAGGAGAGTTTTATTACCACGAAATTATCGATTGTAAAGTAGTGACGACGGAAGGAGAAAGGATTGGTATCGTTGATTATATTCTCGCTCCGGGAGCCAATGATGTATGGGTAGTTAAGGACAATACCGGCAAGGAGTATTTAATTCCTTATATTCCCGATGTCGTTAAGGAAGTGAATGTCGAAGAAAAGACAATTGTTATCGAAGTAATGGAAGGGTTATTAGACTAATGCATATTGATATATTAACATTGTTTCCCGAAATGTTAGAAGGGGTTTTACAAAGTTCTATATTGAAACGAGCGAATGAAAGAAAACACTTCACCTATGACTTAGTCAATTTCCGTGAGTTTTCGACAAATAAACATAAAAAAGTCGATGATTATCCTTATGGGGGTGGGGCGGGGATGATTTTGACCCCCCAACCGATTTTTGATGCAGTCGATCACGTAAAAGAAAGACGAACGACGAATCCGAGAATTCTTTTAATGTGTCCCCAAGGTGAGGCCTATACACAAAGAAAGGCTGAAGAGCTGGCGAAGGAGGAACACTTAATTATTATATGTGGTCATTATGAAGGATACGATGAACGAATCCGAAGCATAGTGACGGATGAAATATCTATCGGTGATTACGTGCTAACGAGTGGTGAAATAGGTGCAATGGTTGTCGTAGATAGCGTCGTTCGGCTTCTACCCGGCGTTTTAGGAAACCAGGCTTCTAAAGAAGAGGACTCTTTTTCAACTGGTTTACTAGAACATCCCCATTATACTCGGCCGGAAGAGTTTCGAGGGATGAAGGTTCCTTCCGTTCTTTTAGAAGGGCACCATGCCCATATCGATCGGTGGCGCTTGAAAGAATCTTTACGTCGTACCTTAGAAAGACGGCCTGATTTATTGGAAAACAGGATATTGACCGAAGAAGAAGTAGAGCTGCTCAAAGAAATAAAAGGGGAAAAAACGAAATAGTAAATTGCGATATTATCACTTGTGTATTTCTTGATAATTATGTTATATTATAAATTGTGCTTTATTTGTTGAAGCGAAAACGATGTTCCGCTACTTATTTTAAGTATGAGCATTAGTTTGGAAGGAGTGAAACAAATGCAAGAATTAATCGAAAGCTTAACGAAAGATCAGTTACGTACAGATCACCCTGACTTTCGTCCAGGAGACACGGTTCGAGTACATGCCAAGGTAGTAGAAGGTAACCGTGAACGTATCCAAGTTTTTGAAGGAGTTGTCGTTAAGCGCCAAAATGGCGGAATTAATGAAACCTTTACAGTAAGAAAAATTTCTTACGGAGTTGGTGTGGAACGTACATTCCCTTTACACTCACCACGAATCGACAAGATCGAAGTGACTCGTCGTGGTCGAGTACGTCGTGCGAAGCTGAATTACTTACGTAAACGCAGCGGTAGAGCAGCGCGTATTCAAGAAAAGATGTAAGGATCTTAAATAATTGCCAAACGAAGGAGCTTCTGCTTTCATGCGAGCTCCTTTTTTTTAAATGAAATACAATGATAAACTATTGATGAGGTCATGTTTTCTCAAATATGAATCTCGGTTTAGTTTGAGTTGGGAGGGGCAACATGACAGAAGAAAAGAAGTCTGATTTTTTTAGCTGGATAAAAATTGTAGTTATAGCGCTAGTTTTTGCACTTCTCGTCCGTAAGTTTTTGTTTTCTCCAATTATCGTAGAAGGACCTTCGATGCAACCGACGCTCTTTTCTCAGGATCAGATGATTGTTGATAAATTTACCTATTATTTTAAAGAACCTGAGCGTTTTGATATCGTTGTCTTTCACGCCTCAGAACAGAAAGACTTTATTAAAAGAGTCATCGGTTTACCCGGAGAACATGTTAAAGTAGAGGATGATGTTTTATATATCGATGGTGAACCGGTAGAACAACCCTTTTTACCAAAAGTGTCTGAAGGCCATGAGTTTTATCATGTTAACACGGCAGATTTTTCTTTAGAAAATTTAAAAGGGAACCATCAAACTATTCCAGAAGGTTATATTTTTGTCTTAGGAGATAATCGGCATAACTCTACCGATAGTCGTCATGAGGATGTCGGTCTTGTTCCTTTAGATCAAGTAGTCGGAAAAACGAACATTATATATTGGCCCCCAAAACGAATGCAAATAGTGAAATAAAAGTTGGTGATGTTATGATTCAATGGTATCCAGGTCATATGGCGAAGGCGAAGCGGGAAATCGAAGCGAACTTACGTCTCGTTGATATAGTTGTCGAATTGGTCGATGCGAGAATCCCACAAAGTTCACAGAATCCTTTATTACAAACAATGATAAAGGATAAAGAAAAAATAGTCGTGTTAATGAAACGGGATCTAGCGGATGAAAAAAGAACCACTGCCTGGTTAAAAAAGTTTGCCTCCGATGGAATGACGGCTATGGCTATAGATGTCGATAAGAAGGAAGATATACAAGGATTGGTAGAGCTTGTATACCAAAAGGGTTTAGCGAACCAGAACCGGCGTATAGAAAAAGGGGCAAACGAAAGGCCGATTCGGGCTATGGTTGTCGGCATTCCGAATGTTGGAAAATCAACCTTAATTAATCGCTTAGCAAAGAAGCGTATCGCCAAAATCGGCGACCGTCCCGGAATTACCAAAACACCACAATGGATTAAAGTACGTGGTAAATTTGAACTTTTAGATACACCTGGGGTTTTGTGGCCAAAGTTTGAATCGGAAGAAGTTGGTCTTAAGTTAGCCTCTGTAGGGTCGATTAAATACGATGTAACACCGGAACAAGACGTTGCTGCTTATTTGATTCGGTATGCTCTATCCCATTATGAAGCGTCTTTTCTTGAAAGATTTCCTATTCAAGAACGAGAGGATATGTGGCTTATTTTTGAAGAAATTGGTCGGATGCGAGGAGCCGTACAAAGTGGTGGCCAGATAAACTTCGATAAGGTTGCCACTATCGTCTTGCAAGACTTCCGAACCGGGAAGCTTGGGAGAATTTCATTAGAATAAGTAAATCGAACGGTTAAGAAATATAAAAGAGAACCGATACTATAAGTGAGGGATGGACGATAGTGAAAAGTAAATCGATCGCAATTCTGCGACAAATGTTGAAGGATGACAAACTAAAAGACGAAGATATAGAAGAACTTAAAACCGATGAACGAAAGGGCGTACAACAATTAGTTCGCTCCTATGAAAAAAAGAAACGGGAAGAAGAAGCGAAGAAGGAACGGTTTAACCAATTGCGGGCCTTTGATGATGCTTATCGTAAGGATTCCACTTATTACATTGCCGGGGTTGACGAAGCGGGAAGAGGCCCGTTAGCAGGGCCAGTAGTGGCAGCAGCGGTGATATTACCGACTAGCTTTACTGCTTTTGATTTAACGGATTCAAAAAAAATCTCTGCAAAGACGCGCGAGATTCTATATGAGCAAATTATTGAAGAAGCAATCGCCTATCGGATTGCAGTCGTCGAAGCGAAGGATATCGACGCTTTAAACATATTAGAGGCGACGAAGTTAGCTATGTCCCAGGCTATCGAAGGACTTCCCCATAGGCCACAAATTACTTTAATCGATGCAGAGGATGTAAAGGTTGAAAATACTGAGACAATCGCAATAGTTAAAGGGGATCAAAAAAGCTTAGCTATTGCAGCGGCGAGTATCCTAGCGAAAGTAACGAGAGATCGGATCATGGAAGAGCTAGATAAGCGTTATCCTGCATATCAATTTGCTAAAAATAAGGGATATGGTTCTAAGGAGCATCTCGAAGCTTTACATACCTATGGTCCTACACCCGAACATCGACGCTCTTTTTCGCCAGTACAAGCGACAGTAAAGAAGTAATTGTCCTTATAAAGGGGTGACATCGTGTTAATTTCCAATATTCCTTTAGAAAGAACAGGCCAACCGACCGAAGTGACCATGAAGTTACGCGATGGTCAGGTAGCCTTAGGTAAAGTAAATAAAATTTTCCCTAATAATCGAGCAGAGGTACAAATTGGTGCACAGAGAATTGTAGCGCAAATTGACACACCTTTAGCCGTAGGGGAGCGATATCTTTTTCAAGTAGAACAAAAAGGAGAGCATTTGTTTTATCTGAGGGTGATGGGAATCCATCGCCAAGGTGCTCAAGAAGCGTCGATTCAGGCTCTTTTACAGCAAATGCAAATCCGTGCGACGGACCAGGCTGTTGCTCTAGTTGACATGCTATTAAAAGAAAGGATACCCTTTCATCGTACGGAATTAATTCAAGCGTTAGAGCTACTTCAACAACTTGGTAAAAGTGAAAAAGCACCTGCAGTTATTAAGATGATGCTTCAGCAACGACTTCCTCTATCGGAAAATGTTGCGCGAGCTCTTCTTACTTATGATTCTTCACAGATCACCCCGATGTTAAAAAAAGCTTTAAGTCAAATCGAAGGTTTACCGAAAACAGCTTCAGGAGAAATACTGGCATCGAGGATCCGAAGCTTACTTCATTCTCCAACGGCAATAGAACTCCCGGCCCAGGAAGGGCGCCACCTTTTACAAATGCTTCAAGCTTTTCGTCTCCTTTCTTTACCAAAGGGCGAACAGGAAGCCTTGTTTCAGGCAAATCTTCGTTCATCATCAGAACCTACCCTTTCAAATAAAGAAATCTTTCAACTTTTACAGGAGCAGGTTTCTAGACCAGAGATCCGCTCGAGCATATTAGCGTTAGTGAAAAACTACCCTTCGGTAAAGACTGTAAGTACTAATCTTGTCCATGCATTTCAATTAATAGATCGAACAACCTTGCCTCCGGAAGAGATGGCTAAGTTCCAAGAAAGGGTGACAAGAGACTTACTACCTTTATTACCTGAACGAATGCAAGCACAGCTATCTTCGGTACAGTCTCGAGCGCCGGCAGAGGCCTTTCAGACCTTGCGAGCGATTGTAAATAGCTTAGCGAACAATCATACGTACATGCTCTTGTTAGAGTCTTTACAAGACGTTGAACCAAAACAAAGAGGGGCCTCCGCATTCTTAGTTGAACGTTTTTTATTGCATGCTAAACAAGTAGGCCACAGTCTCGGGATAGCCAATGAAGCGATTCTTCGTTCTCAAGCTTCTCAAGCAGAAGGCCTTCCACCGTCTATACCGATTTTACAGGAAACAATCAAAGGTCTACTTTTGGACTTAGTGCATAAAGAGCGCGCTGCGCTTGAAAATGTCCAACAGTTAGTTCATTATATAAATGGACTCCAATTACAGACGAAAGAGGAGCAATCTATCCTTCAGGCCCAACTTCAGTTACCGGGAGAAAGAATTGGCTTACCAAGGGACCTTTTCCTACGCTTTGAAGGAAAAAAGACAGACGATGATCAGATCGATGCTTCTTTTTGTCGGATATTATTTTTCCTTGAGTTACATCATATTAAAGAGACGATCATCGATATGCAAGTGCAAAAGCGACGGATCACCTTAACTGTGTATAATCAATTTGATCAACAGCTACAAAAGGCGGTCGATCCACTAAAACAGGCTCTAGCCGATGGACTAGAGTCCCTTGATTACCATCTATCCAATTTGCGTTTTAAACCTATAGAGGATGAAGATAAGGGGTTTATGAACGATAAACCGAAGCGTCCTATCGCGACGCAAAGGCAGGAAGGGTTTGATATAAGGATATGAAGGATAAGCGAAAGCAAGCAGCTGCCCTAACCTACGACCAACAGGCGAACGAACCACCAAGGGTTACTGCCTTAGGAAAGGGAAAAATAGCTGAAAATATTATTGAAAAAGCAGAGGCCTATGATGTACCTATCGTAGAAGATCCAAGTCTTGTTGAGCTGCTAAGTACATTGAATATTAACGAGACGATTCCAGAGGAGCTCTACGAGGCAGTTGCTGAGGTGTTTGCCTTTATTTATCGGCTCGACCAGCGCCATAAAACATTATAATTGATTATCGGCGCATATTCATATATCTTATTCTTTGTGTAATCATGTACTTTTTATTACAATAATAGTGTATTCAATTTTTTAAATGGAGGATTAGGGATGAACATTCATGAGTATCAAAGTAAAGATCTGTTAAGAGAGTACGGTGTCAATGTTCCTAGAGGATACGTTGCGTATTCTGTTGAAGAAGCTGTCGAAAATGCTAAAAAGCTCGATAGCGAGGTCACGGTTGTCAAAGCACAAATCCATGCCGGAGGTAGAGGTAAGGCCGGCGGTGTAAAGATTGCTAAAAACTTAGAAGAAGTAGAAAAGTATGCCGATGAGATCTTAGGTAAAGTACTCGTTACTCCACAAACTGGACCAGAAGGTAAAGAAGTTAAACGTCTCTTAATCGAAGAAGGTTCCAATATCGATAAAGAATACTATATCGGCCTTGTACTCGACCGTAATACTTCCCGTATTGTACTTATGGGTTCAGAGGAAGGCGGTATGGAGATTGAAGAAGTAGCCGCTGAATCACCAGAGAAAATTTTTAAGGAAGTCGTTGATCCAACGGTAGGATTAACTGGATTCCAAGCACGTCGTTTAGCTTTCAACTTAAACTTCCCAAAAGAATTAGTGAATAAAGTTGCCAAACTATTATTAAATTTATATAAGGCTTTCGTTGAAAACGACTGTATGGTTGCAGAAATTAACCCACTAGTTACAACGAAGGAAAACGAAGTAGTAGCCCTTGACGCTAAGATTAACTTTGACGAGAACGCCCTATATCGTCAACCACACATTATGGAATTACGTGACTTAGATGAAGAGGATCCAAATGAAATTGAAGCTTCTAAGCACGATTTAAGTTACATCCAGTTAGATGGTAACATCGGATGTATGGTTAACGGAGCAGGACTAGCCATGGCGACAATGGATATTATTAAGTTCCACGGCGGAAACCCTGCAAACTTCTTAGACGTTGGTGGAGATGCAACAGCTGAAAGAGTAGCAGAAGCCTTCAAAATTATCCTTTCTGACGATGCTGTTGAAGGAATTTTAGTTAACGTCTTCGGAGGAATTATGAAGTGCGACAACATTGCTGCGGGTATTATCGAAGCAACGAAGCAACTAGGCTTAGAAATTCCTTTAGTTGTTCGTTTAGAGGGTACGAACGTTGAGTTAGGTAAGAAGATGTTAGAGGAGTCTGGATTAAACATCGTTGCAGCAGATTCTATGGCTGATGGTGCAGAGAAAATTGTTAAATTAGTTAACCAATAATGAACCTTTGTCCAGAAGAAAGTTAAAATTTGAAAGAATAGCTGAAAGGACGTCGAAAATGAGTATTTATGTAAATGAAGATACGAAAGTAATTGTTCAAGGTATTACTGGTTCAGCCGGTTTAGACCATACGAAACAAATGTTAGACTACGGTACAAAAATCGTTGGAGGAGTTACTCCAGGACGAGGTGGAACCGAAGTATTAGGTGTACCGGTATTTAATACGGTAGAAGACGCGGTGAAAGCGACTGGAGCAACCGTATCGATTATCTTTGTCCCTGCTCCTTTTGCTGCTGATGCAATTATGGAGGCAGTGGATGCAGAATTAGATTTAACAATTTGTATTACTGAACATATCCCAATTGGCGATATGGTTAAAGTAAAGAAATACATGGAAGGGAAGAAAACTCGTCTCTTAGGACCGAACTGCCCAGGAATTATTTCAGCAGAAGAAACGAAGATCGGTATTATGCCTGGATACATCCATAAAAAAGGTCACATTGGCGTCGTTTCTCGCTCTGGAACTTTAACTTATGAAGCTGTTCATCAACTATCCCAGGCTGGCTATGGTCAAACAACGGCCATTGGAATCGGTGGAGACCCAATTAATGGGACATCCTTTATTGACGCTTTAAAAGCCTTCAATGAAGACCCTGAAACGTATGCCGTTATGATGATTGGAGAAATCGGAGGTACGGCAGAAGAAGAGGCTGCCCAATGGATTAAAGAACATATGGACAAACCAGTAGCCGGCTTCATCGGAGGAGCTACTGCACCTCCAGGAAAACGTATGGGTCACGCAGGAGCAATTATTTCTGGTGGAGAAGGTACGGCAGAAGCGAAAAAACGTGTCATGCGTGAGTGTGGCATCAAAGTAGCAGACTCTCCAGCAGAGATGGGTAGCACAATGATTGAGCTCCTTAAAGAAAATGGTTTAGATGAAAAGTGTAAAACTCACTAATGATGATAGAGGAAGAAGCGACTACCGGTCGCCTCTTCCTTTCTTCAATAAAGGAGGAAATGTTTTGGACCTAAAAAGAAACCGCTTACTCCGTTTGCACCATTTGCCAAGTATGACCCGGGGCCTATTACGTCGTATGCTTCGTCAAGATGAAAGTTTAGAAAGTTTCTTCAACCTTTCTCCTCAAGCCCTTCATCAAACTCTACAAATTCCTCTCGAACGTGCGAAACGTCTCTATCATGAATTACATGATGTACACGAGCAATCCCGCTTTGAAGCACAATTGAAAAATATAGCAACAGTGACGATTTTTGATTCTTTATATCCCCCATTGTTGAAAAAAATCCCTGATCCGCCTTTTGTATTATATTGTCTTGGGAACCGTCAATTATTAAAAAAGACCCCCTCTATTAGTATTATTGGTAGCCGCCGTCCATCCCAGGAAGGGCCAAAAAAGTTAGAATATATTGCAACACCATTAATTAAGGAAGGGTGGATGGTTGTCAGTGGCTTAGCCTATGGTATCGACCGACTGGCTCATGAACTTACATTGCGGTACGATGGAGCTACAATAGCCGTATTAGGAAGTGGTTTTTATCACCTTTATCCCCAAAGTCATAGAAAATTATTTGAAAGCATTGTAAAATGTGGTTTAGTTATTTCAGAATATCCTCCATACCGTCGCCCACGTAAATTTCATTTCCCAGAAAGAAACCGAATAATAAGTGGTTTAACAAAGGCGACGTTAGTGATAGAAGCTGAAGAAAAAAGTGGAACAAATATTACTGTAGATTTTGCTTTAGAACAAGGAAGAGAAGTATATGCGGTACCAGGCTCTATATTGCATTCAAAGGCAAGGGGCTGTCACCGAATGATCCAAGAGGGAGCTAAGCTGGTCATGGACGCATCAGATATTCTTGAGGATAAGGATCTTTTTAGCTTTTCAAGTTTTTAACAACTTTTTTCATTATTTTTATTCGCTATATTTGACAAAGTCGTTATATCTTCTTACTATAAGTGAAGATTTATTTTATCAATTTAACACATCCACACATAAAAATAACTATACTTACCTCAATATATAGGAGGAACATACATGTCGGATTATTTAGTAATTGTAGAATCGCCAGCTAAAGCAAAGACAATAAAACGGTATTTAGGAAATAAGTATACGGTTAAAGCCTCGATGGGACACGTACGTGATTTACCAAAAAGCCAGATGGGAGTCGATGTCGAGAATAACTATGCACTGAAGTATATTACCATTCGTGGTAAAGGGGAAATTTTAAAGGAACTACGTCGAGAGGCGAAGAAAGCTAAAAAAATCTACTTAGCAGCGGACCCTGACCGGGAAGGGGAAGCAATTGCTTGGCATCTAGCCCAGGCCTTAAAAATGGACTTAGATTCGGAATGCCGCGTCGTATTTAACGAGATTACAGAGGATGCGGTAAAGGAATCCTTTAAAAAACCACGGAAAATTGATTACAACTTGGTAGATGCCCAACAGGCGAGGCGAGTGTTAGACCGTCTTGTTGGTTATAATATTAGCCCGCTTTTATGGAAAAAAGTGAAAAAAGGTTTAAGTGCTGGCCGTGTGCAAACGGTCGCTGTAAAAATGATTATCGACCGGGAAAAGGAAATTCAAAACTTTACACCAGAAGAATATTGGTCTATCGAAGCCCAGTTTGCAAAAGATGGGCAAGAGTTTACCGGGAAGTTTTATGGTATAGAAGGTAAAAAGCAAGATTTGAAAACGAAAGAAGATGTCGAGCAAGTGATCGCTCGATTGAAAGATAAGGAGTTCACTGTAGAAAAGGTAAACAAACGGGAACGTCGACGCAATCCAGCTCGCCCCTTCATTACCTCAACCCTACAGCAAGAAGCGGCTCGTAAGTTAAACTTCCGAGCGAGAAAAACGATGATGGTTGCACAGCAACTATATGAGGGGATCGATTTAGGCCAGGCATCGGGCGGTATTACCGGTTTAATCACGTATATGCGAACGGATTCGACCCGGGTTTCCCCTACAGCTATAGAAGAAACAAAAGCATATATTCTTGATAAATATGGAGAGGCATATGTCGGTGGTCAGCGAAAGGTAAAAAATCAAGAAGGAGCCCAGGATGCTCACGAAGCGATTCGGCCGACTTCCATTCATTTAGAACCTTCTCAAATAAAAGATAAGTTAACGAACGACCAATATCGTCTCTACAAGTTGATCTATGAGCGCTTTTTAGCGAGTCAAATGGCACCGGCAGTGATGGATACGATGACTGTTCATCTAAACAATAATGATGTTGAATTCCGAGCAACAGGTTCAAAGATTAAATTTAAAGGTTTCATGGAAGTGTATGTAGAAGGTACGGATCACGGTAAAAAAGAAAAAGAAAGCTATCTACCGAATTTAATAGAGCAGGATCGTGTACCAGCTAAGGAAATTAAGCCGAACCAACACTTTACCCAACCACCTCCACGTTATACTGAAGCAACTTTAGTTGGAACGATGGAGAAGCAAGGAATTGGTCGCCCATCTACCTACGCTCCGACTCTCGATACAATCCAAAGACGAGGTTATGTAGCCCTCGATAATCGCCGTTTCGTACCGACGGAACTAGGAGAAATCGTCAACGATATATTAGTTGAATACTTTCCAGAAATCACAAGCGTCGATTTTACCGCATCGATGGAAAGTGACTTGGATAAGATTGAAGAGGGAAAAGTCGGTTGGATTACTATCATCGATAATTTCTACAAGGATTTTGCTGTTCGTTTAGAAAGGGCAGAGGAAGAAATGAAAGAAGTAGAAATTAAAGATGAGCCAGCTGGAATCGATTGTGAAAAGTGTGGTCACCCAATGGTTTATAAGATGGGACGATATGGGAAGTTTATCGCCTGTTCTAATTTCCCTAATTGCCGAAACGCGAAACCAATCTTAAAAAAAATCGGCGTTACTTGTCCTACCTGTAAAGAAGGAGAAATTGTAGAACGGAAATCTAAAAGAAATCGTACCTTCTATGGATGCGAAAGGTATCCTGATTGTGACTTTGTTTCTTGGGATAAACCGATTGCCCGTCATTGTCCAAAATGTAATGAGTATTTAGTTGAAAAGCGTACTCGGAAAAAGGTTCAAGTCCGCTGTTCACAATGCGATTATGAGGAAGAAGCCCAAACATAAATCTCATTACAAACTTGTCAAGAGGAAGTATTTGCTACTTCTTTCGGAAATTTTTCGATTCAGTTTAGAAGAAGCTATCTATCAGTGTCGCCTGATGGAATAGAGTGATAGATCTGCTAATCTTTTCGGACTGGAATAGTTTTCTTGAAAATCCTTCTTCCTCCTCCACATTTTGCAAAGTAAAAAA